>NZ_JBVHEH010000015.1:0-273903 GCF_055562955.1 Kitasatospora sp. NPDC015121
CCTGCGCGATCTGGCACAACCGAACCATCGGCCGACCCGTCACCCGCTCACTCATCGCCTACGACCACTGACCGACTTCGGAACTACTCGTCTAGTCGTGCGCCAGGATGCTCCCCCGCCGGGAGAGCACGAAGTCGCGGAAGGCCGCCGCCGGCGGTGTCAGCGGCCGGTGCGCGTGCCAGGCCAGGCCGATCGCGCGGCGGGTGCGGGGGGCGGTGACCTCCAGTTCGACGACACCGGGGCGGGGGACGAGCGCGGGCGGGAGGAGGGAGACGCCGAGGCCGGCGGCGACCAGGCCGCGGAGGGTCTCGACCTCCTCGCCCTCGAAGGCGATCCGCGGCGTGAAGCCGGCCTCGGCGCAGAAGCCCGCCATGATGTGGCGCAGCCCGTACCCCTCCTCGACCGTCACCCAGCTGTCCCGGGCGACCTCGGCGAGGCGGATCCGGCGGCGCGCCGCGAGGCGGTGCTCGGCGGGGACGTTCAGGTACAGCCGCTGCTCGTCGATCGGGCGGGCGACGAGGTCGGGGGCGTCGGGGAGCGGGGAGACCAGGCAGAGGTCGAGTTCGCCGGCCCGCAGGCGCTGCAGCATCGCGGAGCCGTAGTCCTGGACGAGTTGGAAGCGCACCCGGGGGTGGCCGGCGCGGAAGCCGCGCAGCAGGGCGGGCACCGCGTCGGTGCCCATGGTGTGCAGGAAGCCGAAGGCGACCCGGCCGGCCGCCGGGTCGGCCTCGGCGCGGGCGGCCTCGACGCCGCGCTCGACCTCGACGAGGGCGCGCTCGACGGCGTCCAGCAGGATCCGGCCGGCCCGGGTGAGCCGGACGGTGCGGCCCTGGCGGGCGAGCAGGTCGACGCCGAGCTCGGCCTCCAGCCGGGCGACGGCGCGCGAGAGGGTGGGCTGCGGCATGCCGAGCAGCTGGGCGGCCTGGGTGACGTGCTCCAGCCGGGCGACGGCCGCGAACTCCGCCAACTGCGGTGCGAGCACCGTCACATCGGTGTCCGGCCCGAGTTCGGCGAGCCGGGCGGGGGCGGAGCTGCTCTCATGCGTCACGGCATGAATGATCCCGCATTGATGCATTGGACGCATCAGGCCGACCGGTCCTAGCGTCGTGGTCATGCAGCCCGCCAGTACCGAGGCGTCCGCGCCCGCCCCCGCCGCCACCCCCGCCGCCACCCCCGCCGCCACCGACCTGCGCCTGCGCCCGGGCAGCCGGGACTTCCGCCGCGCCAACCTCGCCCTGTTCGCGGCGGGGGTGGCCACCTTCGTCCTGCTGTACTCGACCCAGGGCCTGCTGCCGCTGCTCTCCGCCGACCTCGGCCTGACTCCGGGCCAGGCCAGTTGGACGGCGTCCGCCGCCACCCTCGGGCTGGCGCTCGCGCTGCTCCCGGCCAGCGCCCTGTCCGACCGCTACGGGCGCACCGCGGTGATGACGGCGTCCACGCTCGCCGCCGCGCTGCTCGCGCTGGCCCTGCCGTTCGCCCCGGACCTCACCACGCTGGTGGTGCTGCGCGCCGTGCAGGGCGCGGCGCTGGCGGGGCTGCCCGCGACCGCGATGGCCTACCTCGCCGAGGAGGTCCACCCGGCGGCGCTGGCCTCCGCGATGGGGCTGTACGTGGCCGGGAACTCGATCGGCGGAATGGGCGGCCGACTGGTCTCGGGCTGGGCCGGGGCCGCGTGGGGCTGGCGCTGGGGCCTGGCGGTCTCGGCGGGCCTGGCGCTGCTCGCGGCGCTGGCCTTCCGCGCCCTGGTCCCGCGCGCCCGGCACTTCCGCCGCGCGCCGGTCGCCGCCCGGGCGCTGGCCGCGACCGTCTCGGGCCACCTGCGCGACCCGCTGCTGCTGCGGCTGTACGCGCTGGGCATGCTGTTCATGGCGGTCTTCGGCGCGGTCTACAACACGGTCGGCTACCGGCTCACGGCCGCGCCCTTCCACCTCCCGCAGTCGGTGGCCGCGTCGGTCTTCGTGGTCTACCTGGTCGGCACCGCGTCCTCCGCCTCGGCGGGCCGGCTGACCGCCCGCTGGGGCCGTCGGGGCACCCTCTACCTGGCGGTCTCCACCACCACGGCGGGCCTGCTGCTCTCCCTCGCGGACTCCCTGGCCTGCGCGGTCCTCGGCCTGGTCCTGATCACCGCCGGCTTCTTCGCCGGCCACGCCACCGCCTCCTCCTCGGTCGGCCGCACCGCCACCACCGGCCGCGCCCAGGCGTCCGCCCTCTACCTGATCGCCTACTACCTGGGCAACAGCCTCGGCGGCACCCTCGGCGCCGACGCCTACCACTCCACCGGCTGGTCGGGCACCGCCGCCGTCGCCCTCGCCGCCATGGCCGGCGCGGCCGGCGTCACCCTCCACGCCACCCGCCGCGCCCACGCGGCCCGCCGCGAGCAGGGCGCCACCCTCCGGGCCTGACCGACGAACACCCGGCGCCGCGGGCACTGGCCGACCGGGTGCCCGCGGTGCCGGAGCCGCGGGCCCCGGAGATCGGCGACGGCCTGGTGCACCGCGCACTCGTCCCGGGCCGGCGGCCCGGGACCGTCGTCGAGCCGGTCCGCCGTCAACCGGACGCCCGGTGCGAATCCTTCGAACAGGTGACCCGGGGCCGGCCCCTGGAGCCCCCGTCCCCGTCCCAACCACGCCCGCCGTCCGCCCGGCCGCCCGCCCCCTCCTCGTCGTCGAGGTCGCACCGAGGGAGGGCGCGGCGACCGACCACCCCGCCCGGGCACCGGCACCGTCCGCTCCGAACCGGCCTCCGCCGACCGCCGGAACTTCGCCTCCGGCAGACACGGTCACCGTCGGCGCCCGGAAGCTCGACACCGGCGTCCTGCGCACCTGCGGCGGCCGGCAGGACGCCGGCGCGCGGCTAGCCGATCCGGTCCAGCACGATCGGCGCCGGGGTGAAGGCGGTGCCGGCCGGGGCGACGGCGACGGCGCCGTCCAGGGCCTCCAGGGCGTAGGGGAAGCGCTCGGGGGTGTCGGTGTGCAGGGTGAGCAGCGGCTGGCCGGCGGTGACGCGGTCGCCGGGCTTGGCGTGGAGTTCGACGCCGGCGCCGGCCTGGACCGGGTCCTCCTTGCGGGCCCGGCCGGCGCCGAGGCGCCAGGCGGCGACGCCGACGGCGTAGGCGTCGAGGGCGGTGAGGACGCCGGTGGCGGGGGCCGGGACGACGTGGGTCTCGCGGGCCGTGGGGAGCGGGGCGTCGGGGTCGCCGCCCTGGGCGGTGATCATGCGGCGCCAGTGGTCCATGGCGGTGCCGTCGCGGAGGGCGTCGGCGGGGTCCTTGCCCTGGACGCCGGCGGCGGCCAGCATCTCGCGGGCGAGGGCGAGGGTGAGTTCGACGACGTCGGCGGGGCCGCCGCCGGCCAGCACCTCGACGGATTCGCGGACTTCGAGCGCGTTGCCGGCGGTGAGGCCGAGCGGGGTGGACATGTCGGTGAGCAGGGCGACCGTGGCGACGCCCGCCGTGCGGCCCAACCCGACCATGGTGCGCGCGAGTTCGCGGGCGTCGTCGAGGTTCTTCATGAACGCGCCGGAGCCGACCTTGACGTCCAGGACGAGGGCGCCGGTGCCTTCGGCGATCTTCTTGGACATGATCGAGGAGGCGATCAGCGGGATCGCCTCGACGGTGCCGGTGACGTCCCGGAGCGCGTAGAGCTTCTTGTCGGCGGGGGCGAGCCCGTCGCCGGCCGCGCAGATGACGGCGCCGGCGGTGCGCAGCACGTCGAGCATCTCCTCGTTGGAGAGCAGGGCGCGCCAGCCGGGGATGGACTCCAGCTTGTCGAGGGTGCCGCCGGTGTGGCCGAGGCCGCGGCCGGAGAGCTGCGGGACGGCGGCGCCGCAGGCGGCGACCAGCGGGGCGAGCGGGAGGGTGATCTTGTCGCCGACGCCGCCGGTGGAGTGCTTGTCGGCGGTGGGGACGCCGAGCGCGGCGAAGTCCATCCGTTCGCCGGAGCGGATCATCGCGTCGGTCCAGCGGCTGATCTCCCGGGGGGTCATGCCGTTGAGCAGGATCGCCATCGCGAGGGCGGACATCTGCTCGTCGGCGACCTCGCCGCGGGTGTAGGCGTCGATGACCCAGTCGATCTGGGGGTCGGTCAGTTCGCCCCGGTCGCGCTTGGCCCGGATGACGGAGATGGCGTCCATTACACGTGCTCCATGGGGGGTGAAATGCGTAGAGTGCCGCGGGATGTCCTCCCGCGACACTCTACGCGCGTAACCAGCTGATCAGCTACAACTTCTCCGGCCCGAACGCGTCCGGCAGGACCTCGCTCATCGGCCGCACCCCGGAGGGCAGTTCGACCAGCAGGTCGGGTCCGCCGTGTTCGTACAGCAGCTGGCGGCAGCGCCCGCACGGCATCAGCAGCTCGCCGCCGCCGTCCACGCAGGTGAAGGCGACCAGCCGGCCGCCGCCGGAGGCGTGCAGCGCGGAGACCAGCCCGCACTCGGCGCACAGGCCGAGGCCGTACGAGGCGTTCTCCACGTTGCAGCCGACCACCGTGCGGCCGTCCTCGACCAGCGCGGCGGCCCCGACCGGGTACTTGCTGTAGGGGGCGTACGCGTGCCGCATCGCGGCCCGGGCGGCCTCCCGCAGCGCCTCCCAGTCGACGTCCGTCGCGGCCGCCGTCACTTGGCCTGCCCCTTGCGGTAGATCTGGCCGTCCGCCTTGGGCATCCGCAGCCGCTGCGAGGCCAGCGCGAGCACCACCAGGGTGATCACGTACGGGGTGGCGACGATCAGCGGGCGCTGCACCTCGTCGGTGCAGGCGTACCAGGTGGCGACGCCGCCCGCGACGACGGTGCTGATCAGGCCGGCGGTGAGCTTGCGGCGGTAGAACTGCCAGACGGCGAGCAGCGCCATCGCGATGGCGACCACCAGCAGCAGCACGTGCACCGAGTCGGCGTCGCGCAGCTGGAGGCTGTCGGTGAAGCCGAACAGGCCCGCGCCGGCGGCCAGGCCGCCCGGCATCCAGTTGCCGAAGATCATCGCGGCCAGGCCGATGAAGCCGCGGCCCTGGGTCTGGCCGTCCCGGTAGAAGTGCGCGGCGACCAGCGAGAGGTACGCGCCGCCGAGGCCCGCGAAGGCGCCGGAGGAGATCACCGCGAGGTACTTGTACTTGTAGACGTTGACGCCCAGCGACTCGGCGGCGGTCGGGTTCTCGCCGCAGGAGCGCAGCCGCAGGCCGAACACGGTGCGCCAGAGCAGGAAGTAGCTGGCGACCAGGAACGCGGCGGCGATCAGGGTGACCACCGACAGGTCGGTGACCAGGCCGCGGACGATGCCGGCCACGTCGGAGACCAGGAACCAGTGGTGCTTCTCGACGTCGCCCAGCCAGCCGGACAGGCCGGGGACGGTGAGGGTCGGCAGCGAGTCGGCGGGCGGCGACTGGTTGGCGCCGGCGCCGTCGTTCACGTAGTCCTTGTAGTAGATCCGGTTGACGTACGCGCAGATGCCGGGGATCAGCAGGTTGATGCCGACGCCGGAGACGATGTGGTCGACGCCGAAGGTGACGGTGACCAGCGCGTGCAGCAGGCCGCCGAGCGCGCCGCCGACCATGCCGGCCAGCAGGCCGACCCACGGGTTGACCAGGAAGCCGCCCCAGGCGCCGCAGAAGGTGCCGGCCACCATCATGCCTTCGAGGCCGATGTTGACCACGCCCGCGCGCTCCGACCAGAGGCCGCCGAGGCCGGCCATCGCGATCGGGACGGCGGAGGCCAGCGCGGCGCCGATCTGGCCGGAGGAGGTCAGGCCGTGGTTGCCGGTGGCCGCGCCGACCGCGGCGAACAGCACCAGGGCGAGCGCGATCAGCAGCAGCACCACCGGCCAGGTGAGCTTGGCCCGCTTCGCGGGCGCGGCCGGCGTCTTGGGCTTGTCGGCGACTGCGGTGCTCATGCCGCGACCTCCTTCTGGGCGGCCGCGGCAGCCTGCGCGGCGAGCTCGGCGCCGACCTTCTGCTGCTGGCGCTTGAGGCCGTAGCGGCGCACCAGTTCGTAGGCCACGACGACACAGATGACGATGGTGCCCTGGATCACCGGGATGATCTCGGACGGGTAGTCGCCCCGGGTGGGCAGCTGGGCGCCGGAGGCGTCCAGGAAGGCGAACAGCAGCGCGGAGAACGCGATGCCGATCGGGGTGTTGCGGCCGAGCAGCGCCACCGAGATGCCGATGAAGCCGAGGCCGGTCTGCACGTTCTGCCCGAAGTACGGGGTGTTCTGCATGAGTTCGGGCAGGCCGACCAGGCCGGCCAGCGCGCCGGAGACCACGATCGAGGTGATCACCATGCGCTTGACGTTGACGCCGGAGGCACCGGCGGCGCTCTCCGAGCGGCCGGTGGCGCGCAGGTCGAAGCCGAACCGGGTGCGGTTCAGGGTGAACTGGAAGACCACGCCGACCAGCACCGCGATCACGATGAAGCCCCACAGGGTGCCGCCCTGGGTCTCGATCGAGAAGAAGTGGCTGGACTCGGAGATCTTGCCGGTCTGGATCGAGTTGGTGGTGCCGCTGGTCTTCGGCGCGAAGACGCCGGGCACCAGCAGCACGCCGATCACGGCGGTGGCGATGGCGTTCAGCATGATGGTCGAGATGACCTCGCTGACGCCCCGGTAGACCTTCAGCAGGCCGGCGATCGAGGCCCACAGGCCGCCGACGCACATCGCGACCAGCAGCAGCAGCGGGATCTGCAGGAAGGCCGGCAGGTCGACCTGGGTGCCGACGAACGCGGCGAACATCATGGCCAGCTTGTACTGGCCCTCGATGCCGATGTTGAACAGGTTCATCCGGAACCCGAACGCGGCGGCGGCCGCGGCCAGGTAGTACACGGTGGCCTTGTTCAGCACGGCGACCTGTCCGTCGGACGCGGTGCCGTAGTTCCACATGATGGTGAACGCGTCGAACGGGTCGCGGCCGGAGGCCGCCAGCAGGCCACCGGCGATGATCAGCGACAGCAGCACCGCCAGCACGGGGGCGGCCAGGGCGAGCCCGATCCGCTCCAGGTCGACGCGCTCGCGCAGCGACCGCTTGGCCGCGGGCGCGGCCGGGGGGTTGGGACTGGTCATGTGGTTACTCCCCCGCCTGCTCGTCGTCGGCGGTGTCGGTGGACGGGGTGTCGGCCGGTGCGTCGGCCGGCCGGCCGGCCGCGGACTCGGTGCCCTCGGCGGCGGTGGCCTGCGCCTGGGCGACGGCCTCCGGGTCGGACTCGATGTGGCCGGTGGCGGCGCCGGTCATGGCGCTGCCCAGGTCCTCGGCGGTGACGGTGGCCGGGTCGGCGTCGGCGACCAGGCGGCCGCGGTAGATCACCCGGATGGTGTCGGACAGGCCGATCAGCTCGTCCAGGTCGGCGGAGATCAGCAGCACCGCCAGGCCCTCGCGCTGGGCGGAGCGGATCTGCTCCCAGATCTGGGCCTGCGCGCCGACGTCCACGCCGCGGGTGGGGTGGGCGGCGATCAGCAGCTTCGGGGAGTGGCTCATCTCCCGGCCGATGATCAGCTTCTGCTGGTTGCCGCCGGACAGCGAGGCCGCGGTGACCTCGATGCCGGGGGTGCGGACGTCGTACTCCTCGACGATCCGCTGGGTGTCGGCGCGGGCGCCGGCCGGGTCGAGCAGGACGCCCTTGGAGTTGGGCCGCTCGGTGACGTGGCCGAGGATCCGGTTCTCCCAGAGCGGGGCCTCCAGCAGCAGGCCGTGCCGGTGCCGGTCCTCGGGGATGTAGCCGATGCCGGCCTCGCGGCGGGCCCGGGTCAGGGTGCCGGTCAGGTCGGTGCCGTCCAGCGCGACGGTGCCGGCGTCCAGCGGCAGCATGCCCATGATGGCCTCGACCAGTTCGGCCTGGCCGTTGCCCTCGACGCCGGCGATGCCGAGGATCTCGCCCTTGCGGATCCGCAGCGACACGTCGTCCAGGACGACGCGCTCGACGCCCTCGGCGTCCGGCTTGGCGATCCGCAGGCCCTCGACCCGGAGCATCTCGGTGTCGGTGACGGTGGACTCGCGGCTCTCCGGGGAGGGCAGCTCGGCGCCGACCATCAGTTCGGCCAGCTGCCGGGCGGTGACCCGGCGCGGGTCGGCGTCGCCGACCGTGGTGCCGCGGCGGATCACGCTGATCGCGTCGGCCACCGAGAGCACCTCGTGCAGCTTGTGCGAGATGAAGATGACGGTGACGCCCTCGGCCTTGAGCTCGCGCAGGTTGTCGAACAGCGCGTCGACCTCCTGCGGGACGAGGACGGCGGTCGGCTCGTCGAGGATCAGGATCCGGGCGCCGCGGTACAGCACCTTGAGGATCTCGACCCGCTGCCGGTCGGCCACGCCCAGGTCCTCGACCAGCGCGTCCGGCTTCACGCCGAGGCCGTACTGGTCGGAGAGCTCGCGGATCCGCGCCTTGGCCCTGGCGCCGATGCCGTACAGGCCTTCGCCGCCCAGGACGATGTTCTCCCAGACGGTGAAGTTGTCGGCCAGCATGAAGTGCTGGTGGACCATGCCGATGCCGCGCGCGATGGCGTCCGCAGGGGTGGAGAACTCCACCTGCTCGCCGTCGACGGCGATGGTGCCCTCGTCCGGCTTCTGCATCCCGTAGAGGATCTTCATCAGGGTGGACTTGCCCGCGCCGTTCTCGCCCATCAGCGCGTGCACGGTGCCCCGCCGCACGGTGATGTCGATGTCGTGGTTGGCCACCACACCGGGGAAGCGCTTGGTGATGCCGCGCAGTTCGACGGCAGGTGTCGCCGTCCCCGCGCTGGGGGTGCCGCCGGTGGGGGCGGTGTCGGAGGGGGTGATGGCGATCTCCTGCTGGTCGTCGGGCGCTTCGTCGCGCTGAGGGCTCAGGGGGAAACCCGGGGGCCGGGCCGCGCGGGCCGGGCGCGGTGCGGCGGTCGGACGGCGGGGCGCGGAACCGGCAGGGGCCCGGACGGGCGCGCGTTCGGGCGCGTCCGTCCGGGCCCCTGCCGTGCGAGATCCGCTCCGGCCCCCGCGGGCCGCCCGGCGGGCGGGCGGCGGAGGCGGAACCGTCTTACGGGGCGGTCGGGACGGTGGTCTGGCCGCTGGTGATCTGCTGGGTGGCGGCGTCGATCTTCGCCTTGATGTCGTCGATGTTGCCGCCGGTGGTGGCCAGCGAGACGCCGGCCGCCTTCAGGTCGAAGTTCTGCACGCCGCCCTGGACGCTGCCGTCCTTCGCCGACTTGACGTAGGTGAAGACGGCCTTGTCGACGTTCTTCACCATCGAGGTGAGGATGCGGGCCTTGTACTTCTCCAGGGCCGGCTGCTTGGCCTGGTCGGAGTCGACGCCGATGGCCCACTTGTCGCCGCCGGAGGCGGAGGCCACGGCCTCGATCGCGCCGGTGCCGGAGGAGCCGGCGGCCGAGTAGATGACGTCCGCGCCCTTGTCGAGCTGGCCCTGCGCGGCCTGCTTGCCCTTGCCCGGGTCGGCGAAGCCGGTGAAGTCCGGCGGGGTGGTCAGGTAGGTGACCTCGACCTGGATGTTCGGGTCGACGGACTTGGCGCCCGCGGTGTAGCCGGCCTCGAACTTCTTGATCAGCTCGGACTGGACGCCGCCGATGAAGCCGACGTGCTTGGCCTTCGACTTGTTGGCCGCGGCCACGCCGGCCAGGAAGGAGCCCTGCTCCTCGGAGAAGGTCAGCGAGGTGACGTTCTTCGGCTGGTCGGCCGAGGAGGAGTCGATGATCGCGAACTTGACGTTCGGGTTCTCGGCGGCGACCTTGTTGACCGCGTCCTGGTACACGAAGCCGACCGCGATGATCGGGTTGAAGCCGCTGGTGACCAGGGACTTCAGGCGCTGCTCCTTGTCGCCCTCGGACTCGCCGGACTTGGCCTCGGCCTCGTTGATGGTGGCGCCCAGCTCGCTCTTGGCCTGGTCCAGGCCGCGCGCGGCGGAGTCGTTGAAGGACTGGTCGCCGCGGCCGCCGATGTCGTAGGCCATGCCGACCTTGAACGACGAGCTGCCGGCACCGGCCGAGGTGGAGTTGTTGTCGGTGCTCTTTGCGCCGCAGGCGGCGAGCGAAGCCATGCCCAGGGAACCCGAGAGCACGACCGCGGCGAGCTTGAGTGAACGGCGCAAGGGAGTTTCTCCTTCTCACACACCCGGTTGGCGTGGTCGAGCGCCACCGTAACGCGCGTAGAACACGGTTGTGTTACGGCCTGCGGAGGCATCCGGGTTGTTATCAAAATGTGGTCACACATCCAGGCAAATACGGACATAGCACCACACGCGGACAACCCGATGTTCATTACCGGCTGGTATCGGGCCACCACGGTACGCCTCCGCCGGGGCCCCGAGAAGGTGCCGCGCCGGGCGGGCCGGCGCGGCGCCCCGGGCCGGTCAGCCCAGGCCCACCCAGAACATCTGCGTCGTGGTGTTCCGGTTCTGCGCCGGGTCGAACGAGGCGGGCAGCGCGCCGGCGGTGCCGTTCAGGTGCGCGACCCGGTAGGTGGCCGGGATGAGCCCGGCGTTCAGGAAGGCGCCCGGGTTCGGGAAGGTCGAACCCCGGGCGAAGGACGGCGGGGTGGCCGCGTTGGCCAGCAGCGCCACCCAGTGGAAGCCGGGGCCCAGCGTGACCGGCGCGGACAGCGGCATCCGGCACAGCTGGTTCGCCCCGGACGACCAGGCCGCCGACTGCTCCGCGGTGCTCGCCAGCAGGCGGCCGGTGCGGTCGTACACGCCGGCCAGGTTGCCCGCGGTGAAGCCGGAGCCCACCGCGGCCAGCAGCACCGAGACCGCCGAGACGGTGACCGGCTGGTGCGTCTCCACCCGCACCAGGTAGACGTTGCCCGGGACCGGCCGGGTGCTCAGGTCGCTCGCGACGGCCGGGTCGAAGGACCAGGTGCCGTAGCCCGAGTCGGCGGGCTGCGGGGCGTTGCCGACCGGGGTGAGCGCGGGCGGGGGGACGTTGTAGGACACGCCCGTCGCGGTGGTCCGGTCGTGCAGGGTGGTGCCGGTGTCGACCACCGCGCCCGCGTCGTCCCGCACGCCGGCCACCGTGCCGGTCGGCACGCAGCCGGTGAGCAGCACCCGCAGCGCGCGGTCGGCGTACACCCCGTAGTCGGGGGCGAGCAGGCCGCCGGGCGCGTCGTCGCCGGAGACGTGGGTGGCGCAGCCGGTCAGCGCGACCGGGAGGGCGTTGCCGCCGGCCGGGGCGGTGATCCGGAAGCCCGCGTAGCCGCCGGGGACGGCGTTGTCGTTGCGGCCGTTGCGGCGGTTGCGGTCGGTCTGGCACCCGGTGAAACCGACCGTCCCGCACGTGCAGGTCAGGTGGAAGCCGTTGCCGTCGTTCCAGGTGGCCCGGACGCCGGTGAAACCGGTGGCGCCGATGCCGTCGAAGGCCCAGCCGGCGTCGCCCTTGGCGCCGTGCGCCTTGACGTCGATCCGGTCGACCGGCGGTGCGGCCGGGTCGGCGGCGAACAGGAGCCTGCGGCGGGTGCTGTGCATGGGTACGGGCCCTCCCCCGGGTGATCGTCGCGCGGTGATTCGACCACGCAGCGACCCTCCGCCGGAAGGGCCCGCCCCACTCGTCCCGCTCGGTGCTGCGGGCCGGGCCGGTTCAGGCCCCGGCGTGCTCCAGGGCCAGCGCGGCGAACAGCTCGACGCCGACCGCGATCGCCCGCTCGTCCGCGTCGAAGTCGCCCTGGTGCAGGTCGCGCGCGCCCTTCTCGTGCGGGCCGCGGACGCCCAGCCGGGCCAGCGCGCCGGGGGCGTGCTCCAGGTACCAGGAGAAGTCCTCGCCGCCGAGGCTCTGCTCGGTGGGTTCGACCACCGGGCCGCGCCCCTCGGCGAAGCGGGCGTTCATCGCGCTCTCCAGCCGCTCGATCGAGACGGCCTCGTTGACCACCGGCGGGACGCCCCGGTGGTAGTCGAGCGTCCACTTGGCGCGGTAGGTCTCGGCGAAGTGGGCGATCAGTTCCTCCAGCACCTCGGGCGCCTCCCGCCAGCCGGCCAGCTCCAGGCAGCGGACGGTGCCCTCCAGCTCGGCGTGCTGCGGGATCACGTTCGGCGCGGAGCCGGCCGCGATCCGGCCCCAGACCAGCGAGACGCCCCAGCGCGGGTCCATCCGGCGGGAGAGCGCGGCGGGCAGCTCGGCGGCCAGCTTGGCGACCGCGCCCACCAGGTCGGTGGTCAGGTGCGGGCGGGCGGTGTGGCCGCCGGGGCCGTCGACCGCGATCCGGACCTTGTCGCAGGCCGAGGTGATCGCCCCGGCCTTCAGCGCGATCCGGCCGACCGGCACCTTCGGGTCGCAGTGCACCGCGAAGATCCGGCCGACGCCCTCCATGCCGCCGGCCGCGATCACGTCCAGCGCGCCGCCGGGCATCATCTCCTCGGCGGGCTGGAAGATCAGCCGCACCGGCCGGGTCAGCTCCCCCGCCTCCAACGCCTGGGCCAGCACCAGCCCGGTGCCGAGCACCACCGCGGTGTGCACGTCATGGCCGCAGGCGTGCGCCCGGCCGGGCAGCGTGGAGCGGTACGGGACGTCCTTCTTGGCGTCGTCGATCGGCAGCGCGTCGATGTCGGCGCGGAAGGCCAGCAGCGGGGTGCCGGGCGCGGTGCCCGGCGGCACCAGGTCCACCAGCAGTCCGGTGCCGCCCGGCAGCACCCGCGGCTCCAGGCCGGCCGCGACCAGCCGCTCGCGCAGCAGGCGGGTGGTGCGGAACTCCTGGCGGCCGAGCTCGGGGTGCCGGTGGAGGTCACGCCGCAACTCGATCAACTCGTCCTGGTACGACGCCACTCGGGCGCGCAGGTCGGCGGTCGGGCGGGCGGCGGTGACGGTGGCGGCGGCTGCCGGCTGGGGAGCGTTCACCTTGACAAGGGTATGACGGCGAGCGGTTTTTGGCCCGACTTCCGAAGAACTCGGCACCGGATGGGTGCTTAGCGGCCGCTGAGATGGGTAGGACACTTCGTTTCAGCCCGCCCTTCGTTCCGGGGTCCCCGGCCTGTGCAACGACCTGCACCGGGGATCGGACACGGCGGCTGCTCCGGCCGGGGCCGCAGGCCGCCGGGGCCAAACGTTTCCCCCCGATCCGGTCATGCCGAGGCAAAGCTTTCGGACCTGCTCTTGAGCGGTGCACACCAGTCCGAATAGACAGCTTGCGCACAGTCAACTCCGGTGCCGCGGTGGGGGGTCTTCCGCTCGCGGCGCGCCTCGTCACGCCCTCACGAGGGGCAGCTGACGCTCCATCGAACCGAGAAGGGGGGACCGACGTGCCCATCGCGCGCAACAAGCTCGCCCGGAGCATCGCTCCGGCCACCGTCGCCGCCGCACTGATCCTCACCACCCTGGGCGCGGCCGTGCCGGCCTCCGCCGCCACCCCGGCCGCCGACGGCGCGCTGGCGCTGCCCGGCACCCACCCCGCGTGGGCCACCCCGCAGGCCGACGCCGGCGCCGCCGACGCGTCCGCCCCGGCCTCCGCCCGGATCTACCTGGCCGGCCGCGACGCCAGCGGCCTGGCCGCGCTCGCCAAGTCGGTCTCCGACCCGGACTCGGCCTCCTACGGCCGGTACCTGAGCGCCGACCAGGCGCGGGCGGAGTTCGGCGCCACCCCGGAGCAGGTCAAGGCCGTCACCGACTGGGTGACCGGCGCGGGCCTGTCGGTCTCCGCCAGCACCAACCACTACGTGCAGGTCTCCGGCTCCACCGGCGCGCTGGCCAAGGCCTTCGGCACCGGCTTCCACGACTACCGCACCGCGGACGGCGTCCACCGGGCGCCGACCGCCGACGCCAAGGTCCCGGCGGCCGTGGCCGGCGCGGTGCTGGCCGTCTCCGGCCTGGCCGACGCGATCCACAAGAACGCCTCGGACGCCACCTCGGTCCGCGAGGCCGAGCGGCGCGGCGCCGCCGCCTCCCGGCTCGCCACCCCCGACAAGAAGGCCCCGGCCACCCTGCCCGAGGTGCCGACCTGCTCCGAGGACGGCTACGGCTCCAAGACCGCCAAGGGCGCCCCGGTCGGCTACGAGAAGAACGAGCCCTTCGCCCCCTGCTCGTACGTCCCGGCCCAGCTGCGCAAGGCGTACGGCGTCAGCGACGCCAAGGTCACCGGCAAGGGCGCCCGGGTCGCGGTCATCGACGCGTACGGCCTGTCCACCATGGAGCAGGACGCGAACCACTTCTCGGCGCTGCACGGCGACCAGCCGTTCAAGCCGGGCCAGTACACCGAGTACGTCACCCCGGACAAGTGGACCCACCAGGACGAGTGCGGCGGTCCCGAGGGCTGGGCCGGCGAGGAGGCGCTCGACGTCGAGATGGTGCACGGCCTCGCGCCCGACGCCCAGGTCGTCTACGTCGGCGGCAACTCCTGCTACGACGACGACCTGTACGACGCGATGGCCAAGGTCGTCGACGAGCACCTGGCCGACGTGGTCTCCAACTCCTGGGGCGAGATCATGCACGGCACCAGCGGGGACATCGACCCCGCCGTGGTCGCGGCCGACAACCAGGTCTTCCAGCTCGGCGCGGTGACCGGCATCGGCTTCACCTTCTCCTCCGGCGACTGCGGCGACAGCTCCCCGGGCGCGGCCGCCACCGGCGTCAACTGCCAGGCCGACACCAACCAGGCGCAGGCCGACTGGCCGTCCGCCTCCCCGTGGGTCACCTCGGTCGGCGGCACCGCCCTGCAGCTCGGCGACAAGTCCGGCAAGTACGGCGGCGAGGTCTCGATGGGCGACCTGCGCTCGGTGCTCTCCGCCGACCAGAAGTCCTGGAGCCCGTTCCCCGGCGCCTTCTACTTCGGCGGCGGCGGCGGTGTCTCCAAGGACTTCGCGCAGCCCTGGTACCAGCAGGGCGTCGTGCCGGACCGGATCGCCAGGACCGCGGCCGACGGCACCGCCTCCGCGACCCCGCTGCGCGCCACCCCCGACATCGCGATGAGCGGTGACCTGGTCGCCGCCACCCTGGTCGGCTTCACCAGCGGCGGCACCTACAGCGAGGGCGGCTACGGCGGCACCTCGGTCTCCGCCCCGGAGACCGCCGCGATGTTCGCCAACGCCGTCCAGGCCCGCGGCGGCCGCGCCCTCGGCTTCGCGAACCCGGCGCTCTACGACCGGGCCGGCAGCAAGGCCTTCAACGACGTCAACGACGACGCCAACCACTCCAAGCGCGGCAACGTCGTCGACCTCGGCCTGGTGAACGGCTCGCTCCGGGTCCGCCTCTACAAGATCGGCGCCGACTTCGGCCTCTCCGCCTCGCGCGGCTACGACACGGCCACCGGCCTGGGCTCCCCGGGCAAGGGCTTCTTCAAGTCCTTCGAGCTGAAGAAGTAGCAGCGGTCGGCACGACGCCCGAAGGGCTGCCGGGGAACCTCCCCCGGCAGCCCTTCGCGCTTCCCGCTCCCCGCGCCCGCGGAGGCGTCAGAAGCGGTCCACCGGCACGTACGTCCCCCACACCCCGCGGAGCGCGTCGCTGACCTCGCCGACGGTGGCCCGGGCGGCGAGCGCCTCCTTCATCGGGTAGAGCACGTTGTCGGTGCCCTCCGCGGCCTTGCGCAGCGCGCCGAGCGCCCGGTCGACCGCCGAGGAGTCCCGGTCGGCGCGCAGCCGCTTGAGGCGTTCGGCCTGCTGGGCCTCGATCGCCGGGTCGACCCGGAGCGGCTCGTAGGGCTCCTCCGCGTCGAGCTGGAAGCGGTTGACGCCGACCACGGTCCGCTCGCCGGAGTCCTGCTCCTGCTGGATGCGGTACGCGGTGCGCTCGATCTCGCCCTTCTGGTAGCCCTGTTCGATCGCGGCGACGGCGCCGCCCATGTCCTCGACCTTGGCCATCAGCTCCAGTACGGCGGCCTCCATCTCGTCCGTCATCGCCTCGACCACGTACGAGCCGGCGAACGGGTCGACGGTGGTGGTGACGTCGGTCTCGTAGGCCAGCACCTGCTGGGTGCGCAGCGCGAGCCGGGCGGACTTCTCGGTCGGCAGGGCGATCGCCTCGTCGAAGGAGTTGGTGTGCAGCGACTGGGTGCCGCCGAGGACGGCGGCGAGCGCCTGCACGGAGACCCGGACCAGGTTGACCTCGGGCTGCTGGGCGGTGAGCTGGACGCCGGCGGTCTGGGTGTGGAAGCGCAGCATCTGCGACTTGGGGTTCCCGGCGCCGAACTGCTCCTTCATCACCCGGGCCCAGATCCGGCGCGCGGCGCGGAACTTGGCGACCTCCTCCAGCAGGGTGGTGCGGGAGACGAAGAAGAAGGAGAGCCGGGGCGCGAAGTCGTCGACGTCCATGCCGGCGGCGACCGCGGTGCGGACGTACTCGATGCCGTTGGCGAGCGTGAAGGCGATCTCCTGCGCGGGGTTCGCCCCGGCCTCGGCCATGTGGTAGCCGGAGATGGAGATGGTGTTCCAGCGCGGGATCTCGGCTCGGCAGTACTGGAACACGTCGGCGATCAGCCGCAGGCTGGGCTTGGGCGGGAAGATGTACGTGCCGCGGGCGATGTACTCCTTGAGCACGTCGTTCTGGATGGTGCCGGTGAGCCGGTTCGACGGCACGCCCTGGGCCTCGCCGACCAGCTGGTAGAGCAGCAGCAGCAGCGAGCCGGGCGCGTTGATGGTCATCGAGGTGGAGACCTCGCCGAGCGGGATGCCGCCGAACAGCACGCTCATGTCCTCGACGCTGTCGATCGCGACGCCGACCTTGCCGACCTCGCCGTGCGAGATCGCCGCGTCCGAGTCGTACCCCATCTGGGTCGGCAGGTCGAAGGCGACTGACAGGCCCGTGGTGCCGTTGGCGATCAGCTGCTTGTAGCGGGCGTTGGACTCGGCGGCGGTGCCGAAGCCCGCGTACTGGCGCATCGTCCAGGGCTTGCCGGTGTACATCGTGGGATAGACGCCGCGGGTGAACGGGTACTGCCCCGGCGTGCCGAGACGGGTCGCGGCGTCGAAGCCGGCCAGGGTCTCGGGGCCGTACACCGGCTCGATCGGCAGGCCCGACTCGGTGCGGCGGGGCTCGGCTGCCATGGGGGTCCTCCGCGGGGTGTGTGAACGTTCACTAATGACTGGCTCGGATACGCAATGTAGTCGCGCCCGCGGAAGCGCAGACAGATGCCACGGCTGGGAGCTTGCTCACAACACCCGCCGGCCGCTCCTTGGGATGATCGGTCCACCGACCGGACACACGAGGAGTGCACGACATGACCGAGCAGAAGGTGGCCGTGGTCACCGGGGCCAGCAGCGGCATCGGGGCGGCGACCGCCCGCCGACTGGCCGCGGACGGCTTCGAGGTGGTGCTGACCGCCCGCCGCGCCGAGCGGATCGAGGCGCTGGCGAAGGAGATCGGCGGCCGGGCCCACGTCCTGGACGTCACCGACCGGGCCGCGGTGGACGCGTTCGCGGCCGGGGTCGGCCGGGTCGACGTGCTGGTGAACAACGCGGGCGGCGCGCTCGGCGCGGAGAGCGTCGAGCACGGCGACCCGGCGGACTGGCGCGCCATGTACGAGGTGAACGTGCTGGGCGTGCTGCACCTGACCCAGGCGCTGCTGCCGGCCCTGCGCGCCGACGGCGGGGGCACCGTGCTGATCATGTCCTCCACCGCGGCGCTGGCCGCGTACGAGGGCGGCGGCGGCTACGTCGCGGCCAAGCACGCCGTCCACTCGCTGGCCCAGACCCTGCGCCTCGAACTGGTGGCCGAGCCGATCCGGGTGATCGAGATCGCCCCCGGCATGGTGAAGTCGGAGGGCTTCGCGCTGACCCGCTTCCGCGGCGACCGGGCGAAGGCGGACGCGGTCTACGCGGGCGTCGCCGAGCCGCTGACCTCGGAGGACATCGCCGACACCGTCTCCTGGGCGGTGACCCGGCCCGCGCACGTCAACATCGACCTGCTGGTGGTCCGGCCGCGCGCCCAGGCCGCCAACCACAAGGTGCACCGGGTCAGTTGATCCGTTCCGGGTGAACGGAAAGGGCGGCGGGTCACAACTTGATAGCTCGTACGAGTGAAATCGGCCCGCCGCCTCCCCAACTGATGAGCCCTCAACTACCGTGGAGGCGCTGCCCCGCCGAGCTGCGTCAGCCCCGTGCGGCGGCATCGCCGCACCCTCTCCTCCCTCGGTCCGCCACCCGTCTCTGGAGCACTCCGCCTTCCGCCCTCACAAGGAGGATCCGCTGGCCAGCGACATCCCGCCGCAGCGTCTCGACGTGCGGACGGAGCCGTCCCTGCTCGGGCTCCACCGTTTCAACGAAGCCGACTCCGGCGCGGTGGAGGAGGCGCTGCTCGCCTGCTGCGGCAGCCACCGATGGGCCCTCCGCCTCACCGCCCACCGCCCGTACCCCGACATAGAGTCCCTGCTCGCCGCCGCCAGCGAGGCCAGCTACGACCTGCGCCCGGCGGACCTCGCCGAGGCGCTCGCCGACGAGAGCTGGATGCCCCAGCCGCTGCTCGGCATGCGCGCCCCGGGCAGCCAGGCCGCGCACACCGCGCTGCGCGCCGCCCACGCCGCGTACGAGGCCCGCTTCGGGCACGTCTTCGTGGTCTGCCTCGACGGCGTCGACCCCGAGGAGATGCTGGACGCCGTCCTCACCTCGCTGCGCACCCGGCTGGCCAACGACCCGGACGAGGAACGCCTCGTCTCCGCCGAGGAGTTGCGCCGCATCGCGCTCAGCCGCCTGGAGCACCTGGTGGCCGTCAAGGGCTGAGCCGGCCGGTTCGGAGGGCCCCCGCCCGCGGGGGCCCTCCCGTCATTTCCGCCCGATCTTCGCCAGCTGCGCCGCCACCACCGCCGGGTCGGGCTCCGGGGCCGCGCGGCCGGTCGCGTCGAGGGTGGTGAAGACCGCGAGGACGTCCCCGGCGCGGGCGACCAGGGCGCGCTGGACGATCGTGACGCCGTCGGTTTCATTCGTGAGGGTGAAGGCGGTGGCGGCGTCCGCTCCTCCGGGGGTGGGCGTGTCGAGCCGGTCGAGCAGGTGGTGCCCGGCGGTGGAGGTGAAGGCCCGGCAGTGGTCGAGGACCTGGTCGAGGCCGCGCTGGACGGCGGCGGCCCGGCCGGGCCGGAAGGCCAGCACCGCGGTGTAGAGGGAGGCGCCGCCGTCGCCGTCCCGGGCGATGTCGAGGTCGGCCTCGGCGAGCGGCCCGGCCGAGCCCTTGGACGGGGTGAGCGCGTCCAGCACCGGCTGGCAGGCCGGGATGTCGGCGGTGTGCGGCGGGCTGGAGATGTCGTTCTGGCCGGGCTGCATCAGGGTGACCCGCCAGCCGGGCGCGAGGTCGGCCTCGGTGACGGCGAGCGCGCGCACCGCGGCGGCGTCGTACTCGGGCGCGGCGGGCGCGCCGGACGCGGGCGCGGCACCGGGCGCGGGGACCGCGCCGTCGGCGGACGGCCCGGCCGGGGCGGCGCAGCCGGCCGCCAGGGCCAGGGCGGCCAGGGCGAGCGCGGCGGGGGCGGGGCGGGCGGGGGCGGGCGGCGGACGCACGGCGGGCCTCTCTGCTGGGCGGCGGGGAGGCGTACCGTAGCGCGGTCGGGTGATGACTTTGCGTCACGCAGCCCGTCCGGTTCCCGTCCCGATTAGGCCGTGCGTGCCTGATTGATCACACCAGGGGCCCCCGCGGGCGGTTGCCGACGGCGCGTCGATAGGATGCTCGCGGCCGGTGGACCGTATCCGGCCGGGCTGACCGACACCGAAGCCGGCCGAGCCCCCGAACCGCTTCCGGAGGGTTTTCCGTGCCGGCTGGAACGCTGTACCGCGGCCGGGAAGGCATGTGGAGCTGGGTGGCTCACCGAGTCACCGGCGTCCTGATCTTCTTCTTCCTGTTCGCACATGTCCTTGACACCGCCCTGGTGCGGGTGTCGCCCGAGGCGTACGACTCGGTGATCGCCACGTACAAGATCCCGCTGGTGAACCTGATGGAGTACGGCCTGGTGGCCGCCATCCTGTTCCACGCGCTGAACGGCCTGCGGGTCGTGGCGGTGGACTTCTGGGCCAAGGGCCCGAAGTACCAGAAGCAGATGCTCTGGACCGTCGTGGGCGTCTGGGTCGTCCTGATGGCCGGCTCCTTCTACCCCGTCCTCGAGCACACCCTTCGCACCTGGTTCGGGGGCTGATCCGCGTGACCACTGACACCAACGACCTGGTGGTTCCCTCCGTCCACGCCCACACCGGCAAGGGCCTGGGCACCGGCAACCCCGCCGACGCCTTCGTGGTGGAGCCCGCCCGGGCCCGCACCAGGAAGACCCCGCGCCGCACCCGCACCAACTTCGAGATGCTCGCCTGGCTGTTCATGCGCCTGTCGGGTGTCGTCCTCGTGGTGCTGGTCCTCGGCCACCTGCTGATCAACCTGATGCTGGACGGCGGCGTCTCCAAGGTGAGCTTCGCCTTCGTGGCGGGCCGCTGGGCGTCCCCGTTCTGGCAGTTCTGGGACCTGCTGATGCTGTGGCTGGCGATGCTGCACGGCTCCAACGGCATGCGCACCGTCATCAACGACTACGCGGAGAAGGACGCCACTCGTCTGTGGCTCAAGGGTCTCCTGGGCGTCGCGACCGTCTTCACGGTCGTCCTCGGCACCCTGGTGATCTTCACCTTCGACCCGAACATCTGACGAGCCACCAGAGGCGACTGACCCCCATGCAGATTCACCAGTACGACACCGTCATCGTCGGCGCCGGCGGCGCCGGCATGCGCGCGGCCATCGAGTCGACGCAGCGCAGCCGCACCGCGGTGCTGACCAAGCTCTACCCGACCCGGTCCCACACCGGCGCGGCGCAGGGCGGCATGTGCGCCGCGCTCGCCAACGTCGAGGAGGACAACTGGGAGTGGCACACCTTCGACACGGTCAAGGGCGGTGACTACCTGGTCGACCAGGACGCCGCCGAGATCATGTGCAAGGAGGCCATCGACGCGGTCCTCGACCTGGAGAAGATGGGTCTCCCCTTCTCCCGCACCGACCAGGGCCGGATCGACCAGCGCCGCTTCGGCGGCCACTCCCGCAACCACGGCGAGGCCCCGGTCCGCCGGTCCTGCTACGCCGCGGACCGCACCGGCCACATGATCCTGCAGACGCTGTTCCAGAACTGCGTCAAGCACGGCGTCGAGTTCTTCAACGAGTTCTACGTCCTCGACCTGCTGATCAACGAGGGCAAGACCGCCGGCGTGGTGGCGTACGAGCTGGCCACCGGCGAGATCCACGTCTTCCAGGCCAAGGCCGTGGTGTTCGCCTCGGGCGGCACCGGCAAGATGTTCAAGGTCACCTCGAACGCGCACACCCTGACCGGTGACGGCCAGGCCGTGGCGCTGCGCCGGGGCCTGCCGCTGGAGGACATGGAGTTCTTCCAGTTCCACCCGACGGGCATCTGGCGGATGGGCATCCTGCTCACCGAGGGCGCCCGCGGCGAGGGCGGCATCCTGCGCAACAAGGACGGCGAGCGCTTCATGGAGCGCTACGCCCCCGTCATGAAGGACCTCGCGTCCCGTGACGTGTGCTCCCGCGCGATCTACTCGGAGATCCGGGCCGGCCGCGGCTGCGGCCCCGACGGCGACCACGTCTACCTGGACCTGACCCACCTGCCGCCGGAGCAGCTGGACGCCAAGCTGCCGGACATCACCGAGTTCGCGCGCACCTACCTCGGCATCGAGCCCTACACGGACCCGATCCCGATCCAGCCCACCGCGCACTACGCGATGGGCGGCATCCCGACCAACGTCGAGGGCGAGGTCCTGCGCAACAACACCGACGTCGTCCCGGGCCTGTACGCCGCGGGCGAGGTCGCGTGCGTGTCGGTGCACGGCGCCAACCGCCTGGGCACCAACTCGCTGCTGGACATCAACGTGTTCGGCCGCCGGGCGGGCATCGCCGCCGCCGAGTACGCCGACAAGCACGACTTCGTGCCGCTGCCGGAGAACCCGGGCGCGCTGGTCGAGGCGCTGGTGGAGGGCCTGCGGGAGTCCACCGGCACCGAGTCGGTCGCCAAGATCCGCCAGGAGCTGCAGGAGTCGATGGACACCAACGTGTCCGTCTACCGCACCGGCAAGACCCTGCAGCAGGCGGTCGAGGACGTGGCGGCGCTCAAGGAGCGCTTCAAGAACGTCTCGATCGCGGACAAGGGCTCGCGCTACAACACCGACCTGCTGGAGGCCGTCGAGCTGGGCAACCTGCTCGACCTGGCCGAGGTGCTGGTCGTCTCGGCGCTGGCCCGCGAGGAGTCCCGCGGCGGTCACTACCGCGAGGACTTCCCGACCCGCGACGACGTGAAGTTCATGCAGCACACCATGGCGTACCGCGAGGTGGCCGAGGACGGCTCCACCTCCATCCGCCTCGACTACAAGCCGGTCGTGCAGACCCGCTACCAGCCGATGGAGCGTAAGTACTGATGTCCACTCCGACCGTCGAGACGCACTCGGCCGCGCTGGACGCGGTCGAGGCGGGCAGCACCCAGCTGATCAGCGTCACCTTCCGGATCCGCCGGTTCAACCCGGAGGAGCACCCGGACCCGGTGTGGGTGGACTACCAGCTCCTGATGGACCCGAAGGAGCGCGTCCTGGACGCGCTCAACAAGATCAAGTGGGAGCAGGACGGCACGCTCACGTACCGCCGCTCCTGCGCGCACGGCATCTGCGGTTCGGACGCCATGCGGATCAACGGGCGCAACCGGCTGGCGTGCAAGACCCTGATCAAGGACGTCAACCCGGAGAAGCCGATCACGGTCGAGGCCATCAAGGGCCTCGCGGTCCTCAAGGACCTGATCGTGGACATGGACCCGTTCTTCCAGGCGTACAAGGACGTCATGCCGTTCCTGATCACCAACGGGAACGAGCCGACCCGCGAGCGCCTGCAGTCGCAGGCCGACCGCGAGCGCTTCGACGACACCACCAAGTGCATCCTGTGCGCCGCGTGCACCTCCTCGTGCCCGGTGTTCTGGAACGACGGCCAGTACTTCGGCCCGGCGGCGATCGTCAACGCGCACCGCTTCATCTTCGACTCGCGCGACGAGGGCGGCGAGCAGCGCCTGGAGATCCTCAACGACCGTGAGGGCGTGTGGCGCTGCCGCACCACCTTCAACTGCTCGGAGGCCTGCCCGCGCGGCATCGAGGTCACCAAGGCCATCCAGGAGGTGAAGCGCGCGCTCGTCACGCGTCGCTTCTAGTCCCGGCCCGTCCGAGGGGCCCGTCCGGAGTTCGCTCCGGACGGGCCCCTCGGCGTTCAGGGGGTGCGGCGGGTGCGGACGGTGGCGAGGGTGAGCAGCAGCGGGCCGGTGAGCAGGGCGGCGGCCATGCCGCGGTAGTCCTGGTCGGCGGCGGAGGCGGTGAGGGCCAGCTGGGTGCCGAGGACGGCCGCGCCGGCCACCGGGACGAGGGCGGCCAGCCGGTGCCGCCAGGCGTACAGGACGGTGGCGGCCAGGCCCAGGTAGGCCCAGAGCGCGCCGCGCCACAGCAGCCAGTCGAGCTGCGGGGCGCGCAGCAGGGTGCGGCTCCAGGTCGCGGCGGCGTGCAGCGGGTGCCACAGGCCGCGGGAGCCGGCCGCCGGTGCGGGCACCTCGGTGGCGGCGTGCGGGCCGCCGTCGCCGGCCCGCACGCCCCAGGCGATGCGGGCCCGGCAGAGCCGGGCGTCCAGCACGACGTCCGGGTGGTCGCGGAGCAACTGCCGCCAGGCGGTGGCGAGTTCGTCCTCGGCGCGGGCGGCGGCGGGGGCGTTCCAGCGGTCGGTGAGGGCGGCGGCGGCCGAGCAGTCGGCGCCCGCCCGCGCCCAGGCCGACGGCGCGGCGACGGCGTTCAGCGCGGGGCTCGCCGGGGTGGCCCCCTGCTGGCGGGCCAGGGCCAGGTCGGCGGCCCGCAGCGGGTGCAGCTCGCCGGCCGGGGCGGCCGGGTGGCCGAGCAGGCCGAGCGCGGTCGGCACGGCCAGCGCGAGGACGGTCAGCAGGGCGAGGCGCAGCCGGGCCCGGGGCAGGAACAGCAGCAGCACGGCGACGGCCGCCAGCGCGGTGCCGGCGCCCCGGGTGCCGGTCAGCGCGAGGGCGCAGACGGCCGAGAACAGGACGGCGAGATCCAGCCGTTGGGCCGGTCCGCCCGGCCGCGGGGTGTCCCCGGCGTGCCGGGCCAGCAGCCGCAGGCCGGCCCCGGTGAGCAGCGGCGCGGCGAGGGCGGCGACCGCGTCGGGGGTGGCCGAGACCACCAGGGTCGCGGTCGGCGGCAGCGCGGCCAGCGCGAGCGCGACCGGTCCGGCGTGCCGTCCGCGCACCCCGTAGCGGGCCAGCGCGGCGACCAGGTAGCCCAGCGCGAGGGCCGCGGCGGCGGTCTGCAGCAGCGTGGCGGGGCCCGGGTGGACGGCCCGCACGGCGGCGGCGTACAGCGGCGCGCCCCCGTCCGGGACGTCCCCGGTGAACGCCGGGTACACCGCCGCCCACCAGAGCAGCAGCGCCGCCCAGCAGGCCGCCGCCACCGCGAGCGGCAGCCGCAGCCGCGACTTCGCCCGCCGGTGCCGCCGCTCGCGTTCCTGCCGCCGCGCCCACTCGGGGCGGGCCTCCTCAAGGGTGGTACTGGTGCTCACGGCGAAGCCCTCCCCCACAGTCGGTGCGGGGCAGGCTAGCAGCGGGATTCGGCCACTTGAAGGGGGCGGGCACGACCGGGCCCGGAACGGCGCGGCCCCCGCGGGACCGGGGTCCCGCGGGGGCCGCGCCGGCGGCTCAGGCCAGCGGGCCGCGGTCCTTCGGGGCGGTGGTGCCGTGGTAGGCGAGCAGGTGCCGGTCGGCGGTGACGGCGTACAGGTCGGGCTGTCCGTCGCCGTCGAGGTCGCCGGAGCTGCCCAGGGTCGGGTAGTCGGCGGTCGGGAAGGTGCCCAGGACGGTGCCGGCGGCCGGGTCGGCGAGGCCGGAGTAGTCGTAGCCGCCGTCGGCGAGCTTCGGGACGGCGTGGGCGCGCAGCACGCCGGTGGACTGCTCGCGGGACCACAGGGCGAGGTTCCCGGCGGCGTCGCGGCCGGGGGCGACCAGGTCGTAGCCGTCCCAGGCGCCGCTGGTGGTGAGGCGGGTGGTGTCGCCGAACCAGGAGGGGTCGTTCTGCAGCCAGAGGTCGCCGTGCTCGACGTCCATCAGCGTGACGCCGTCCGGCTGGGTCGGGTCGGTCGGGCCGAAGGCGACCAGCTGCCGCACGTCGGCGAAGTCGCGGAGCAGGTCGGGCGGGCAGTCCACCGGGTTGTAGGCGGTGTCGACGCAGCTGCTCGCGTGGCTGATCAGCCTCGGCGACTGGACGCCCAGGGGCAGCCGGCCCTGGTTGAGGTACTGGTAGAGGTAGCCGCCGCCGAGGTCGTGGACGTAGACGGTGTCGGCGGGGTCGCCGGCGGGGCTCCAGCCCTTGTGGAGGACCTGGAGGCCCGTCCAGCTGCCGCCGATCGGGGCCCGGGAGGCCGGGACGACGGTGGTGGGGGCGGTGGTGGCGGAGCGGCCGCCGATCACCAGCAGGTTGCCCTGGGAGTCGGGCAGCAGGATGTCGGGGACGCCGTCGTTGTCGACGTCGCCGAGGGCCTTGGGCGGGTCGGGGTTCCACCGCGCGTAGAAGGAGTAGTGGACGGTCTGGGTGACCCGGCCCGCGTGGTCGACGGCCTCGACCCGCAGGTCGTGGCTGCCCCAGGAGCCGGGCCGGAGGGCGACGCTGGCGGTGCCGTCTGGGCCGGCCGTGACGACGCCCTCGCGGGGCGCGCAGTCGGCGCCGACGCCGGACGTCCCGTCGAGGACGTAGTGGAAGCAGGCCACGCCGGAGCCGGTGTCGGTGGCGGCGAAGGTGAACACGCCCGTGTCGGTCGCGTACTTGGTGCCGTCCTGGGTCGGGAAGTCGTCGGAGCGGACGGCGAGTCCGGCGGGTGCGGCGGTGTCGACGCCGAAGCGGCAGGTCCCGGTAGGCGCTCCGGAGCCGGGCAGGCCCTGCGGCCAGACCTGCCAGGTGTAGCCGGCGCCCTCGGGCAGGCCGGTCAGCGCGGCGCGCACGACGCCGGTCGGGTCGGTGGCGGCGGTGGTGTCGAGGATCTTCGCGCCGCCGGCGTCCCAGGCCTTGAAGCGGGCGGCGGGCGCGGTGGTGCGGGCGCTGAGCACGGGGTCGGCGGTGGTGGCCCAGCCGGGGGTGCCGGTGGCGTCGCAGCCGTCGGTGGCGGCGCCGTCCAGGCGGGTGCCGGGCAGCACGGCCGGGGCGGTGACGGCGGGGCCGGGGTCCGCGTGGGCGGCGGGGGCGGTGAACAGGCCGGCGGCGAGGGCCGCCGTGGCACCCGCGACGAGCAGGCGGGGCGAGCGGGGTCGGGACAACGGGATCCTTCACGGGGGTGTCGTACGGGCGGGCGGAACCGCTCGCCCGGCCGCGCATCCTGCTCCCGGAGGACCTTGGTGCGCAAGCGAATTGACGCTGCGCGCGGGACCGGCGGCGCTCACTCGGCGGCGGGGGCGGCCTCCTGCCGCCGGGCGCGCAGGCCGCGGACGCCGATCCAGCCGATGGCGAGGCCGAGCAGCAGGGAGGTGACGGTGAGCAGCAGGTGGATCCAGAAGAAGGCGGTGGGCCGGGAGTGGTCGCCGTCCACGAAGGCCTGGCCGCCGGAGTCCTTCCAGAGGTTCTTGGCGAAGGTCGTCCAGACGAACAGGGACCAGACGCCGAAGGCGGTGAGGAACCAGGAGACCGGGCGGCTGAGCTTCATGGCGGGGGTCCTTCGCGGCAGACGGGGTGCCCGACCAGTATGCGGGGGCCGCCGATCGGAGCAGCAGGCGGTACTCGTTCGTGGTCCGGACGGCACCGCCGCCGGGGGCGGGGGCGCCGGTCGGGTTAGTTTCCCGGAATGCTGATAATCCGCCGGATCCTCCACGGTTCGTCCGCTGCCGCGCTGCTCCTGCTGTCCGCGTCGCCCGCCGCACGGGCGGACGCGGTGGTGGGCGGGGAGCGGCTGGGCGCGGCGGGCGTGCAGGTGGCGGCGGGGGCGCCGGCGCTGCCGAAGGAGCTGACCGGGCAGGCCTGGGTGGTCGCGGACGCGGGCAGCGGGCAGGTGCTGGCGGCGTTCAACGCGCACGCCAAGCTGCCGCCCGCGTCGACGCTGAAGATGCTGTTCGCGGAGACCGTGCTGCCCCGCTTCGCGGCTTCCGACGTGCACCGGGTGACCTGGTCGGAGCTGCAGGGGATGGGCGCGGGCAGCAGCCTGGTCGGCATCAAGGAGGACCTCGACTACAAGGTCGAGGACCTGTGGCGCGGGGTGTTCCTGTCCTCCGGCAACGACGCGGTGCACGTGCTGGCGAACATGAACGGCGGGGTGGCGAAGACCGTCGCCGACATGCAGGCCCGGGCGGAGCAGTTGCAGGCCCGGGACACCCACGTGGTCAGCCCGGACGGCTACGACATGGACGGGCAGGTCACCTCGGCGTACGACCTGACGCTGTTCGCCCGGGCGGGGCTGCGCAACCCGGAGTTCCGGGGGTACTGCGCGACCCGCTGGGCGCAGTTCCCGGGGGCGGTGGACAAGAAGACCGGGCAGCGCGGCAGTTTCGGGATCGCCAACACCGACCGGCTGCTGGGCAGGTACCCGGGGCTGATCGGGGTGAAGAACGGCTACACCACCAACGCGGGCGCCACCTACACGGGCGCGGCCGAGCGCGACGGGCGGACGCTGCTGGTGACGGTGATGCACCCGGCGGACGGGGCGAAGGTGTACGACGAGGCGGCGGCGCTGCTGGACTGGGGCTTCGCGGCGGCCGGGAAGGCCGCCCCGGTCGGGGAGCTGGCCGCGGACACCGGCGCGGGGCCGGGCGGCGGCCCGGCGGCGGCGGCCGAGCCGGTGGCGGCCCGGCCGGACGCGCCGGGTGCGTCGGCGGAACCGGCGGGACCGGCACCGGCCGTCGGGCGGGCGGCGCACGCGGCGGCGTCCGGGCCCGGCCCGGCGACCTGGTCGGCGGTGGGGCTGTGCGCGGCGGTCGCGGGGGCGGGGCTGCTGCGGCTGCGGGCGCTGCGCCGCCGGGCGGCCCGGGTCCGGGCCCGGGGTTGACCGGGCGGGGCCGACCGGGCCGGGCCGGCGGCGGGGGTCAGGCCCGGCGGGTGGCGTGCAGGGCCCGGCGCACCGCGCGGGTGGCGAACGGCGGGAGCACGTCGAGGGCGATCCGGCGCGGGAGCGAGCGCGGCGGGGCGGGGCGGCGGGCCCGGGCGGGTTCGTCCCAGGCGAGGCGGTGGCAGAGCTGTCCGGCGAGGTGCTCCTCGTCCAGCCGGAAGCCGTCGGCGCGCCAGTCCCGGGCGAGCAGGCCGGCGCGGACGGCCCCGGGGTCGCCCCAGGTGCCGTAGAACTTCTCGGGGGTGAGCAGCACCGGCCGCAGGCCGAGGGTGAAGACGGCCTCCCAGACGGCGGCGGCCACGCCGGGGGTGTGCGGGGCCCGGTAGTCGTCGAGGGCGACCACGCCGTCGCCGGCCAGGGCGGCGCGGGCGACCAGGATGTCGTCGGCCACGTGCGCGTACAGGTGGGAGGCGTCGATGTGGACGAAGCGGCAGCTGCCGTCCGGGATCCGGCCGTCGGCGAGCACCGAGGTGGGGGCCTGGACGATGACCGGCAGGGCGGGGTGGAAGGCCCGGTAGTTGGCCTCGAAGGCGCGCTGGGTGAGGGTCGACCGGTAGGACATGGTCATCTCGGCGGAGTTGTCGTCGTCCGGCGCGTCGAGGTCGAACAGGTCGCAGACGGTGAAGGTCTCGCCGGGTTGCAGGTGGCTGCCGAGCAGGATCGCCGAGCGGCCCAGGTAGGCGCCCAGTTCCAGCAGGTCGCCGGTGGTGCCGGCGGCGGTCTGCCCGCGCAGCAGGTGGGCGAAGGCCTCCTGGTCGGCGCGGAAGAACCAGCCGGGCACGTCGTCGGGGGTGGCGGGGACCGGTGGGGCGGGGGGAGCGGCGATGGTGTCCGGTGCTGACACACGGTCTCCTGGGGAGCTGGCCGGGGCGGGGGGAGCGCGGCGGCGTGTGGTCGGCGGATGCCGAGCGGATGTGACCGGGATCATAGTCACCGGTCCGGATGCCGGACAGTGCGCGGCGCGGGTGTCCTCCCGGCCTCTTCGAGCAGCGCCTCGGCCTGCCGGACGGCGCGCAGCCGGGCCTGTTCCGGGTCGGCGAGCGCGGTCCAGGCGGCGCAGTACGTCAGCAGCCGGGCGACGAAGTCGATCCACAGCAGCAGCGCCACCGGGACGCCGAACGCCCCGTAGAGGCTGCGGCCCGCCACCGAGCCGAGGTACGAGGAGAGCAGCAGCTTCAGCAGTTCGAAGCCGACCGCGCCGATCAGCGCGCCCTCCAGCAGGGCGCGGCGGGGCTGGCCGGTGATCCGCGGGAACGGGCCGAGCAGGTAGGCGAACAGCAGCAGGTCGGCGCAGACCGCGATCAGGAAGCCGAGCGCGGAGAGCAGCCAGCGGGCGGCGCCGCCGTGCAGGCCGAGGCCGTCGGCGAGCCGGTGGGCGAGGGTGGTGGCGAGCGCGGAGGCGGCCAGCGAGGCCAGGCAGACCAGGCCGAGGCCGAGCAGCACCAGGCAGTCGCGGAGCTTGACCAGCACGGGGTTGCCGCCGTCGTCCGGCAGCCGCCACACGGTGCGCACCGCGCCGCGCATGGTGTCCACCCAGCCGAGGCCGGAGACCAGCAGCAGCACGCCGGAGACCAGGCCGACGGTGCCGGCGTTGGCGACCATGGCGTTCAGGTCGAGCGAGTCGGCGAGGCCGGGCAGCTGCTCGGCGACCTTGTCCTGGAGCTGGCGCACCCGGGAGTCGGAGAGGGTGGCGAGCGCGATCGCCAGGGCGACGGTGAGCAGCGGGAACAGCGCCAGGAAGCCGAAGAAGGTGACCGCCCCGGCCAGCCGGTTGCCCTGGACGCCGTCGAAGAGCAGGTACACCCGGTAGGGGCGGCTGCGCAGCAGGCGGGCGGCGAGCGGGCCGATCACGGGCAGCTTGGTGAGGAAGTCCACCCTTGGCTGTATACCGCCGTCCGGCCCGGGTCGCGGGGAGCGACGCGGGCCGGCGGCGCGGCGCCGGGGGCGGGCGGGTCAGCGGCGGACGGCGCGGCGGGCCCGGGCGAGGGCGCGCAGGCCCTGGAAGCCGAGGTAGCTGCCGCGGCCGAGCAGTTCGCCGCGCAGGCCCTCGCGGCCGGGCGCGGGCCGGTAGTCGGCCGGGCGGTGCCGGGCGCAGTGCTCGGCGGCGCGGCGGAAGAACTCGCGGCGGTCGCCGGCCGGGACCCGGCCGGGCTTGGAGACCACGGTGGCGAGGTGGCCGAGCATCATCCGGTAGATCACCGGCCGCCAGCGGTCCAGGTCGGGCCGGGCGTCGAGGAAGGCGAAGACCCGGTCGTACTGGGCGAAGACGTCGAAGTGCTTGCGGGAGGCGGTGGCGAGGATGTTGCCGCCCTCGCGGCGCTGCCGGTAGTGGACGCCGACGGTGTCGAGCAGGGTGATCCGCTCGGCGGCGAGCAGCGCCGGGTAGGTGTACGGGGTGTCCTCGTAGTAGCCGGGCGGGAAGGACAGGCCGGCGCCCTCGACGAACGCCCGGCGGTAGGCCTTGTTCCAGGCGACCTGCAGCAGGTCGAGCAGGTCGCGGCGCTCGTCCAGGGTGAACGCCTCGGCGCCGGGCCGGGCGAAGACGGGGGCGGAGGCGGAGCGGGTGACCCGGCCGTCCCAGTAGCTGCGGGCGTAGTCGAAGACCAGCAGGTCGGGGTCGTCGGTGGCGCGCAGCCGGGCGTCGACGGCGGCGAGCAGGCCGGGGGTGAGGGTGTCGTCGCTGTCCAGGAAGAGCAGGTAGTCGCCGGTGGCGAGTTCGGCGCCGGCGTTGCGGGCCGGGCCGAGGCCGACGTTCTCCGGCAGGTGCCGGACGGTCACCCGGGGGTCGCGGGCGGCGGCGGCGTCCAGGAGGGCGCCGCAGCCGTCGGGCGAGCGGTCGTCCACGGCGATCAGCTCGAAGTCCCCGAAGGACTGCGACAGGACCGATTCCAGGCACTCCGGCAGGTACTCCTCGACGGCGTGCACGGGCACGACCACACTGAACCGCGGCATCTCTTCACTCTCCCGACCTGGTCTGGCCTGGCGCAGACTAGCAAGCGGGGAGAGGTAGGATCGCCGCCGGTGGAGGTCCGCTCTCGTACGCACGTATCCACGGGCCCGCCGGTCGCACTCCCCGAGGAAAGGCTCTGCGCTACCGATGGCCCCCCGTCTGTCCGTCGTCGTCCCGATCTACAACGTCGAGCGCTACCTCGAAGAGTGCCTGGACTCCATCGCCGCCCAGACCTTCGACGACTTCGAGTGCGTCATGGTCGACGACGGCTCGAAGGACTCCAGCGCCGAGATCGCCAAGGCCTACGCCGCCAAGGACTCCCGGTTCCGGCTGGTCCAGCAGGTGAACAAGGGCCTGGGCGCCGCCCGCAACACGGGCTACCGGCACATCTCCGAGGGCACCGAGTTCCTGGCCTTCGTGGACAGTGACGACACCATGCCGCCGTCCGCCTACGAGCTGATGATCGGCACGCTGGACGAGACCGGCTCGGACTTCTGCACCGGCAACGTGCTGCGCTTCCGCGCGGTCGGCCACTACCAGTCCGGTGGCCACCGCAAGCCGTTCGCGGCGACCCGGCTGCGCACCCACATCACCGAGATCCCGGCGCTGATCACCGACCGGACCGCCTGGAACAAGGTCTACCGCCGCTCGTTCTTCGACGAGGCCGGCGTGCTGTACCCCGAGGGCATCCTCTACGAGGACGCGCCGGTCAGCGTGCCGCACCACTTCCTGGCCCGCCGGGTCGACGTGCTCGCCGAGCCGATCTACCACTGGCGCGAGCGGGAGGTCGGCGAGATGTCGATCACCCAGATGAAGACCAACCCGAAGGGCGTCATCGACCGGGTCAAGTCGATGGAGCTGGTCCGGGAGTGGCTGTCGGCGCAGAGCGACCCGAAGTACCGCAAGTACCTGCGCACCTACGACGAGAACAACCTCGTCGAGGAGATCCCGATGTTCTTCGGGTCGGTGCTGGCGGGCGACCCGGAGTACAACGCGGCCTACCTGGAGTCGGCCGGCCGGCTGCTGCGCGCCATCGGGCCCGAGCCGGTCCGCAAGCTGCGCGCGCCGCTGCGGCTCAAGTACCACCTGACCCTGCAGGGCCGGCTGGAGGAGCTGATCGAGCAGCTCCGCTTCGAGCAGGACAGCAACGGCGCGGCCCCGGCCCGCGGCCTGCTCCGCCCGTACGCGGACTACCCGTTCCTGCGCGGCGGCCGCAAGAGCGTCCCGGCGGACGTGCTGCGGCTGAAGAACGCGCTGGTGATGCGCTCGCGGCTGTACGACGCGCTCTGGGAGGACGGCAGGCTGCAGCTGACCGGCCACGCGTTCCCCGAGCACCTGGGTGCCGAGAACAAGCACGACATGGTCAAGGCGCTGGTGCTGCGCGAGGCCAAGGGCCGCCGGGTGGTGGCCGTGCAGACCAAGGCGCAGTACAGCCCGGAGGCCACCTCCAGCTCCCCGCACGACCTGTACAGCTGCGACTGGGCCGGCTTCGCCGCGTCCATCGACCCGCAGCGGCTCAAGCACCGCGGCGCCTGGAAGGAGGGCTCCTGGCGGGTGCTGGTGGCCGGGGTCGGCAAGGGCGGCGTCTACAAGGGCCGGGTGTCGGTCGGCTGGCACGACCGCAACCAGTACCCGCCGTCGCACTGGGTCGAGGACGACGTCCGGATCGTGCCCTGGTCGCGCGACGGCCACCTGCTGCTGCGGGTGGAGCGGGTGCGGGCCCGCGCGGTCTCGGCGACCGCGCTCGGGGACGGCGGCGTGGAGCTGCGCGGCCTGGTCCGCTCCGGCGCGGACCTGGCCGGTGCCGAGCTGCGGCTGCAGCACGTCGAGTCGGACCGCGACCTGTTCGCCGAGCTGGAGCTGGGCACCCCGGTCGGCCGCGACCTGCCGTTCACGGCGCGCTTCCGGATCGCCGACCTGACCGCCGTCCGGGAGTCCTGGGCGGTCCTGGACCCGACCGCCGAGGAGCGCACCCGGGACCGCTGGGACCTCGCGCTGAAGCTGGCCGGCGGCGACGTGCTGCCGCTGGTGCTGGACGACCGGGCCGCCCCGGTGGAGCTGCACCTGCCGCTGGAGGGCGGGGCCCGCTCGCTGTACGCCAAGCCGTCCCCGTCCGGCTACCTGCAGCTGTGCGACCAGGTGCTGCAGCCGGTGATCGAGGAGGTCGGCACGGCCGCCGACGGCGAGGGCTTCGTGCTCAGCGGCTCCTTCCCGCTGCCCGGCACCCACCGCTACGAGCTGGTGGCCCGGCACCACAAGCGCCAGGAGGAGCACGCCTACCCGATGGAGATCGTGGACGGCCGCTTCCGGGTCGCGCTGCCCGCCGTGCCGACCGCGTCCTTCGCCGGCCGGGTGCCGCTGCACAAGGGCAGCTGGACGGTGCTGTTCCGCCCGGCGGGCGCCGAGGTCGACAGCACCTGGCCGGGCGCCGAGCTGTCCGCCGCGACCTTCGACGCGCTGCCGCTGGAGCTCCGGGCCCGCGGCAAGCGGGTCGTCCTGGAGCGCCGGGGCTTCGACCTGCTGTCGATGGAGTCGCACGACCCGCTGGAGCCGGAGGAGCGCAGCGGCTACCGGCAGCGCCAGCTGCGCCTGGCCTACACCCGGGAGCGGACCGCGCCGCTGACCGACACGGTGCTCTACCACACCGTCCGGGAGGACTGGTGGGCCGCCGACGGCGGCGTGTACAGCGACTCGCCCCGGGCGGTGCACGAGGAGCTGGTCCGCCGCGGCCTGCCGCTGCGCCACCTGTGGACCTCCGTCGACCTGCAGGCCGAGCTGCCGCAGACCGCCGAGTGCGTCCGCCACCGCTCCCCGGAGTGGTTCGAGGCGCTGGCCACCGCGAAGTACGTCGTCACCTCCACCCACCTGCCCACGTACTTCCGCCGCCGGCCGGGCCAGGTCGTCGTGCAGACCTGGCAGGGCGTGCCGCTGAAGCGGATCGGGACCGACTTCGAGAAGGTCTGGTTCACCGACTCCGGGTACCTGGAGCACCTCAAGGAGGAGGTGCCGCAGTGGAGCCTGCTGGTGGCCGGCAACCGCTGGTCGGCGCCGGTGCTGCGGCGCGCCTTCGGCTTCGAGGGCGAGGTACTGGAGAGCGGCTCCCCGCGCAACGACCTGCTGTTCGCCGCCGACCGGCAGAAGACCGCCGAGCGGGTGCGCGAGCAGCTGGGCCTGCCGGAGGGCAAGAAGGTGGTGCTGTACGCGCCGACCTTCCGGGAGGACCGCCGGCTGCCCGACGGCGGCTACCAGCTGAACCTGCAGCTCGACCTGGAGGCGGCCCGGGCCGCGCTGGGCGACGACCAGGTGCTGCTGGTGCGCGCCCACGAGGTGGTGCGCGGGCAGATCGCCGAGGCCGGCAACGGCTACGTGTGGGACGTCACCACCTACCCCGACATGGCGGAGCTGCTGCTGGTCGCGGACGTGCTGGTGACCGACTACTCGGCCGCGCTGTTCGACTTCATGAACACCGGCCGGCCGGTGCTGTTCTTCACCTACGACCTGGAGCACTACCGGGACAACCTGCGCGGCTTCAGCTTCGACTTCGAGGCGCAGGCCCCCGGCCCGCTGCTGCGCACCTCCGCCGAGGTGGTCCGGGCGCTGGGCGACCTGCCCGCGGTCACCGCCGAGTACGCCGACAAGTACGCGGCGTTCCGCGAGGCCTACGGCGACCTGGACGACGGCCAGGCCTCGGCGCGGGTCGCGGACGCGATGCTGGCCGAGGGCGGGAAGGGCTCCGCCGGGTAGGCCGGGCAAACCGCCCAAATAATTCCGATTAAAGTATGTCAATTCCCTCCGCTTTTCCGAAGCGGAGGGAATTGACATTTCCCGAGCCTTTGCGCTGGGATGTCGAAAATGCCCTCCCTGCTGCGGCACCGCCCCCCCTCCGGAGATGCCCGGCGGCCCGACGCCCCCACCGCCGCCGCCACGCTGCGCCACGCCGTCTGGGACGGCGGCGTCCTGCTGCTGCACGGCGAGGGCCACCTCACCGGCCACCCCGGGGAGCACCCCGGCCAGACCCGGACCGTCCTGGAGCTGCGCCCCCTGGACGGCTCCCGGCGCACCGTCCGGCTGCGCACCGTCCCCCGCTACCTGCCCGAGGCCACCGACGACAGCGCGCAGACCCGGCACCGCCTCGACTGGACCGGCTTCACCGCCAGGCTCGACCCCGCCGCGCTGCGCCCGCGCCCCGGCCGGGCGGGCACCACCTGGCGGGTCGAGGCCGCCGTCACCTGCGGGCGGCTCGTGGCCCGCACCCCGCTCGCGCCGCACTGGTGCGGCGGGGGCGAGTACCCCCCGGCCGGCTGGAGCGGCGACGACCTCCACCTGGCGGCCTCCGCCGACGGCGGCGTCCTGCACCTGACCGCGAGCCGCCCGGCCGTCCGGGTCTCCTCCTGCCTGGCCCGCCCCGACGGGTTCGAACTGCGCGGCAGCGCGGCCGGTCCGGGCGGCGGGCCGCTGGTCCTGCGGCACCGCGACACCGGGGAGCTGATCCAGACCGGGGCCCGCTGGCGGGGCGGGCGGTTCACCGCGCTGGTCGGCACCGTCCCGCGCCCCGCCCCCGGACACTGGGACGCCGTCCTGGAACTGCCCGACGGGCCCGCCCCGTTGACGCTGCGCCACCCGCCGGAGGGGCCCTGCCAACTCCCGCTGCCCGGCGGTGAACTGGTTCTCCAGGCCAGGCAACTCGCCGACGACCGGCTGCAGTTCCACGTCCGGCCGTCCGAACCGCGGGTCGACCGGATCCTCCCCGCCGACGGCGCCTTCGAGCTGTCCGGCGAGTTCCTCGGGCCCGCGGACCGCCCGCTGGAACTGGTCCTGCGGCACACCGGCGACGGCCGCGAGCGCCGCTCCCCCGTCCCCCCGGCCGCGGGCGGCCGGTTCACCGCCCGGCTCCCGCTCACCCCGCCCGGGCCGGACGGCGCGCCCCGCCCGCTGGCCAAGGGCGTCTGGGAGGCCCTGCTGCGGCTGCCCGGCCCCGACGGGGACGAACGGCCGCTGCGGCTGCACCCCTCGGTGCTGCCGCTGCTGCCCGCCCGGACCGCGGCCGGCGGCAAGTCCTTCCTGCTCCAGCGCCGCTGGCACGACACCCTGGTCGTGGACAGCCTCCCGGTCCTGTCCGCCGTCGAGCGCAGCGCCCACCGCCAGCACCGGCTGCGCACCGACGCCTATCCGGCCGCCCGCCGGCGCCCGCCGCGCGAGGCGGTGCTGTACGACGTGTTCGGCGGCCGCGGGTACGCCTGCAATCCGCGCGCCGTGCACGCCGAACTCGTCCGCCGGGGCACCGCCCTGGAACACCTGTGGGTGGTCGAGGACGGGCAGGAGCGGCTCCCCCCGGGCGTCCGGGCGGTGCGCCAGTGGGGACCCGAGTGGTACGAGGCGCTGGCCACCTGCCGCTACCTGGTCGGCAACACGCACTTCCCGGAGTTCCTGCACCGCCGCGAGGACCAGGTGGTGGTCCAGCTGTGGCACGGCACGCCGCTGAAGCGGATCGCGCACCGGCTGCCGCCCGGCTGGGCCGCCGACGACGGCTACCTGCGGCGGCTGGAGCACGAGGTGCGGCAGTGGAGCTTACTGGTGTCGCCCGGCCCCTTCGCCACCGCGGAGCTGCGCGACTCCTTCCGCTACCGGGGCGAGGTGCTGGAGGCCGGCCACCCGCGCGACGACCGGCTGGCCCGCCCGGACCCGGCCGAGGTCGCCGCGATCCGCCGCCGGCTCCGGCTGCCCCCCGGCCGCCGGGTGGTGCTGTACGCCCCGACCTGGCGCGACGACCGGCCGGGCCCCGGCGGCCGGCACGCCTTCGACCTGCGGCTCGACCTGGCCGCCGCCCGGGCCGCGCTGGGCCGCGACCACGTGCTGCTGCTGCGCCCGCACGTGCACGTCGGCGGGGCGCTGCCCGACGACGGCTTCGTCCGCGACGTCGCCGACTACCCGGACGTGCAGGACCTGCTGCTGGTCGCGGACGTGCTGGTCACCGACTACTCCTCGGTGATGTTCGACTTCGCGCTGACCGGCCGTCCGATGCTGTTCTTCACCTACGACCTGGCGCACTACCGGGACGACCTGCGCGGCTTCGCCTTCGACTTCGAGCGCTGGGCGCCCGGCCCGCTGCTGTCCCGCTCCGAGCAGCTGGTGGCGGCGCTACGGGACCTCGACCCGGCGCTGCACCGGGATGCCCGCCGACGGTTCCGGGAGCGGTTCTGCCCCCTGGACGACGGCGGGGCCGCCGCCCGCGTGGTCGACCGGATGCTCGCCCTCGGTGCCGGCGGCTGAGGTCGGCCGGGGCAGTTCGAACGGACCCGGCACCGGGAAGTAGGCGTCGAGGAACGCCGCCACCGCCCGGTCCTGCTCCTCGACGGGGCTGCCGTCGCCCGCCCCGTCGGCCAGGCAGAACACGTCGAGGTCGCGGTCGGCGAGCAGCCGCTCCAGCCCGTCGCGGTCCTCGGCCCGGTCGACCGCCAGGTAGCGGTGCCGCAGCGTGCCGTCGACGGCGCCGCCGGACAGCTGGGCGTGGTAGAGCGCCAGGGTGACGGGGGCGACGTCGACGGCGGCCCGGAAGGCCGAGCGGCCGGTGTCGGCCAGCTCCGCGCCCCAGCGCCGCTCGGACGCCAGCAGCAGGCCGCGCCGCAGCGGGTGCGGCGCGTGGGCGAGCACGCGGGCGAAGGAGCGGCCGTGGGCGGCCTCCAGCAGCCGCCGGGTGTGCTGCTGCGAGGCGGTGTACACGTCGGGCCGGCCGAGCGTCTCGGACGGGGGGAGGACCCTGCTGTCCCGGCACACCTTCGGCTGGCCGTTGCCGAGGAAGAAGTCCTCGCGACGGACCGGGCGGCCCAGGAACACGTCGTCGTTGAAGTAGAGGAAGTGCTCGGCCAGGCCGGGGATGCGGTGCAGCCCGGTCTCTATGGCGTGCGAGTTGAACACCGGGCCCCCGGGCAGCACGTCCCGGTGCGGGACGACGGTCAGCCCGGGCACCCCGGTGTCCAGCCAGTGCGGCACCTGGTCGTCGGTGACCAGGAAGATCCGCCGGATCCACGGGGCGTACATGGCGATCGAGCGCAGGGCGTAGCGCAGTTCGTCGCGGTTGCGGTAGCGGTGGTCGTCGTCGTCGCGTTCGACGGCGGGCCCGTCGTCGCCGAGCAGCCGGGCCCGGGCCTCGGCGCGGCGGCGCCGCCAGGCCGGGTCGCCGTCGTCGACCCAGGTGAACACGGCGTCCACCGGGAAGCGGACGTCCTCCGGGAGGTCGTGCAGGAAGGCCTCGGCGACGGGGTAGTCGCGCTCGCCGACCCGGACGGTGCCGGCCGCCTCCATCGAGGGCAGCCACCACCCGTACGGGGTCTCGCCGATCGAGGCGACGCCTCCGGCGGAGGTCCCGGCGGCGTCCCAGAACTCCAGGTCGCAGCCGTGCTCCTCGCCGTAGTACAGGGTGCGGCCGCTCGTCACCACCGGGCGGTACAGGCGCACGCCCTTGACCGGCTCCGGGGGCTCCGGCGGCGGGGGCGGCTCCTCGCCTTCGGGGACCTCGGGCGGCGGCGGGAGCTCCTCGTGCCCGGCGACGGCGGCCGGGAGGGACTCGGCGAGGACGGTGCCGTGCACCCGGCCGTGGCCGAGCATCGCGGCGTACCGGGGGGTGCCGCGGAACGCCTCGGCGACGGCGGTCAGCGCGGCCTCGCGCAGGCCCGGCGGCACGCCCAGGCGGTAGCGGGTGCCGCGGTCGGGGATCAGCAGGTAGCGGACGCCCGCGGCGTCCAGCGCCTCGGCGACGGCGGCCAGGTTGGCCTGCCGGGCCTGGGCGTCGAGCAGGTCGTCGCGGACCTCGGCCAGCCGGTCGCGGTGGCGCACCAGCGCGGGGTGGGCGGCGGCCAGCTCGTCCTCGCGCAGGCGCTGCGGGTCGACCGGGGCGGGCGGCGGCGGGGGCGGGGGCGGCGGGGGCGGGAGGAGGCCGCACCGGCGCATGACGCGGCCGACGACCCTCCGGACGGACCGGGGAACTGCCTGCCTCGTTGCCATGTCACTCCTGAGCCCGCCGGAACCACGGCGACGCTAACAACAGCGGAACAGAAGGCAAAGACGAGGAAAACAATTCCCAGGAAACTGGCAGGACCCGCAGGTGAAACGGTCAGGCGCCGAAACGGAACACCGTCCGGGGCCGCCAGACCTCGTCCGCGTCGAACCGTGAGAGTACGAACTCGGTGACGTCGAATACCGCCCGGAAATCCCGGGCCGCCTCGTGGGCCGCGTCCAGGGCGGCTTCGGGCACGTCGTGCGCGACGGTGACGTGCGGGTGGTAGGGGAAGGCCAGTTCGCGGGCGAGCGGGCCGGAGCGGACCTCGGCCTCCAGCACCCGGCACTCCTGGGCACCCTCCTCGACCCGGATGAACACCACCGGGGAGACCGGTCGGAAGGTGCCGCTGCCCTGCAGCAGCATCCGGAACGGGCGCTGGGCGGCGGCCACCGCCCGCAGGTGGCGCTCCACCCCGGGCAGCTCGCCGGTGCGGACCGCGGTCGGCGGGAGCAGCGTGACGTGGGTCGGTATCGACCTGGCCCGCGGGTCGCCGTGTCCGGCCCGGGCGTCCTGCACCAGGCTGCCGTACGGTTCCGGGACGTGTATGGACACGCCGATGGTGACGGCCTCGTCGAGGCCGTCACCACCGGTGGCGGGAGCCGTCGGCATCAGCGCTTGGGCGCCAGGAAGCCGACCCGGTCGTAGACCTCGGCGAGGGTCTCGGCGGCCACCGCGCGGGCCTTCTCGGCGCCCAGCGCGAGGACCCGGTCGAGTTCGGCCGGGTCGTCCAGGTACTGCTGGGTGCGGGCCTGGAACGGGGTGACCCACTCGGTGAACAGGTCGGCCAGCTCGGTCTTCAGGGCGCCGTACATCTTGCCCTCGAAGTGCGCGACCAGCTCGTCGACCGACAGGCCGCTGAGCGCGGAGTGGATCCGCAGCAGGTTGGAGACGCCGGGCTTGTTCGCCTCGTCGTAGGTCACCACGGTGTCGGTGTCGGTGACCGCGCTCTTGAACTTCTTGGCGCTGGTCTTCGCCGGGTCGAGCAGGTTGACCAGGCCCTTGTCGGTGGCCGCGGACTTGCTCATCTTCGCGGCCGGGTCCTGGAGGTCCTGGATCTTGGCGGTGGCCTTGAGGATGTACGGCTCGGGGACGGTGAAGGTCTTGCCGTAGCGGGTGTTGAAGCGGTCCGCGAGGTCGCGGGTGAGCTCCAGGTGCTGGCGCTGGTCCTCGCCGACCGGCACCGCGTCGGCCTGGTAGAGCAGCACGTCGGCGACCATCAGGACCGGGTAGGTGAACAGGCCGACCGTGGTGCGGTCGCTGCCCTGCTTGGCGGACTTGTCCTTGAACTGGGTCATCCGGGAGGCCTCGCCGAAGCCGGTGAGGCAGTTCATCACCCAGGCGAGCTGGGCGTGCTCGGGCACCTGGGACTGGACGAACAGGGTGCAGCGCTCCGGGTCGAGGCCGGCGCCGAGCAGCTGGGCGGCCGAGACCCGGGTGTTCTGCCGCAGCACCGCCGGGTCCTGCTCGACGGTGATCGCGTGCAGGTCGACGACCATGTAGAAGGCGTCGTTGGCCTCCTGCAGGTCGACCCACTGGCGCACCGCGCCGAGGTAGTTGCCCAGGTGGAAGGAGCCCGAGGTGGGCTGGATCCCGGAGAGCACCCGGGGGCGGTCCTTCACGGGACCGGTGACCGCTGCGTTGACCATGGGGCCATTGTTCCAGTTCCCCCGGCCGGTCAGGAAACCTCTCGGCCGACCGGGTCCGCCGGTGTGACGGTGCTCACCCGCAGCCGCTCGATCCGCCGGCCGTCGAGGCGGGCCACGGTCAGCCGGGTGCCGTCGGCGGTGACCACCTGGTCGCCCTTGCCGGGCAGCCGGCCCAGTTCGCGGACCACGAACCCGGCGACCGTCTCGTACGGGCCCTCGGGCAGGGTCAGGCCGGTCTCCTCGGTGAAGTCGGCGAGGTTGAGCAGGCCGTCGAGCTCGACGCCGCCGCCGGCCAGCCGGCGGGTGGCGGTGGTGTCCTGGGCGTCGTACTCGTCGCGGATCTCGCCGATCACCTCCTCGACCAGGTCCTCCAGGGTGACGATGCCAGCGGTGCCGCCGTACTCGTCGACCACGATCGCCAGGTGGTGGCCCTCCCGGCGCATCTCGCCCATCGCCTCCAGGACCCGCTTGGTGGCGGGCAGCAGCTTCACCGGGCGGGCCAGCTCCCGCACCCGGACGGCCCGTTCGCCGCTCGCCCCGTAGAGGTCGCGGACGTGCACGAAGCCGGTCACCGCGTCGTACGAGCCCTCCACCACCGGGTAGCGGGAGTGCGGCGCGGAGTCGGTCTCGTGCCGGACCTCGGCGACCGGGCGGTCGCCGTCGAGGAAGGTCACCTCGGTCCGCGGGACCATCACCTCGCGCAGCTGGCGCTCGCCGGCCGCGAACACCTCGTTGATCAACGCGCGTTCGTCCGAGCCGAGTTCGGTGTTGGAGGCGACCAGGCCGCGCAGTTCCTCGGGGCTCATCACGCCGCGTCCTGCGGTCGGGTCGCCGCCCAGCAGCCGGACCATCAGGTTGGTCGAGTGGCCGAGCAGCCAGATCGCCGGCCGCAGCACCACCGACATCACGTCGACCACCGGCGCGGCCAGCAGCGCGATCGACTCGGCCCGCTGCAGGCCGATCCGCTTGGGCGTCAACTCGCCCAGCACCAGCGAGGCGTACGAGATCACCAGGGTCAGGCCGACCAGCGCGACCGCGTCCGCGACGCCCTCGGACAGGCCCGCCCGGACGAACACCGGCGCCAGCTTGCCCGCCAGCGTGTCGGCGCCGAACGCCGCCGAGAGGAAGCCCATGCAGGTCACGCCGACCTGCACCGCGGCCAGGAACCGGTTCGGGTCCGCCGCCAGGTGCGCGGCCCGCGCGGCCCGCCGCGACCCCACCGCCTCCAGGGTGCGGATCTGCCCCTCGCGCAGGGAGATCAGCGCGATCTCCGCGACGTTGAACAGCCCGCCCAGCATGATGAACACCAGGACGAGCGCGGCGTCCTGCAGGGTTTCGCTCACGGGCCGCATCCTAGGGGTCCCGGGCCCGTTGGGGTGTCAGCCGGGCCCGACGGTCAGCTGCCGGTGCCGGTACCAGACCACGAACCGCGGTCCGGGTGTCAAGACGCCTTCCTGTTCGAGCCGGTCCTGCCACACCTGGCCGGCCCGGGCGCCGGTGACCACCAGGCGATGCCAACACCTCACCGGTTCGACTCCGTCGTACCCGACCACGATCGTCCCCGTCACGAATTCCTCGGTCACAGCCGCGGGGCCGGGTAGCCGGAACTCCCTGACGTGCGGAAACGGGGTCGCCAGGAACCCGGGAAAGGGCTCGTGCTCGTCCGGCGGGTACCAGGGCCAGAGCAGCGGGCACACACCTGCCCCACCGTCTCCGACGGTGAGGAGGAAGCGCCGGTAGTCGTCCGGGAGCTCGATCCCGAAACGGTTCTCGAAGGCGCGCACTTCAGGCTCCGTCAGTACGGGGTAGGAGTCGCCGCGCCGCTGCGGTCCACTCCTGGCGGCTGCGCCGAACAACGAAGCCAGCCAACCCCGGCTCATCGGATCACCTCGCTCTGTGGGAGTGCGGAACAGCCCTGCCGAAGGGTATCCGGCAGGGCTGCAGTCCGAGGACGGTGGCTATCCGAGGGGTGTCACCATCCTCCGCCCTTCAACTTGGTCTCGGGCACGGACGCTCCGGTGAGCACCTGGAGGTCGTACTTCTTCACCAGTGAGAAGCAGCTGCGGCAAGGGCCCAGGGGAGCCTCGGCCATCTTGGCAGGTGGCAGGATGGTGAACGCCGCGACCTTGCCCCCGGTCGGGTCCCTCCCGTCCTGGACGGCCTGGTTGATGCACTGGACCAGGCCGCACTGGCCGTGGCCGTTGCCTCGCGAGAAGTCCGGCAGGTCGTTCAGGACTTTGTTGACCTCCTCGACGTTGTTCGCCTTGGCTCCCTTGAGGCTGTAGTTCAGGTACATCGTGCCGTCGGGCAGGAGCAGTCCTTCCGACATGCCTGGTCGCAGCCTATTGCTCGCGAACGTGTCGTACGAGTCGTACATCTGCTGGCGGACGGCGTTCACCAGCGCGGCCTGGGCCGGGTCCTCGGCGAGCGCTTTGGTGAACCCGGTCGCACCGATCGGGTCGTCGAGGGACATCGGCAGGAATCCGCCCGCCGCGTAGTTGGCGCTCTCGGGTTCCACTCCGTGAGCGAGGATCCACTGCTCGTAGTTCTCCCGCAGTCGGTCACCGGCGGAGGGCCCCGGAGCCAGACCGGTGAAGAAGTCGCCGGCCAGTGACAGCGGCTCGATCACGAGCGTGCGGGCCAGGCCCGCGAAGAAGTCCCGGTCCCGGTTGGGAACCTTCACGCCCCAGCCCCAGCTAGTGGGCTGCAGCTTCTTCTTCGGAGCATCGGTCGTCCAGGAGTCGGAACCGCCGTACTTCCCGAAGTCGATGACGGTGATGCTGATCTTGTTGCCGCACACGTTACCGACGTTCTCGTACACCCAGTGGTCGGGACCGCCACCCCATAGATCGGTCGTCCCGTCGTTGCAGGTGCCCGAGCACTTACCATCGGGCCGCAGGCCGGTGGGGTCGCTCTTGGCGACGGGGTTGCTGCCGGCGTAGTTGTATCCGCCGAGTTGCTGCGCGTCCGTCGGATCGAAGACCGGGTCGGGGCTGATGAAACTGCCGGTGGCGGGGTCGTACTGGCGCACTCCCAGGGTGGTGAGGCCGGTGGTGGTGTCGGTGGGCTTGTTGAGGAAGCCGCGGTTGTCGAACCAGGTCACCGTGGTGCCGCGGGTGCCGCCATAGGGGGTGAACTGGCGCCAGGTCGGCGACTGCGCGGTGTTGTCGAGCGCGAGGCCGGACGTGCCGTGCGGATCGGCGATCTCGAACTTGTAGGTGCTGCCGAGGCCGGTGCGCACGACGGTGCCGCCGCCCGGGAGCGGGATGTAGCGGGCGCCGGTGACCGTGCTTCCGGTCAGGGTGAGTTGCTGTCCGGGCAGGTAGAGCGTGGTCGAGGTCGGGTTCTTCTGGAGCAGGACCTGGCCGTCGGCGTCGTAGACGTACTTCGTGTCCCCCGTGGGACCGCTGACCTTGCTGAGCCGGTGGGCGTCGTCCCAGGTGAGGGTCTGCGCGCCGGTGGCGGGGGTGGTGCGCTGGATCGTGTTGCCCGCGCTGTCGTAGCTGAGGCTGGTGCCGCCGGTGGCGGAGGTCAGGGTGTGGGCCTGGCCCGCACCGTTGCCGTTGTAGGTGTAGGTGGTGGTGGTGTCGGTGCCGGGGATGTTGGTGGCGTGCTGGGTCTGGCTGGTGCGGTTGCCCAGCGCGTCGAACTGCCAGTCGGTCCAGTAGGCGCCCCCGCCGACGGCGTCGCCGACCTGGGAGTGGCTGAGCGTCGTGGGCTTGGCGGCGCAGGAGTCGGTGGCGGTCCAGGCCTGGGTGAGGCGGTCGAGCTGGTCGTAGGTGAAGCACTGGGTCTCGCTGGTGGTGCCGAGACGGGTGGAGACCTGGCGGGTGGTGTTGCCGGCGAGGTCGTAGTCGTAGTGCTGCTTGTCGACGTCGCTCGCGCCACTGGTGGTGGAGCGGGAGACCAGTTGGTCGGTCAGCTTGCCGGTGTGGGGGTCGTAGGTGTTGGTGATGTACCCCAGGCCGCCGGTGTCGCCGAGGGTCGCCTGTTCGACCCGGCTGTAGGCGTCGTAGCTGGTGTCCTGCGCGTAGCCGAGGCCGCCGCTGACGCCCGCGCCGTTGGGCAGGTCGAAGGCGGTGGCGTAGGTGCGGTTGACCTTCTCCAGCGGCAGGCCGCCGCCGGCGGGCGAGGTGTCGCTGATCGGCAGGCCCTTGATGGTCGAGTAGGTGTGCGAGAAGGCGTACGACTTGCCGAGCAGGGTGCCCTCAGTGGCGGACGGGATGGTGATCGTCTCGCCCTTGGAGTGGCCCATCACGTCGAACCCGGCCGCCTGGGTCACGTACGGCTGGCCGCCGTCGTAGGAGGTGATCGTCGTGGCCTGGCCGTTGGCGTTGGTGACGCCGGCAACATTGTTGTCGTTGTCGTAGACCCACGACGCGGTCTGGTTGACCGCGCTCTTGGCCGCCACTGGGGCCGCGTAGGTGGCGGTCCTGCGGTTCAGCGCGTCGTAGGTGGTGCTGGTGGACTTGCCGCGCGAGTCGGTGGACTGGATCAGGTTGCCCGCCGCGTCGTACAGCATGGTGCTGGTACCGGCGTCGGGGTCGTTCTTCGCCACCGCCTGGCCGAGCAGGTTGTAGGTGGTGGTCCAGGTGGAGCCGGCGGCGGTGACGGTGTTCTGCTTGCCGTGCCCGTCGAAGCCGTAGGTGATGGCCTGGCTGGTGCCGCCGCTGACGGTGAAGTCGCCGGTGAAGGTGTTCGCCGGGACGGTCACGGTCGGGCGGACGGTGTAGTCGTCCAGCTCGACGATGCGGCCCAGCGGGTCGGTCACGGTGCTCTTGACCGTGCCGCCGACCGGCGGGATCACGGTGGTGCGGTTACCGGCGTAGACCGTGGTGGTGACCTCCTTCGGCTGCGAGTACTGGTAGGAGGTGTCCACCACGACCCGGCCCAGGCCGTCGTAGGTCGACACGTTCTGACTGGGGATCTTGGAGTCCTGCACCGAGGCCACCGACAGCGACGGCGCGTTGTCCGGGTCCCAGTACGTGCTGTTCGTCTTCCACACCCAGCCGCGCGAGTCGTAGAACGACTCCGTGATCAGCCGTCCGCCCTTCGGGGTCGGGGCCTGGGCCTGGCGTGCACGACCCAGGGAGTCGTAGACGGTGTACGAGGTCACGTAGCCGAGCGAATCGTTCAGCGACTGCGAGGTCGTCCCCGACACCCCGGACTGCGAAATGGCGTAGGCGTAGAGTTGGTTGGCGGGCGAGCTTGTCGGGCGAGAGTCCGACCACACCGAAGTCACTCGGCCGAGGGCGTCGTACGCGGTGGTCGTTGTGACGCCGTTGATGTCGGTCGCCGTCGTGGTCAGGTTGCGTGCCGGGGAGAAGCCAGTGGTGACCTTCTGGTTCTTGGCGTTGGTTACGGTCTGACTGGTAGTCAGTCCCGCCGTGTCCACCGTGTAGGCGGCTGTGGAGGCGTTGCCGTTTGCGTCGTAGCTGACCAACGGTCGCCCGTAGGCGTCGAAGGTCTGGCGTTTCACTGTCTGCCAGCTGAACGCCCCGCCCGTGAAGTCGGCGGCCTGCTGCACCATCGTGGGGTTACCGACTGCGGGCGCCGCGGCCTGCGGGAAAGCGGTCGAGTAGGTGTTGTCGTCGTAGAAGGTCCGACTGGCGGAGATCACCTGCGCGGGACGGTTCACCGAGGACGGCGCGCCCAGCGTGTTGACCGAACCGGGCACCGACGGCTTCGAGCCCGCCGTGTAGCCGGAGCAGGCGACGGAGTCGGTCTCCTCCGCAGCCACCAGGCCCACGAGGTTCTTCGCCGTGTTGGCCGGCGCGTACGCCGTGGTGGCACAGGAGTCGTACGCCGGATCCGCCGGGACGGTGTGCGTGTACGTGACCTTCGGGAGCCCGAACTCGACATCGTTCACGATCGCGTTGTAGCTCGTGTCGATCTCGGTGAGACGCCAGGTGGTGCTGCCACCGGAGGTGACGGCCTGCCGGGTGAGGCTCTCGATCGGACGCACCACGATGGAGGCGAGATCGGGAAGTCCGGTACGGCTACGGGTCGCCAGGGCCGGTGAGATCCAGTACGAGGTGATGGTCGAATTCTCGACCGGTCCCCCATCACCCTTGTACGCCGTGCTTTCCAGGGTGTAGCCACCGAGTTGGCCGCTGTCGGCGTGGACGCCGCCCTGCGAGTCGGTGACGCTGACGCTGCGGGTGGTGGTGGCGGTCAGGTAGTCGCCGTCCATGCCCCGGTAGTAGGCGGTGGTGTTCTTGGTCTTCGGGTTGTTGGTGCCATCACCGACCCGCACGGTGGTGGTCGCGTAGCCGCGGAACTGGCCCCAGGTGCGGTCCTTGGCCTTGACGATCTCGTTGTCGTCGTAGTGCCAGGCGGCGCCGCCGCCGTACTCGTAGCTCGTGTTCTTCTGCAGGGCGCCGCCGGTGGCGTCGGCCTCCAACACCTGGGTGACGGCGTACTTGTGGAACCAGTCGGTGATCGGCGCTGTGTAGAACTTCGGCGTCCAGCGCACCGGGTAGCAGGAGTTGGTGTTGGCCGAGGCGTTCGCGGAGGCGACGTAGGAGGCGGTGCAGGGGTTGGGCAGGCCGTAGCTGATACCGGTGACCGCGCCCATCTCGGTGGTGATCGAGGTCAGGCGGTAGCGGAACATGCCGGGGTAGTTGGCGGTGTCGACGCGGTTCTGCATCGTGGTGCCCGCGAACTTCACCGGCGGCAGCGCGATCGAACCGGAACCGCCGGCCGAGGTGTCGTTGCCGGTGCGGGTGACCGAAGCCAGCCACAGGGTCGGCGAGGTGCCGTCACCGGTCGGCGGTTCGGTCTGCGCCAGGTCGTAGGTGTCGACCGGCTTGTACTGCGAACTCGGCGTCTCCCACTGCCTGGTGGTGATCTGCTTGAGCCGCACGGTGGAGAACATCGACGGCGACTTCTGCGAACAGGTGGCGCCCTGGTTGCAGATCAGGTCGAACGGCACGTCCGGGTACTGGGCCGCGTTGTTGGCCGCCGAGATGGGGTCGCAGGTGGTGGCCACGCAGCGCGAACCGGTGGTGAACACCACCTGGTCCGGGACGGTGCCGTAGGCGCCGCCGTCCTTGAAGCCGTAGTCGATCCGGGCCAGGTACGAGTCGCGCACGTACTTCGTGTTCGACGCCCCGTTGTTCTGCCCGTAGTAGTTCGTGTCCTGCGTGTAGTAGTAGGACATCGCGGAGCCCTGGACGCTGGTCACGTAGTCCAGGTGCCACCGGTAGGCCATGGTGCACACCGAGGCGTCGAAGCCCGAGGCGTTGTAGCACGGGTCGCCCGCGTGGGAGGAGTACACCGGCATCGAGTCCACCGAGTTGGTGGCCGCCTTGCCCGCACTCCACCCCGGCAGCTGGTTGCGCCCGAAGGAGTACACCGTCCCCGACCGGTCGGTGACCGTCCAGTAGTCGGTGTTGTAGGTCCCCGTCCCGTTGTTCGAACCGGTGACGTGCGCGATCTTCGCGCCGTCCTCGTTCGACGACGTGAAGGTCCCCTTGGCCTTGTCCCACACGATGGCCGTTGAGGAGCCGTTCAGTGACAGGGTCAGGATCTGGCCCGCGTAGCACTGGTCGTCGGTCGACTTCGGTGAGGCCGAACCCTCCGGGTCGTCCGAACAGGAGGCGAAGGTCTGCTCGATGAAGGATTCCGGCATCGTCCAGCCGTCACCGATCCACGACGCCTGCGCCTGGGTGCTCGCCGTCTTCCCGTCCACTACGGAGGAGTCGTAGGAAAGTTCAACCTTCGGGGTGAGCTCCGTCGACGCACCGGGAGTGGCGACCGGGTAGGAGTAGGTGAACGCTCCCGTGGAACCTCCCCCCACCCACGATCCGCTCGGACCGAGGGAACTGGACCCGTAGGAGCCCGCGGAGGAACCGTCAGCGCCGCTGGAGGCGGCTGCGGCCAGCACCATTGGGGCAGAGGTCTCCGCTGCTTCCGCGACCGAGGCGTCGCCCGACCACACCGCCGAGACGATCTTCGAGCCCGACGCATCCTCGGCATTCGCCTTCACCGCACCGGCGGAACCGAGGTCGACCTCGGCCGAGACGGACCTGCCCGTCGCGTCACGGTCCGTGGCCAGCGGCGTCTGCACCCGGCAGGACGCCAGCTCCGGCGTGGTCAGCGCACACGCCGGCAACGACACCAACCGCAGCCGGGAGGCGTAGTTGCCGCCCAGCGCCTCCGCGAACGACGAGTAGTCGACGCCGATCCGCGCCTTGCCGCGCGCGTCACCGCCGTCCACCGTGAACACCACACCGGAGAGGCCCAGTTGGGCGCTCTTCGTCTGGTCCAGCACCTTCACGTCCACCGCCGGCGCGGCGGACGACCCACCCTGCACCCACACCGGCGTCCCCGCCGCCTGGGACTTCGCGCCCGCCGCGACCGAAGCCGACCGACCCCAGGCCGCCTTCGGCCACGCCGTCGCCTTCGGCACGAAGGAACGCTGCGCGTCCCCCGACACCTCGATCCTCTTCACCCCGAGGGACTTCACCTCCTTCACCGCCGCCGCACCCGCCACCGCGGGCTTACTGGAAGCGGTAGGGGCGGCAAATGCCGGGGACGCCGCCAACGAAACGACGAGAGTCCCGACGCATATCATCCCAAGACTCTTTGAACCGGATGATCTGGACAAAATATCTGACCGCTTCCCGATGGAGCGGATCAGATTCGAACTGAACATGTACGCGAAAACTCCTTGGCAGACCATGCATACGGCACGTTTTCCTGGCATATTCACCAGGTCGACGGAGACTATGGCAGCCCATGCGCCGTCAAGTCATCAGCAGGCGAAGCGATGGAGAATTAATTTTTAAATATCTTTAACAAGTAACGAACCGTCAGATGAAGGCCCTTCACGGTTCCTTCGTCCAATTGGTACTCATGTTCGAGTCCCGGGTCGCGTCGCACTCCTCGGCGGCGACCGGGAAGCAGGAGATCAGGCCCTCGGACGCGCCGCATGAGCCGTCGGAGATGATGTCCATCGAGGTCCGGGCCCGGCGGATCGACGTACGGCGATAAAATCGGCGGAAACCGCTCGATCGCACTGGTTCGGGCGCCTACCGGTCGAAAGCGGAGGACCGCGCTCATGGCTCGGGCCGCCCCGTCCCCGCTCGCGTCCTCCAGCGGGCGGGGCCTCACCGGTGCCGCGCCTGCCGACGGTGCTGGCTATGACCGGCGCCGCAGCCTGCACCGCGTCGGCCGACCGATGTTCGGCCTGAGCGGACCTGCTGCTCGCCTTCGCGCGAATCGTCGCCCGGTAGGGTCAGCAGGCCCACTCGTACGCCTTCGTGGTGCTGGCGGGCGGCGTCCTGCCGCCGGTCCTGCTGCTGTGGGTGGTCTACCGGTACGGCCCCACTCGTACTTCACCCCGAAGTACCTGTCCTTCGTGCTGCCGCCGCCTGCGTTCTGGTCCGGCTGCGCGGCTCGGTGGCTGCGCCGGCCGTCCTCGGCCTGCTCGTGCTCTCCGACCAGATCGCGGTACGCACCCTGCTCGCGCACGCCCGTTACGAGCTCCCGAAGCCGCTGACCTGGTTCGCCCCGCTCGACCACCGTCCCGCGGCCCCGATCGTCGGCGACGGCGCCGTGTACGGCCAGCAGCGCGACGACCTGTGGCCCCGCCTGTGCGCCGAGCCGGAGTCCGGCCTGCACGGTGAGCAGCGGATCCTGGAACGGCACTTCCCGTCCAGCAGGCAGGGCGGAGTCTCCGGCCTGAGCGTGGCGCTGCTGGCGCGCAGGTGACCGGGCCCGCCTGCGCGGCGGACCCGGTCACGGTGCTCGGTCCCGGAAGGGCGGCGCTCAGATGAGGCCGAGCTCCTGCACCGCGTCGCGCTCCTCGGCGAGCTCGCCGACCGAGGCGTCGATCCGCTTGCGGTCGAACTCGGAGAGGTCCAGGCCCTGGACGATCTCGAACTTGCCGTCCTTGGTGGTGACCGGGAAGGAGGAGATCAGGCCCTCGGGCACGCCGTACGAGCCGTCGGAGACGATGCCCATCGAGGTCCAGTCGCCCGCCGGGGTGCCGTTGACCCAGGTGTGCACGTGGTCGATGGCGGCGTTCGCGGCCGAGGCGGCCGAGGACGCGCCGCGGACCTCGATGATCTCGGCGCCGCGCTTGGCGACCTTCGGGATGAAGAAGTTCTCGACCCACTCCTGGTCGGCGCCGACGGCGTCGAAGGCGGCCTTGCCGGAGATCTCGGCGTGGAACAGGTCCGGGTACTGGGTGGCCGAGTGGTTGCCCCAGATGGTGACCTTCTTGACGTCCTCGACGGTGACGCCGGCCTTCTTCGCGAGCTGGGCGACGGCGCGGTTGTGGTCCAGGCGGGTCATCGCGGTGAAGCGCTCGGCCGGCACGTCCGGGGCGTTGCGCTGGGCGATCAGGGCGTTGGTGTTGGCCGGGTTGCCGACCACCAGGACCTTGATGTCGTCGGCGGCGTTGTCGTTGATCGCCTTGCCCTGCGGGCCGAAGATGCCGCCGTTGGCGGAGAGCAGGTCGCCGCGCTCCATGCCCGCGGTGCGCGGACGGGCGCCGACCAGCAGCGCGACGTTGGCGCCGTCGAACGCGACGTTCGCCTGGTCGGTGATGGTGATGTCGCGCAGCAGCGGGAACGCGCAGTCGTCCAGCTCCATGGCGACGCCCTCGGCCGCCTTCACGCCCTGCGGGATCTCCAGCAGGCGCAGGTTCACCGGGACGTCGGCACCCAGCAGGTGACCGGAGGCGATGCGGAAGAGCAGCGCGTAGCCGATCTGGCCGGCGGCTCCGGTGACGGTGACATTGACGGGGGTGCGAGTCATTTCAGCCTTCTCCTGCGATCGCCAGGTGCCCCAGGCACACCGGCGCGCTGGAGCCGAGGATGATCTCTCGATATCGAGAGACCTGGGCAAGGCTATCGCAAGGCGCTCGGCCCCACCGACCGGGGCTCGCGGCGGCCGGGGCGGGACGGGCGGGCCGGGGTGCCGGCCCGCCCGTCCCCCGGCCCGCGTCAGCGCATCGGGTGCCCGATCAGCCGTCCGACGTTCTCCAGCGCCGGGACCCGCAGCCACGGGTCGGGCTGGGCGACCAGCGTGAGCAGCACGATCGCGCCGCCGAGCAGGAACATCAGGGTGACGTCGGTGAACCGGCTGCGGACCGCCAGCAGGCCGACGTCGGGCAGGCCGAGCCGGAGCAGCGCGCCGAGCAGCAGCGCCGCGCCGACCGTGATCAGGCCGAGGCGGAAGTGACCGGCCCAGGTGGCGAGCAGGCCGGCCCCGGCGACGGCCAGGACCAGCGTGATCGGCCACTGGCGCAGCGCGAGGGCGTGCCGGCGGTCGAGCGCGGCGGCGGAACCCTCGGGCGGCAGGGTGCCCTGGGTGGTGACGGGGGGACGGCGGCGGCCGCGCCGCATGACGGCGGGCACCGGTGTCAGAGGCCGGCGCGGCGCTCGGCCGCTTCGACGATGTTGTTGAGGAGCATCGCGCGGGTCATCGGGCCGACGCCGCCGGGGTTGGGGGAGATCCAGCCGGCCACCTCGGCGGCGCCGGGGTGCACGTCGCCGACGATCTTGCCCTCGCTGCGGGAGACGCCGACGTCGAGGATCGCGGCGCCGGGCTTGACGTCCTCGGGCTTGACCAGGTGCGGGACGCCGGCGGCGGCGACGATGACGTCGGCGTTCCTCAGGTGCGCGGCGAGGTCGCGGGTGCCGGTGTGGCAGAGGGTGACGGTGGCGTTCTCGCTGCGGCGGGTGAGCAGCAGGCCGATGGAGCGGCCGACGGTGATGCCGCGGCCGACCACGACGACCTCGGCGCCGTCGAGCGGGACGTCGTGGCGGCGGAGCAGTTCGACGATGCCGAGCGGGGTGCAGGGCAGCGGGCCGTCGATGCCGAGGACGAGGCGGCCGAGCGAGGTCGGGTGCAGGCCGTCGGCGTCCTTGTCGGGGTCCATGAGTTCGAGCACGCGGTTCTGGTCCAGGCCCTTAGGGAGCGGCAGTTGGACGATGTAGCCGGTGCAGGTCGGGTCGGCGTTGAGCTCGCGGACGACGTTCTCGACGTCCTCCTGGGTGGCGGTCGCGGGCAGTTCGCGCTGGATCGAGGCGATGCCGATCTCCGCGCAGTCCCGGTGCTTGCCGTTGACGTACCACCGGCTGCCCGGGTCGTCGCCGACCAGGACGGTGCCGAGGCCGGGGACGATGCCCCGTTCCTTGAGGGCCGCCACGCGGACGGCGAGTTCGGACTTGATCGCGGCCGCGGTGGCCTTGCCATCGAGAATCTGGGCAGTCATGGGTCCATTCTCCCGGATCCCGGCGGGGGCCGTGCCGCCGGACCGCCTGCCGGACGGCGCGCCGTCGCGGCGGGGGCGGGAGCGGCGGGAAGCGGCGGGGCGGCGGGGCGGCGCCCGGGCGGCTGGACAGCGCGGGGCCGGTCGGACCACGATGGCGGGGCGGTCGCCGCCGCGCCGGTGACGGGCCGTCGCCGACGGGCGGGGCGGACCGGCCGGGGACGAGCGGGGGAAGGGCACGACAGTGGGCGATCCGCACCGTCCGCGCACGGCCCTGCCGGCGGCCCGCCGCTGGCCGGGGGTGCTGGTGCGGGCCGGCCTGGCCGCCGGGGTGGCGGTCGCGGTGGCGGCGGCGCACGACCTGCGCGATCCGGGGGTGCTGTGCCCGCTGCGGCTGCTGACGGGGGTGCCGTGTCCGCTGTGCGGCAGCACGACGGTGTTCGTCGAGGCGGGCCACGGCCGGGTGCTGTCGGCGCTGGCGGCGAACCCGGTGACCGCGTCGGCCGTCCTGCTGCTGGTGGCCCGGCCGTCGGGGCTCGGCCGCCGGTGGCGGGGGCTGCCGGCCGCAGGCCGCGACCTGCTGCCGGTCGCCGTGCTGGCGGTGGCCTGGGTCTGGGAGTTGGTCCGGCTCGGCCCGCTGCGGTTCTGAACCGGCGGTGCCCCGGTGGCTGTTGACCGGTGGCCGCTCGGGATGGTCCGCTACTCTGCCCCGCGATCGGCGTCCCCGCTCGCCCGTCCCCCCGTTCGTCCCGTTCCACGCTCCTTCCTGCCGGAGGCACCGATGAGCTACCCGCCCGACCCGAACAACCCGTACGGCCAGCAGGCCCCGCCGCCCGGCTACGGCTACCCGCAGCAGGCCCCGCCGCCCGGGTACGGCTACCCCCAGCAGGCCCCGCCGCCGGCCGACTACGGCTACGGCTACCCGCAGCAGCAGGTGCCGCCGCAGGTCGGGTACGGCTACCCGCAGATGCCGGGCGTGCCGCAGGTCGCCAACGGCTACCTGAACCTGGCGAAGCTCGGCCCGGTGCGGGTCGCGAACATGGGGCAGCGCTTCCTGGCCCGGCTGCTGGACAGCGTGGTCGTCTCGGTGTTCCTGAGCCTCGCGATGTTCGCGGGCCTGGCCGGCGCGATGGGCCTGCTGGACGAGCCCGAGAGCTGCAGGTCGAACAGCTTCGCCGACTACTCGGCGTGCACGGACGACACGAACACCAACGTGCTGATCGCGGTCGGCGTCATGACGCTGGTGGCCCTCGTGTTCATGCTGGTCTACGAGTGGCTGATGGTCTCGCTGGCGGGCGGCACCGTCGGCAAGCTGGCGCTGGGCCTGCGGGTGGTCCGGGAGCGCGACGGCGAGTACCCGGGCCTGGGCAGCGCCTTCCTCCGCTTCATCCTCCCGATCGCGGGCGTCCTGGTCTGCTACATCGGCGCGGCACTGGTCTACCTGTCCCCGCTGTTCGACAACTCCGGCAAGCAGCAGGGCTGGCACGACCGGGCGGCCGGCACCGTGGTGATCAAGCGCTAGCCGGCGGGACGCGCCCGAGGGCCCCGCACTCCGGGTTCGGAGTGCGGGGCCCTCGGCGTCGCGGCGCGGGAGCGGCGGCGGTCAGTGGAAGAAGTGCCGGGTCCCGGTGAGGTACATGGTCACGCCGGCCTTCTCGGCGGCCGCGACGACCTCCTCGTCGCGGATCGAACCGCCGGGCTGCACCACGGCCTTGACGCCCGCGGCGAGCAGGATCTCCAGGCCGTCGGCGAACGGGAAGAACGCGTCGGAGGCGGCGTACGCGCCCTCGGCGCGGTCGCCGGCCCGCTCGACGGCGAGCTTGCAGGAGTCGACCCGGTTGACCTGGCCCATGCCGACGCCGACCGAGGCGCCGTCCTTGGCGAGCAGGATCGCGTTGGACTTGACGGCCCGGCAGGCCCGCCAGGCGAAGGCCAGCTCGGCCAGCTCGTCGGCGGACAGCGCCGCGCCGGTGGCCAGCGTCCAGGTGGACGGGTCGTCGCCGGCCGCGTCGACCCGGTCGACCTGCTGGAGCAGCAGGCCGCCGGAGATCCGGCGGGACTCCAGCGCGTCGGCGGGGGCCTCGGGGGCGAGCAGCACGCGCAGGTTCTTCTTCTTGGCCAGCACCTCCAGGGCGCCGTCCTCGTAGCCGGGGGCGACCAGCACCTCGGTGAAGATCGGGGCGATCTGCTCGGCCAGCGCGGCGGTCACCGGGCGGTTGACGGCGATCACGCCGCCGTACGCGGAGACCGGGTCGCAGGCGTGGGCCTTGCGGTGCGCCTCGGCGACGTCCGCGCCGGTGCCGATGCCGCACGGGTTGGCGTGCTTGATGATGGCGACGGCCGGGGCCTCGTGGTCGTACGCGGCGCGGCGGGCCGCGTCGGTGTCCACGTAGTTGTTGTACGACATCTCCTTGCCCTGCAGCTGCCGGGCGCCCGCCAGGCCACCGGTGCCGTCGGTGTAGAGGGCGGCCTGCTGGTGCGGGTTCTCGCCGTAGCGCAGGACGTCGCCGAGCTCCCAGGTGCTGCCGAGGAAGGACGGGAACGCGGCCTCGGACCCGGTGTAGCCGGACTCCTCGAACCAGCTCGCCACCGCGACGTCGTACGCGGCGGTGTGCGCGAACGCGGCGGCCGCGAGGCGCTTGCGGGTCAGCAGGTCGAAGCCGCCGTCCCGGACGGCGGTCAGCACGTCCGCGTAGCGGGCCGGGTCGACCACGACGGCCACCGAGGGGTGGTTCTTCGCGGCGGCGCGGACCATGGACGGGCCGCCGATGTCGATCTGCTCGACGCACTCGTCCGGGGTGGCGCCGGAGGCCACCGTGGCGGTGAACGGGTACAGGTTCACCACGACCAGGTCGAACGGCTCGACGCCCAGCTCGGCGAGCTGCGCGCGGTGCGACTCCAGGCGCAGGTCGGCCAGCACGCCGGCGTGCACGCGCGGGTGCAGGGTCTTGACCCGGCCGTCCAGGCACTCGGGGAAGCCGGTCAGCTCGGAGACCTCGGTGACCGGGACGCCCGCGGCGGCGATCCTCCCGGCGGTGGAGCCGGTGGAGACGATGGCGACCCCGGCGGCGTGCAGCCCCCGGGCCAGCTCCTCCAGCCCGGTCTTGTCGTAGACGCTGATCAGCGCGCGCCGGATCGGGCGCACGTTCTCGGAGACGGGCTTGGGGGCGGAGGAGGCGGCGCTCATGCCGGAATCCATACCTTTCGGTCCTCGATGCGGTGTCCTTCGCGGGCCAGCCGGCCCACGACCTCGACGAGCAGCTTGCGCTCGACAGTCTTGATGCGCTCGTGCAGCGCGTCGCCGCCGTCGGCGTGGTCGGCGTCCTCGACCTCCACCACGCCCTGGGCGATGATCGGCCCGGTGTCGACCCCGGCGTCCACCAGGTGCACGGTGCAGCCGGTGACCTTCACCCCGTACGCCAGCGCGTCGGGGACGCCGTGCGCCCCCGGGAAGGCGGGCAGCAGCGCGGGGTGGGTGTTGACGGTGCGGCCGGCGAAGGCGCCGACGAACGCGGGGCCGAGGATCTTCATGAAGCCGGCGGTGACCACCAGGTCGGGCTCGTACGAGGCGACGGCGGCGGTCAGCGCGGTGTCCCAGGCGGCCCGGTCGGGGTGGTCGGCGATCCGCTCGACGAACACCGGGACGCCCGCCCGGCCGGCCCGCTCGATGCCCGCGATGCCCGCGCGGTCGGCGCCCACCGCGACGATCTCCGCGCCGTAGGCGGGGTCGGCGGCGGCGTCGATCAGCGCCTGCAGGTTGGTGCCGGAGCCGGAGACCAGGACCACCAGCCGGGCCGGTCCGGGGGTACGGGGCGGGAACACTTGGGCGTCAGCGGCAGCCACGGCGCGATTCTCCGTACGTCGGGTGTCGCCCGCTGGTACGTCCACCCCACGGTGGGGCCACTACGGGCGGTGGCGGGTCGGGAGCCGGCGGCGGTGACGCCGGGGGCCGCGGCGCTGCGGGTGCCCGGGGAACCGTGGGAAGCTGCCGACCGTCACCACGATAACGGCTGGTGGGAGGCCACCCGTAACCGGACGGCAACGCTACGCGCGTAGTTGAGACGGGGATCTCCCGCCCGTCCCGACCCGACCTTGGCAGGGTGCCGCACGCCCGGGAACCGCCTGGGGGATCATTGACCGACCGCCCACTCCCCCACCGCCGGGCGGCCACCCGACGAGCAGAAACGGCCGACACCATGAGCAGCGGCGAGGACAGCGGCGAGCGCAACCCCTTCGCGCCCCCTCCGCCCGGCGCCCCCGACCAGCCCTGGCGTCCCCGCACCCCGCGCCCGGACGATCGGCGACCGGACGGGCAGCCCGACGAGGACCGCCCCCAGCCACCGGCCTGGGGCCGGCGCCCCGACCCCGGCCGCCCCCAGCAGCCCGGCTCGCCCAAGCTCGACCCCGCCGACCCGGCCCACCGCGCGGCCCGCAACGCCCTGCTCTCCGGCTTCGCCGCCCTGCTCACGGTGCTCTTCAGCCTCTACTGGCTGGCCTTCCCGCTCGCCCTGCTCGCCATCTGGTACGCCGTCACCGTCCTGCGCACCCCCGCCGAGCCCGTCGCCGACCCCTTCGCCCCGCGCCCGGTCCGCCCCCAGGTCCCCGCCGCCCTCAGCGCCCTGCTCACTGGCGGCCTCGCCCTGATCGTCTCCCTCAGCGCCTTCACCGTCCAGATCGCCTACCGCGACTACCTCGGCTGCCGCGACAACGCGGTCACCCAGGAAGCCGCCCACAGCTGCGCCCAGGAGTACGACGTCCCGGCCTGGCTGAGCAACCTGGTGTCCGCCGAGGGCGACGAGTAGGCCCCCCGGCACACCGGCACCCCGTCGCGCCCGGCACCCCCGCCGCCTCCGCCGCGACCGGCCCGCGGTCAGTCCGGTTCGGCCGGGGTGACGAAGCCCGACTCGTAGGCGGCGATCACCGCCTGGGTGCGGTCCCGGGCGCCGAGTTTGCCGAGGACGGCGCTGACGTGGGTCTTCACGGTCTGGACGCCCAGGTGCAGCCGGTCGCCGATCTCGGCGTTGGACAGGCCGCGGGCCATCAGCCGCAGCACCTCGCCCTCCCGGCCGGTCAGGCCGGCCCGGGCGACCGCGCCGCCGTCCGCGGCGTCCCGGGCCCGGGCGGCGGCGAGGCGGCGGATCGCGGCCGGGAACAGCAGCGTCCCGCCCCCCGCGACCAGCCGGACGGCCTGGACGACCTCGGCGGGACGGGAGCGCTTGAGCAGGAAGCCGTCCGCGCCCGCGCGCAGCGCCTCGTACACGTAGTCGTCGGCCTCGAAGGTGGTCACCACCAGGATCTTCGGCGGCCGGTCGGTGCCGCGCAGGATCGCCCGGGTCGCGGCCAGCCCGTCCAGGCCGGGCATCCGGACGTCCATCAGCACCACGTCCGGGCGCAGCGAGCGGACCAGGGCGAGCGCCTCGGCGCCGTCGGCGGCCTCGCCGACCACGTCGACGTCGGGTCGGGCGTCCAGGACGGCGCGCAGGCCGAAGCGGATCAGTTCCTCGTCGTCGACCAGCAGCACCTTGATCACCGTCACCGGCCCAACCGTAGCGGCAGCCGCACCCGCAGCAGCCAGTCCGGCCCGTCCGGCCCGGCCTCGCACTCGCCGCCGAGCAGCACCGCCCGCTCCCGCACCCCGCGCAGGCCCTTGCCGCCGCCCTTGCGTGAACTCCCGCCGCCGGTGAGGGCGTTGCGGCAGTCGAGCTCCAACACCCCGGCGCTCAGGCCGACTCGGACCCGGATCGGCGCGCCGGGCGCGTGGCGCAGCGCGTTGGTGACGCCCTCCTGGAGGATCCGGTAGGCCTCCCGGGACAGCACGCCGGGCAACTCGGCGCCCCGGACGCCGAGTCGGGCGTCGACGGCGCTGCCCGCGGCGGTCGCGGCGGCGAAGACCTCGGCGGCGCGGTCCAGTCCGGGCCGTTCGGTGGCGACGGCGTCCGGGGTCTCGCGCAGCAGCACCAGCATCCGTTCCAGGTCGTCCAGCGCCCGTCGTCCGGTGGTCTCGATCGCCTCCAACGCCCGTTCCCGGAAGGCCGGGTCGGCGACCTCGCGGGCGGCGCCCGCCTGCACGACGGTGACCGTCAGCGCGTGCCCGATCGAGTCGTGCAGTTCGCGGGCCAGCCGGTTGCGCTCCAGCAGCCGCTCGGCCCGGGCCTCGGCGACGGCCAGCCGCTCCGCCCCGGACGGTCCCAACAGCCTTACGGCCAGTGCGAGTTGGAGTCGCCCGGCGTACACCACCAGCCAGAGCAGGGCGAAGGCGGCCGGCGGTGCGAGCAGCGGCAGGTCCGCCGCCGTCCGGACGGCGAGCACCGTCGCCGCGCCGAGCAGCACGCCCAGTCCGACCCGGGCGACCAGCCAGCACGCCGTCCGTCCCCGGTCCGCCCAGCCCGCCGACGGCGCGACGCCGATCTCCTCCTCCCGCGCGGGCCCGAGCAGCAGCCGCGCCTGCACCCCCTCCCCGCGCCGCACCCCGGGCACCAGCGCGGCCAGGCACAGCAGCGGCACGTCCAGCGCCACCGCCCCCAGCACCGCCCGCCCGGTCGACACGCCCTCCGTCCCCGGGTAGACCAGCAGCACCACTCCGGCGAACACCAGCCCGACCGTCAGGTGCAGCCAGCGGGTGTACGTCACGGGGCGCAGCAGCGGGGCGAGGAGGGCGGGCATCCGGCCATCCTGCCCCACCCGGCCCGGCGGGCCCCCGGGGCGGCCGGCGCCGGGCTTGACGGTGGCGGTGATTAGCCGCCATATTACTTCCGTGCACGAGGAACCCGACCGCGAATCCGCCCAGCCGACCCTGGACCAGGCCGCCCGCCAGATCCGGCACTACGGGCTGACGGCCGACCCGCAGGCCGTCCTGGTCGCGGTCCGGCTGATGGCCACCGGGGCCCGGTTCGGCCAGGCGGCCGAGGCGCACTTCGGCCGGTTCGGCCTCTCCACCGGCCGCTACCGGCTGCTCGCCGACCTGGAGGACTGCGGCGGCGAGAAGTCGCCCTCGCGGCTGGCCGCCGGCCTCGGCGTCTCGCGGGCCACGGTGACCGGCCTGGTGGACGGGCTGGAGCGGGAGGGCCTGGTGGCCCGCCGCCCCTCCCGGGAGGACGGCCGGGCCACCGTCGTGGTGCTGACGGCGCGCGGCGCGCAGCGCCTGCGGGAGATGGCGCCCGAGCACTTCCGGCGCCTGGAGGCGGTGGTCGGCGGGCTCACCGAGGCCGAGCGCGGGACGTTCCTGGAGCTGCTGGAGCGGATCGCCCGGGGCATCGGAGCACTGACCGAGGAGTAGGGAGCCGGGGAGTCCCGCACGGTCCCGCCGGACGGCGGGACTTTTTCCCGCCCACATAGTTAGGTAGCTAATTACCATCTCCTGGAGGACCGCATGAGCAGAGACCACCGACCCCCGGACGAACCGGCCGAACCGACCGAACCGGCCGAACGGGCCGGCGGCCCGCCGCCGTTCGCGCTCTGGCGGGAGGTCGCGATGGCCTACGCCGCCCCGGCGCTGACGGCGGGCGCGGGCGCGCTCGTCGGCGGGAACGCCCAGCTGCTGCGGGCCGCCGGCACGTCGATCGCCGGCGCCTCGGCCGTGGTCGCGCTGCTGGCCGGCGGCTGGCTGCAGCTCTTCGGCCGACGCCGCCCGACCGGTCCGGCGCGCCGGGCCGCGCTGTCCCTGACGGGCGCCGCGCTCGCGGCCGCCCTCGCCTTCGCCCTCGCCCGCACCGCCCAGCACTGGCTGCCCGGATGGACCGGGCACCCCGGCGGACCGTGGCTCGACCGCCTCTCGCTCGACCTGCCGCTGTCGGCGGCGCTCGCCGCCGCGATCGTCGGCTGGCGCTGGCGCCGCCGGTTCACCACCCGACCCCTGGAGGGGAACCGATGATCATCGTGATGGGAGCCACCGGCGCGACCGGCGGCGCGCTGGTGCACGGCCTGGTCGGCGGCGCGGTGCCCTGCCGGGCCCTCAGCCGCGAACCGGACCGGCTGCGCGCCCGCCTCGGCGCGGCGGCCGGCCCCCTGGTCGAGGTCCGCGGCGCCGACGCGGCCGACCCCGGGTCGCTCCGCGCCGCGTTCCGCGGCGGACGCCAGCTCTTCCTCACCATGGAGAACGGCCCGCGGCAGGTCGAGTTCGAGCTGCGGGCGGTCGCGGCCGCCCTGGACAGCGGCATCGACCACGTCGTCAAGGTCTCCTCCCCGGCGGCCGAGCCGGACTCCCCGGTCGCGGTGGCCCGGGGCCACCACGCCGTCGAGGCCCGGCTGCGCGCGACCGGCGTCACCGCCACGGTGCTGCGCCCCTACGCGTTCATGCAGAACCTCCTGCGGCTCGGACCGGCGGTGGCCCGCGGCGGGCCGGTGACGGGGGTGACGGGCCGGACGCCGTACAACTACGTCGACTGCCGGGACGTCGGCGAGGTGGCCGCCGCCGTCCTCACCCGGCCCGAACTGGCCGGCGGGACGTACACCCTGACCGGCGCCGAGACCTGCTCCTTCGACCGGCTCGCCGAACTGCTGGGCCGGCTGCGCGGGGTACCGGTCCGCCACCTGGAGCTGACGCCGGAACAGCTGCGGGCCCGGCTGACCGCGGAGGGCGGACTGCCGGACTGGCTGGCGGACCACGTGGTGGAGATCCAGCAGCTCGCGGTCGCCCGCCCCGAGCGGCCGACCGACACCGTCGCCCGGCTGCTCGGGCGCGCCCCGCGCGGACTGGAGTCCTTCCTGACCGAGCACGCCGACGCGTTCCGCTGAGACCGGCGGGTCCGGCGGGACCGGGGTGGTCCGTCTCCCTCCCGGGAGGGAGACGGACCACCCGCGCGCGGGATCCGGCCGGCCCGGGCCGGACGGTTGACTCGGAACCGGCAACCGAAAGAGGGGAGTTCCCGTGATCGAGGTCCGCGACCTGACCAAGGCGTACGACGGGCGGACGGCCGTGGACGGCCTGACGTTCCGGATCGAGCCGGGGCGGGTGACCGGCTTCCTGGGGCCGAACGGGTCGGGCAAGTCGACGACGCTGCGGATGGTGCTGGGACTGGACCGGCCGACCTCCGGCACGGCCCTGGTGGACGGGCGGCCGTACGCCGCGCTGGACCGTCCGCTGTGCCGGGTCGGCGCGCTGCTGGACGCGCAGGCGCCGCACCCGGGCCGGACCGCCGCCGGGCACCTGCGGTGGATCGCAGCCTCGCACGCGCTGCCGGCCCGCCGGGTCGGCGAGGTGCTGGCCCGGGTCGGCCTCGCCGAGGTCGCCGACCGCCGGATCCGGACCTTCTCGCTGGGCATGCGCCAGCGCCTGGGCATCGCGGCGGCCCTGCTCGGCGACCCGGCCGCGCTGCTGCTGGACGAGCCGGTGAACGGCCTGGACGCGGAGGGCGTCCAGTGGATCCGGGAGCTGCTGCGCCGGCTCGCGGGCGAGGGCCGGGCGGTGCTGGTCTCCTCGCACCTGATGGCGGAGATGGCCGTCACCGCCGACCGCCTGGTGGTGATCGGCCGGGGCCGGCTGCTCGCCGACTCCTCCACCGGCGAGTTCCTGGCCCGGCACGGCCGCCGCCGGGTCCGGGTCCGCGCCGTCGACCCGGCCGCGCTGGCCGCCCTGCTCGCCACCGCCCACCCCGACGCGGTGCCCGTCGGCGACGGCGCGTTCGACGTCCCGGACGCCGACGCCGGACGGCTGGGCGCGCTGGCCGCCGAGCACCGTGTGGTGCTGGTCGAACTGTCCGTGACCCACGACACCCTCGCGGAGGCGTTCATCCGGATGACCACCGACACCGTCGACTACCGGGCGGTGGCGGCATGAGCGCCACGACGCACCCGCTGCGCGCCGAGTGGGCGAAGTTCGCGACCCTGCGCCCGCTGTGGGCGGCCCCGCTGCTCGCGGTGCTGCTCAGCACCGGGATCACCGCCGGCGTCCAGGGCGCGTACGGCCGCACCGACACCTCGCTGGGCGAGGACCCGATGGCGGGCCTCTCCTACGGGCTGAACTTCGGACAGGTCGCGGTCGCCTGCCTGGGCGTCCTGCTGATCGGCCAGGAGTACGCCACCGGGACGCTCGCCACCTCGCTCGCCGCCGTCCCGGACCGGCTGCGCTTCTACCGCGCCAAGCTGCTCCTCGGCACGGGCCTGGGGCTGGCGGTCGGCCTGGTCACCGTCGGCGGGCAGCTCGCCGCGACCGCCGCGACGGTGGGCTTCGACCTGTCCGCACCGGGCAGCGCGCGGGCCCTGGCCTCGGGGGTGCTCTACCACCCGCTGCTGCTCGTCCTGTGCCTGGCGCTCACCACCGTCCTGCGCAACCAGACGGCCGCCCTCGGCCTGCTCCCTCCCGCTGTCTTCCTCGGCACCACCGCCCTCGCCGCCGTCCCCGGCCTGCGCGAAGCCGCCCAGTTCCTCCCGGACCGGGCCGGCCAGTACGCCCTGCGCCTCGCCGACGCCCCGGGCACCCACTACGGCCACACCACCGGCCTCCTCCTGATGGCCGGCTGGACGGCCCTGGCGGTCCTGGCGGGGCTGCGCACCCTGCGCCGCGAGGACGCGTGAACGCGTGAACGCGGGTCCCGCCGGTGCTCTCCGGCCGCCGCGCCGCCGCCTACGCGGCCAGTCGGCAGACCAGCCGGTACGCCCCGACCCGGGCGCGGACCACCGGGCCCGCGCCGTCGCCGCCCCGGCGCAGCCACCAGCGGTGGAGCAGCGCGCCGGGGAGGGCGAGGGCCAGCAGCCAGCCGGTCTGCGCGAGGGCGAACTGCCAGCCGACCGGTCCGAGTTCGGACATCCGGCCGGGGCCGAGCGCGCCGCCGGCGAGGTGGGCGGCGAGCAGGGCGGGCGGGGCGGCGGCGAGGGCGGTCGCGGTGGCGGCGGCGGCGGTCTGGACGGGTGTCCAGCGGGTCGCGGCGCGGCCGAGCAGCAGGGCGGCGGCGACCGCCGCCGCCGCGGGGGCGGCGCAGGCGAGCAGGTGCCAGTCGGGGCCGCGGTCGGCGGGCAGCAGGGCGAGCAGCGGGAAGTCGGGGAGCGCGCCGAGCCGGGTGCCGAGTGGTCCGGCGTGGCTGTCGGCGCCGACCGCGAAGCCGACTCCGAGTGCGTAACTCGCCGACCAGACAAGTGCGTTGGGGGTGGCTGCCAGGCAGACGAGCAGCATCCCGAGCCAGTCGGCGGCGCCGCCTCCGGTCCGCTGCGCGTCCTGACCGGCGGAGCCGAGCAGGACGGCGACGGCGAGCACCGTGCCGCCGCCGGCCGTCAGGGCGAGCAGCCAGCCGGCCAGGGCCCGTCCGGCGGCCGGACCGGCGCCGTCCGGCCAGAGCGCGGGGGGCAGCGGGAGCCGGGGCAGGGCGAGCGGGCGGCCGAGTCCGGACCACAGGCCATGGCCGAGCGCGGCACCGGCCAGCAGGGCGACGGCGGCCAGATCGGGGACCGCGCGGGAGCGCAGCAGGGCCTGCGGGTCGGTGCTCCGGGCGACGGCGACGGCCGCGACCAGCAGGTACCCGGCGTACACGGTGAGCGGGGAGCGCCAGCGCACCCATCCGCGCCCCCGGGCGCGCCGGGCCTGGCGGCGGCCGGCCCGGGAGAGCAGTACGGCGGTGACGGCGGTGAGCAGCAGCGGCGCGAGGGTCACCGGCGCGGCCCCTGGGCCCCGGACGAGGGGCCCGCCGTGGCCGAGCAGCCAGATCCCGAACACGGCCCGGGCCGCGTCCCCGGCCGTGTCGTCGCCGTACGGGGCCAGCACCCACAGGCCGAACACCGGGGCGGCGACCACGGACAGGGTGAGCAGCGCGGTGCGGACGCCGGTGAGCAGGTCGGTGAGGGTGGAGCGGCTTTCCAAGTCGCTCGGCAGGCCCAGGATCGGACGGCCCATCAGCTGCGTCATGGCCCTCATGCTGCCAAGACCACCCGTTGAGGGGTGTCAACGCGCGAACCTTCGCCGTGTCCCGGATTATCAGTACATGTGCCTTTTTCCGGGACGGACCCGCCACGGAGGAGATCGGTGACCACCCCTTCGACCGCCGAGCCCGAGCCGACCACCGGAACCTCCCCCCGGGCACGCGAGGACGCCGAACTCCTGCTGCGCCGCCTCGCCCCGCGCGAGGCCGAGGCGCTGGCCCGGCTGGCCGCCGGCGACGACCTGCGCGCCGTGGCCCGGCACCTGGGCGTCGCCCCCGGCACCGCCCGCAACCACCTCAACCGGGCGATCCGCAAGCTCGGCGTCCGCAACCGCGAGGAGGCCGTCGCCCTGGTCACCGCCCTCGCCCCGGCGGCCGGGGCGACCGGCCCCGCGCCCGGGACCGCACCGGAAACCGCACCCGCACCCGCACCCGGGGCCGCACCGACGCCCGAGGCCGAGGCCGGGAGCGCGCCCGCCGAGTTCGTCGGCCCGCCGCTCCCCCCGGCGGCGACGCTCCCTCCGGCGGCGGCACTCCCCCCGGCGGCGACGCTCCCCCCGACGGCGGCGCTCCCCCCGACGGCGGCGCTCCCCCGGGAGGAGCCCGTCCCCGTGCCGGCCTCCTTCGAGGAGTTCGCCGCCCTCGTCCACGCCCGCCTGGTCCAGCAGGTGTTCCTGCTGACCGGTCACCGCCACCGCGCCGCGCACTGCGTGCACCTGGCGCTGGGCGCGGCCGGCCGCCGGTGGGCGGAGGTGGCGGCGGAGCCGGACCCGGAGGGGTGGGTGCGCCGGGAGGCGTTCGACCTGGCGCTGTCGCCGTGGCACCGGGGCGGTCCGCGGCGGGCGCACCTGCTGCGCCGGCCCCGGCGGCGGATCGCGGTCGACGCGGCGGGGGCGCCCGAGCCGCCGGAGCCGCCGCAGAAGCTGACGTCCCGTGACCGGGCGCTGGTGAAGGCGCTGCTGCGGCTGTCTCGGCCCAGGCGGCGGGCGCTGGTGCTGCACGACACGCTGGGTCTGCCGGTGGAGCTGGTCGCGGTGGAGGTGGAGTCGAGCACGGCGGCGGCGGAGCGCCGGGTGCGGGCGGCGCGGGCCGCGCTGGCCCGGGAGGTGCCGGCGCTGGTCGGCGCGGACCCGGAGGACCCGGAGTTCGCGGAGCGGCTGGCGGGTCTGCTGCACCGGGCGGCGGTGCACGGCTGCCCGGGTCCGCGGTTGCCGTCCGCCGCGCGGCTGGTCGCGGACAGCCGGCTGCACACCGGGCTGGTGACGGGCGGGGCGGCGGCGCTGACCGTGGCGGTGGGCGCGGCGGTGGTGGCCACCCTGCTGGGGGTGGGCCCGGCGGAGCTGGTGCGTCCGGAGCCGGTGCGGGCGGCGGCGTGCACCTCGGCGGGTTCGGGCAGCGCGGGCCCGGCGGCCCCGGGCGGCGCCCCGGGGCTGCGGACGCCGTGGTGCGGCCCGACGCCCGGCGTCCCGGCCCGGCTGGCCGGCCCGCCCGGACAGCTGCCGCCCCCGCCGGCCGGGGCCTCGGCGGGTCTGCCGCACCCCGACCCGTTCGCGGCCCGCCGCTCGCCGCTCGCCCCGCCCGCCGAGCGGCGTCCGCTGCCGCCGCCGCTGGCCGCCCCGTGCGGCCCGGTGGAGCCCTGCGCCCCGCCGCGCGCGCTCTGAGGCCGTCGGCGAAGCGCCGAGGCGCCGCGCCCCGTCCCGGTGGGGGACGGTGCGCGGCGCCTCGGTGTCGTACCGTTCGCTTCCGCTGACTACTGCGCGGCGGCGATCAGCTCGCGGGCCAGGCGGGCGGTCTCGGACGGCGTCTTGCCGACCTTGACGCCGGCGGCCTCCAGGGCCTCCTTCTTCGCCTGGGCGGTGCCGGAGGAGCCGGAGACGATGGCGCCGGCGTGGCCCATGGTCTTGCCCTCGGGCGCGGTGAAGCCCGCGACGTAGCCGACGACCGGCTTGGTGACGTGCTCGGCGATGTAGGCCGCGGCCCGCTCCTCGGCGTCGCCGCCGATCTCGCCGATCATGACGATCAGCTCGGTCTCCGGGTCCTCCTGGAACGCCTTGAGGGCGTCGATGTGGGTGGTGCCGATGACGGGGTCGCCACCGATGCCCACCGCGGAGGAGAAGCCGAGGTCACGGAGCTCGTACATGAGCTGGTAGGTCAGGGTGCCGGACTTCGACACCAGACCGATCTTGCCCGGGCCGGTGATGTTGGCCGGGATGATGCCCGCGTTGGACTGTCCGGGGCTGATCAGGCCGGGGCAGTTCGGGCCGATGATGCGGGTCTTGTTGCCCTTGGCGCCGGCGTGGGCCCAGAACGCGGCGGTGTCGTGCACCGGCACGCCCTCGGTGATGACCACGGCGAGCGGGATCTCGGCGTCGATCGCCTCGACCACGGCCGACTTGGTGAACGCCGGCGGGACGAAGATGACGGTGACGTCGGCGCCGGTCTTCTCGATCGCCTCGGCGACGGTGCCGAACACCGGAACCTCGGTGCCGTCCACGTCCACGGTGGTGCCGGCCTTGCGCGGGTTCACGCCGCCGACGATCTGGGTGCCGGAGGCGAGCATGCGGCGGGTGTGCTTCATGCCCTCGGAGCCGGTCATGCCCTGGACGATGACCTTGCTGTCCTTGGTAAGGAAGATAGCCATGGTGTTAAGTCCCCTTCCTTACTTGTTGGCCAGCTCGGCGGCGCGGTCAGCGGCGCCGTCCATGGTGTCCACCTGCTCGACCAGCGGGTGGTTGGCGTCGGTCAGGATCTGGCGACCGAGCTCCGCGTTGTTGCCGTCCAGGCGGACGACCAGCGGCTTGGTGACGGCCTCGCCCTTGCTCTCCAGGAGCGCGAGGGCCTGCACGATGCCGTTGGCGACCGCGTCACAGGCGGTGATGCCGCCGAAGACGTTGACGAAGACCGACTTGACGTCGGTGTCGCCCAGGATGATCTCCAGGCCGTTCGCCATCACCTCGGCGGACGCGCCGCCGCCGATGTCGAGGAAGTTGGCCGGCTTCACGCCGCCGTGGTTCTCGCCGGCGTACGCGACGACGTCCAGGGTGCTCATGACGAGGCCCGCGCCGTTGCCGATGATGCCGACCTGGCCGTCGAGCTTGACGTAGTTCAGGCCCTTCGCCTTGGCCGCGGCCTCCAGCGGGTTGGCGGCGGCCTTGTCCTCGAGCGCCTCATGCTCGGGCTGGCGGAACTCGGCGTTCTCGTCCAGGGAGACCTTGCCGTCGAGCGCGATGATCTTGCCGTCGCCGGACTTGATCAGCGGGTTGACCTCGACCAGGAGGGCGTCCTCCTTGACGAAGACGACCCAGAGCTTCTGCAGGACGTCGGCGACCTGGTCGGCGATCTCGGCCGGGAACTTCGCGGCGGCCACGATCTCGGCGGCCTTCTCCGCGGTCACGCCCTCGTTGGCGTCGACCGGGATCTTGGCGAGCGCGTCCGGGTTCTGCTCGGCCACGACCTCGATCTCCACGCCGCCCTCGACGCTGGCCATCGCCAGGAAGGTGCGGTTGGTGCGGTCGAGCAGGAAGGAGACGTAGTACTCCTCCTGGATGTCCGCGGTCTGGGCCAGCATGACCTTGTGGACGGTGTGGCCCTTGATGTCCATGCCGAGGATCGCCTCGGCCTTGGCCACGGCGTCCTGCGGGTCGGACGCGAGCTTCACGCCACCGGCCTTGCCCCGGCCACCCACCTTCACCTGAGCCTTGACGACGGCTCGGCCGCCGAAGCGCTCCGCGATGGCGGCAGCGTCTGCGGCGGTCTCGATGACATCGCCGTCAAGCACGGGTACGCCGTGCTTGGCGAAGAGGTCCCTCGCCTGGTACTCGAACAGGTCCACGTGTTTGTCCTTGTTCGTGGTCGCGGAATGTGTCTCTACGAGCGTGCCACGGCAGGATCTTCGCTGCGGGTCGTCGACACTGAGCGGGTACGCAGATGTACGGCCTTGCGGCCCACGCAGTTGCCGGGCGCATCGTCAATCAACACGCGCGTCACGTCCGCATGGCAGGTTATCCCCGGACGACCGGCGTGTTTCGCCCGGGGCCCGGTCCGCCTTGGTGAGAACCGTCACAACTGTCCCGGTCCGGGCCCCTCACCAGTGGGGGCGTGGGGCGGTGAGACCCACCACCGCTTCACCCGGACGGGTGGCCGCCGTCCCCCTCGACGGCCACCGGGCCCGGCCGCTCACCCCCGGTCCGGCACCGGCAGCGGACGCTTCTCGATCGCCGCCGCCATGATCTCCGGGAACGCGTCCGGCGTGCAGGCGAACGCCGGGGCCCCCAGCGCGGCCAGCGCCCGCGCGTGCTCGTGGTCGTACGCCGGGGCGCCCTCGTCGGACAGCGCCAGCAGGGCGATGAACTGCACCCCCGAGGCCTTCATCGCGGCGACCCGCTTCAGCATCTCGTCGCGGATCCCGCCCTCGTACAGGTCGCTGATCAGCACCACGATCGTCTCGGACGGCCGGCTGATCCTCGACTGGCAGTACGCCAGCGCCCGGTTGATGTCGGTGCCGCCGCCCAGCTGGGTCGCGAACAGCACGTCCACCGGGTCGGTCAGCTGCTCGGTCAGGTCGACCACCGAGGTGTCGAACACCACCAGCCGGGTGTCCAGGCTCGGCATCGACGCCAGCACCGCGCCGAACACCGCCGAGTGCACCACCGACGGCGCCATCGACCCGGACTGGTCGATGCACAGGATCACGTCCTTCTTCACCGCCCGCTGCGCCCGCGCGTAGCCGACCAGCCGCTCGGGGACGACCGTGCGGTACTCCGGCAGGTACCTCGACAGGTTGGCCCGGATGGTGCGGTCCCAGTCGATGTCCCGGTGCCGGGGGCGGTTCACCCGGGCGCTGCGGTCCAGCGCGCCGCCGACCGTCGAACGGGTCCGGTCGGCGAGCCGGCGCTCCAGTTCGGCGACCACCTTGCCGACCACCGTCCGGGCGGTCTCCCGGGTGGTCTCCGGCAGCGCGTGCTTCAGCGACAGCAGCGTCCCGACCAGGTGGACGTCCGGTTCGACGGCGGCCAGCATCTCCGGCTCCAGCAGCAGCCGGTCCAGGCCGAGGCGGGAGATCGCGTCCTGCTGCATCAGCCGCACCACGCTGGTCGGGAAGTACTCCCGGATGTCCCCCAGCCAGCGGGCCACCTTCGGCGCCGAACCGCCGAGACCCGCCGAGCGCTTCCCGTCCTCCCGGTACAGCGCGCCGAGCGCGCCGTCCATCGCCGCGTCCCGCCCGCTCAGCCGCACCCCGGTGCCGTCCCCGTCGGCCCCGAGCACCAGCCGCCAGCGCCGCATCCGCTCGTCGTCCTGTCGAACCGTCATCTGTGACTCCTCAACCCCCGCCCCCGTCAGGGGCGCGGGGAACTGCGCGAAGGGGAAGGGGAAGGGGAAGGGGAAGGGGGCGGCTCAGGCCGTGGCCCTGCGGTCCGTCTGGCGGGGGATCCGCGGCTGCGGGATCCGCACCCCCAGCAGCAGGGCCAGCACCTCGGTGGTCGCGTCGGCGCGCTCCTCGTCCAGCGGGGCGGCGGGGGCGGCGCTCGCCGCGGGGGCGCCGAGCGGGCCGGTGGCGACCCGGGAGCCGATGGTGTGGCGGACGCCCGTCTCCAGCGAGGAGAAGGTGCGGCGCAGCACCGGCAGCAGGTCGGTGAAGGCCTCCGGGGGGACCCCGCACAGCCAGTCGTCGAGCAGGCCGAGCAGTGTCGGGTCGTGCAGCAGCAGCGCGCCGCCGCCGGAGACGAAGCCCTCGACCCAGCCGCCCGCGTCGGCCGGTTCGGAGGCGGTGGAGAGCACCAGCCCGAGCCGGCGCCCGGCCTCCTCGGCGTCGAGCCGGCCGTCGTCCAGCAGCAGCCGCACCGCGCGGCCGCGCAGCAGCCCGGGGACGCCGGTGGCGGGGCCGCCGTGCGGTTCGCGGGCGGCCAGCGCGGCCAGCGTGCCGGCCCAGCGTTCGGCGGTGTCGCCGTCGAGCAGGGCGATCGACTGGTGGACGGCGTCGAGTTCGGCCCGGCGGGCGTGCGCGCCGTCCGCGTCGAGGCCGGTGCAGGCGGCGGGCAGGGCCACGCAGAGGCGTTCGGCGAGGCCGTGCGCGACGGCGGTGAGCGCGCTGGTGTCGGTGGCCCGGACGTCGCCGTAGCGCAGGGTGCGGACCAGCGCGGGGAGCGCGGCGGCCAGGTGCCCGGCGTCGGTGTCGAGCGCGGCGCGGTCGGCGAGCAGCCGCATCACCTCGGGCAGCGCGTCGGGCAGGTCGGCCAGCAGGCAGTGCTCGGCGAGCCCGGTCAGGGCGGTGAGCTCGGCCTCCCGGGCGTCGGCGACCGCCTTGCCGGTGGCGGCGGAACGGACGGTGGTGCCCCACTGGCCGGCCTCGACCAGGCGGACGGCGAACTCGGGCTCCCAGTGCAGCTGCCAGGTCTCCCGGAAGGTGCCGGTGGAGTTGACGCCGTCCCGGGACGGGCGGCCCCAGTGCAGGCCGAGCAGCCGCAGCCGGTGCAGCAGCCGGGAGCGCTCGACGTCGAGTTCCCTGCGCAGGTCGAGGACGAGGTCGCGGGGCGCGGCCTCCGGCTTGAGCCGCAGGGTGCGCTGCAGCCGGGCCAGGTCGCGCTGGAGCGGGACGGCGGGCACCGTGTCGGGGACCTCGCCGAGCGCGTCGCCGACCACCAGCCGTTCGCGGACCAGGGCGAGCGCGACGTCCGAGCCGTCGCACATGACGGCGCGCACCGCGTCCAGGGTCTCGGTGAGGCCGGGCAGCGGGCGGCCGCGCACCGCGGCGAGGGTCTCGGCGAGCCGGACCGCCTCGATGACGTGCGCGGAGGAGACCGGGTGGTCCTCGGCGCGGAGCAGTGCGGCGACCCTGGTCATCCAGTGGGCGACGGGCTGCTCGGGGGCGGTGAACAGGTGGTGGTACCAGCCGGGCGAGTCGATGCCCGCGCCGTAGCCGGTGTGCTGGGAGAGCCGGCGGTGCGTCCACGGCACCCAGGTCAGCTCGGTCCTGACCTTCCTGGGCAGTTCGGCGAGCAGCGCCCGGTCGTGCGCGACGGTCGGCGTGGCGGCCAGCGCGGGGACGTGCCAGGCGCCGCAGACCACGGCGATCCGCCGGTGGCCGGCCCGGCGGGCGGCCCGCAGCTGCTGGCGCATCGCGGCCTCGCGGACCAGGTCGCGCCGCTCGGCCGGGTGGTGCTCGCGCAGCGCGGTCATCGCCTCGGCGAGGGCGGCGAACGGGGCCAGCGGGTCGCCGCCGGGGGCGCGGTGCTCGACCGCGTCCTCCCACCAGGCCTCCGGGTCGGCGTGCCCGGCGGCGGCGGCGAGTTCGGCGATCGGGTCGACGGGTGCGGGCCCGGAAGCGCCCCCCGGCACTCCCGGCCCCTCCCCCTCCGCTGTCGCGCCGTCGGCGCCGGGCGCGTCGCCGTCCGCCGGGACGTCGCCGCCGGCCGGGGCGTCGCCGCCGCGCGGGCCGAGCGCGAGGCTCTGCGCGGCAGGCAGGTCGATGAACCGGACGGGCACCCCGGCGTCCAGCGCGTGGCGCAGCGCGACCCACTCGGGCGAGAACTCGGCGAACGGCCAGAACGCGGCCCGGGCCGGGTCGTCGGTGACGTGGGCGAGCAGCGCGACCGGCGGCACCATGTCCGTCCCGGCGGCGGCCGCGGCCAGCTCGTCGGCCTCCGGCGGGCCCTCGATCAGCACCGCGTCGGGGCGCAGCGCGGCCAGCGCGGCGGCGACCGCGCGGGCCGAGCCGGGGCCGTGGTGGCGCACCCCGAGCAGCGTCACGCCGGCGGCGCCCGGTGCGGCGGCGCTCACGCGGAGACCTCCCGGGCGGCCCGGTAGAAGTCCTTCCAGCCCTCGCGGTCGCGGACCACGCCCTCCACGTACTCGCGCCACACCTGCCGGTCGGCGACCGGGTCGCGGACCACGGCGCCGACGATGCCGTCCGCGACGTCGCCCGCGCGCAGCACGCCGTCGCCGAAGTGGGCGGCGAGGGCGAGGCCGTTGGTGACCACGGAGATCGCCTCGGCGGTGGAGAGCGTGCCGCTGGGGGTCTTCACCTTCGTCCGCCCGTCGGCCGTCAGGCCGCCGCGCAGCTCGCGGAAGACCGTCACCACGCGGCGGATCTCCTCGGCGCCGCCGGGCAGTTCGGGCAGGTCGAGGGAGCGGCCGAGCTGGCCGACCCGGCGGGTGACGATCTCGACCTCCTCCTCCAGGGTGGCGGGCAGCGGCAGCACGACGGTGTTGAAGCGGCGGCGCAGCGCGGAGGACAGCTCGTTGACGCCGCGGTCGCGGTCGTTGGCGGTGGCGATCACGTTGAAGCCGCGCACCGCCTGCGTCTCGGAGCCCAGCTCCGGTACGGGCAGGGTCTTCTCGGACAGGATGGTGATCAGGCTGTCCTGCACGTCCGCCGGGATGCGGGTGAGCTCCTCGACCCGGGCGATCCGGCCGTCGCGCATCGCGCGCATCAGCGGGGAGGGCACCAGCGCGTCCTCGCTGGGGCCGTGGGCGAGCAGCTGGGCGTAGTTCCAGCCGTAGCGGACGGCTTCCTCCGGGGTGCCGGCGGTGCCCTGGACGAGGAGCGTGGAGTCGCCGGAGATCGCCGCCGCGAGGTGCTCGGAGACCCAGGTCTTGGCGGTGCCGGGCACGCCGAGCAGCAGCAGCGCCCGGTCGGTGGCCAGTGTCGTGACGGCGACCTCGACCACCCGGCGCGGCCCGACGTACTTCGGCGTGATCACCGTGCCGTCGGCGAGCTCGCCGCCCAGCAGGTAGGTGGCGACCGCCCACGGCGACAGCCGCCAGCGCTCCGGCCTGGTCCGGTCGTCGTGCCGGGCGAGGGCGGCCAGCTCCTCGGCGAACGCGTCCTCGGCGTGCTGCCGCAGGACCTCGCTGGTCGTCTCGGTGGTCATCGACTGCTCCGATCTCACGGGACGTCAGGACGCCGCGCACCAGGGCGCGAAGAGGCATGCGTACGGGCACTGACCTGGGAGGACGCCCTCCCGTCCGCCCCGTACGACCTCCACTCTGCCGTCCGCCACTGACAACCGGGGGGCGTCCGGGCGGCCCTGAGGAGTTGTCAGTGCCGGCGCCTAGCGTCGTGGCCATGGAGGAACGCTGGAGCACCGAACACGTCCTTTCGCTGGCGCCCGACCCGGCCTCCCTGAAGGCCGCGGGCAAGCTCGCCGGACCGGCCCCCTGGTCGGCGACCGGCACCGGGCGGGGCGCGCTGTGGGGCCTGTGCAAGGGCAGCGGCTCCACGCCGTACCGGACGGCGGTGGAGCTCGGGACGCCCGCGTACAAGTGCAGCTGCCCGAGCCGGAAGTTCCCGTGCAAGCACGCCCTCGGGCTGCTCCTGCTGTGGGCCTCCGGCCCGGAGGCGGTCGCCGCCGGCGCCACCCCGCCGGACTGGGTGGAGGAGTGGCTGGACGGGCGGGGCCGGGCGGCCGCCGACAAGGCGGCCAAGCAGCGGGCGAAGGCCGCCGAGGCGGATCCGGAGGCGGCCCGGAAGCGGGCCGGGAGGCGTTCCGCCCGGGTCGCGGACGGCGCCCGCGAGCTGCGGCTGCGGCTGGCCGACGGCGTGCGCCGGGGCCTGGCCGACCCGGCGCCGGCCGGCGCCTGGGAGGAGGTCGCCGCCCGCATGGTCGACGCCCAGGCCCCCGGCCTGGCCGCCCGGGTCCGGGCGCTGGCCGAGGCGCCGCAGGACGAACTGCTGGAGGAGTACGCGATGCTGCACCTGCTGGCCGGTGCCTACGGCCGGATCGACACCCTGCCCGAGGACCTGGCGGCGACCGTCCGCACCCGGGTCGGCTTCACCACCGACACCGCCGAGCTGCTGGCCGGCCCGACCGTCCGGGACCGCTGGCACGTCCTGGGCAGCCGGGACACCGCGGACGACCGGCTGACCACCCGCCGGGTCTGGCTGCGCGGCGCGAAGACCGGGCGGCACGCCCTGCTGCTCGCCTTCGGCCGCCCCGGCCAGGCCCCCGACCTCGCCCTGCCCACCGGCCGCCTGCTGGAGGCCGACCTGGCCTACCACCCGGGCGTCCGCCCGCTGCGGGCCGTCCTGGGCACCCGCTACGGCGACCCGGAGCCCGCCCCGCCCGGCGCGCCGGCCGGCCTGACGCCCGCCGGGGCGCTGGCCGAGTACGGCGCCGCCGTCGCCGAGGACCCGTGGCTGGACGGCTGGCCGGCCGTGCTGGCCGACGTCGTCCCGGTCCGCACGCCGGACGGCTGGCAGCTCACCGACGGCACCCACACCCTGCCGGTACGCCGGGGTTCCTTGCCGGAGCCCGCCCTGTGGCGGCTGGCCGCGGTCTCCGCCGGCCACCCCGTCACCCTGTTCGGCGAGTGCGGCCACCGCGGCTTCGCTCCCGTCACCGCCTGGGACGCCGACCACCGGGCCGTCGCCCTGGGCTGACCCGGCCCGCCCGGCCCGCCGGTCCGGCGCCCGACCCGGCCCGCGTCCGGCCGCGCACCGCCCGGCGGCCCGTCCTCGTCGACGCCCCGGCCGCCGCCGCTCCCTGCCCGCACGCCCGCACCACCCGACGGTCCAGGACGCTCCCCGGCGCCCCTGACCCGCCGTCAACCGGAGGAAACACCATGACCCGCATCCGGCCGCGCGCCGCCGTCCGCCGCATCACCCTGCACCACGCCGCCCGCCGGGCCGCCCTGGCCAGCGGCTGGGGCCGCCGCCACCGCACCGCCGCCCACCGGCCGAACGGAGACCGGGCATGACCGCGCCCGCGCTCGCCCCCGCCGACGGCTGGGCCGAGCTGCAGGGCGCCGCCCTGCTCGGCACCGACCGCCGCCCGCTGCCCGCCCCGGACGGCCCGCTGGCGGCCGGCCTGGACCGCTCCGACCCGGCGGCCGCGCTGCTCGACCTGGCCGCCGTCGCCGCCGTCCGCCGCCGGGCGGGCGGGCTGCCCGCCCCGGCCGTCGCGGTGCCCGCGCCCGCCCCGGCCGACCCGCGGCCCGCGCTGCCGGAGAACGCCGCCCGCCGGCTGGCCGTCCTGCTCGGCACCCGCGGCGGCCACGGCAGCACCGCGAACCTCGCCGAGCTGCTCCCGCAGTGGCTGGCCACCGCCCGCGGCCGCGGCTACCGGCTGCCGCCGGCCCTCGTCCCGGCCCTGCTGGACACCGCCCGGGCCCGCTCCGAACTGCGCGCCGACGCGGTCGCGCTGGCCGGCCCGCTGGGCCGCTGGCTGGCCCCGCACAACCCGGACTGGAAGTACGTCACCCGGACCGCCGACGACCGCGAGCTCCTCGACCAGCCCGGTGAACTCCTCTGGCAGGAGGGCCTGTTCGCGGAACGCGTGACCCACCTCGGCCGGCTCCGCCGCACCGACCCGGCGGCCGGCCTGGCCCTGCTCGCCTCCACCTGGAGCACCGAACGGGCCGAGGACCGGGTGCTGTTCCTCGACTCCCTGCAGGACGGGCTCTCCACCGCGGACGAGGACTTCCTGGAGGCGGCGCTCTCCGACCGCTCCAAGAACGTCCGGGCCACCGCGGCGGAACTCCTCTCCACCCTGCCCGGCTCCGCCCTGGCCGCCCGGATGGCCGCCCGCGCCCGGGCCGCCGTCCGCCACGACGGCGACCGGCTGCACGTCACCCCGCCCACCGCCTGCGACGCCGGCATGCAGCGCGACGGCATACCGCCCAAGTCGCCCACCGGGCGCGGCGAACGGGCCTGGTGGTTCGGCGAGGTGGTCGCCGCGGCCCCGCTCGCCCTGTGGACCGCCGACACCGGCCTGACCCCCGAGCGGCTGCTCGCCCTGCCCACCGTCGACTCGCCCGACGGCGACGGCGCCGAGTGGGCCGAGGACCTCCGCGAGGCCTGGGCCCGGGCCGCCGTCCGCCAACAGGACGCCGCCTGGGCCCGGGCGCTGCTCGGCGCCCCGCCGCGGCCCGGCCGCGACACCCGCGCCCCGGGCGCCCCGGCCAAGCTGCTCGCCGTCCTCCCGCCCGCCGAACGGGCCGCCTGGACGGCCGCGTTCGTCCAGACCCACGGCCTCGGCGACGCCTTCCAGCTCCTGGGCGCCTGCGCCACCCCGTGGACGCCCCCGCTCTCCACCGCCGTCGTCGCCGCCCTCAAGCGCGCCGCGGAGCTCGGCTCCTACCCGTGGAGCCACAGCGGCGTCCTCGGCATGACCGAGCGCGCCCTCGCCCCGGAGACCGCACCCGCCGTCGAGGCGCTGGCCTCCGACACCTCCCCGGACACCGCCTGGTCCGACACCTTCACCCGCCTCGCCGGGACCCTCCGCTTCCGGCAGGCGATGCTCGCCGAACTGGCCTGAGCGGACGCGGAAGGGCCCGGAGGGACGCGGCCGCGCCGTCCCTCCGGGCCCTCGGCGGAGGCCTCAGCTCGCGGAGCGCAGGTTGCTCTCCACCCAGTCGACCACGTCCTGGGTGGAGGTCCCGGGCGTGAAGATGTCGGCGACGCCGAGGGCCTTCAGCTCGGTGATGTCCGCGTCGGGGATGATCCCGCCGCAGAAGACCTTGATGTCGGCGGCGTCGCGCTCCTTGAGGAGTTCGATGACCTTCGCGCAGAGGGTCATGTGCGCGCCCGAGAGGATGGACAGGCCGATGCCGTCCGCGTCCTCCTGGATCGCCGTGTCGACGATCTGCTCGGGGGTCTGGTGGAGGCCGGTGTAGATGACCTCCATGCCGGCGTCGCGCAGCGCCCGCGCGATGACCTTGGCACCCCGGTCGTGCCCGTCGAGTCCGGGCTTGGCGACCACGACTCGGATCGGCCCCGACACCACCATGACTGCCTCCTGCGAGCACGTTGTCCACCACCCGGCCGACCTGGTCGCGGGCCCGGTGTTAACCACTTTTAACAGATCTGAGGGGAGGGTAGCCGCCCGGCGGGGCCGCCACCCTCCCCGACTGCCGAGAGAGGGCAAAATCACAGCGCGCGGGCCCGTCCGCGCGCGGCCGTCGGAGTTCCGCGGCCGTCGGAGCGCCGGGGTCAGGGCGCCGGGGTCAGAGCTTCTCGACGGGGGCGTAGCGCAGCAGCAGCTCCTTGCGCCCGGCGGAGCCGAAGTCGACGGTCGCCCGGGCCTTGTCGCCGACGCCCTGGGTGGCGACGACGGTGCCGAGGCCGAAGCTGTCGTGGCTGACCCGGTCGCCGACGGCGAGCGCGACGACCTCCCGGTCGGTGACCGTCCGCGCGGACTTGCCCCAGCCGGCCTTCGGCGAGGCCGCCGCGTGGCCGGAGCCCCGCGAGGAACCGGACGAGCCGTAGCCGGAGCCCGACGGGGACGAGTAGCCGCGCGAGACCGGCACCGCCGCGGCGCCGGTCCGCTTCCACGCGATCAGCTTCTCGGGGATCTCCTCCAGGAAGCGCGAGGCCGGGTTGTAGGAGGGCTGCCCCCAGGCGCTGCGCAGCACCGAGCGGGTCAGGTAGAGCCGCTGCCGGGCCCGGGTGAGGCCGACGTAGGCGAGGCGGCGCTCCTCCTCCAGTTCCTTGGCCTTGTCGAGGGCCCGCATGTGCGGGAAGATCCCGTCCTCCATGCCGGTGAGGAAGACGACGGGGAACTCCAGGCCCTTGGCGGTGTGCAGGGTCATCATGGTGATGACGCCGGCGCCGTCCTCCTCGTCGGGGATCTGGTCCGAGTCGGCGACCAGCGCGACCCGCTCCAGGAAGTCGGCGAGCGAGCCGACCGGCGGGCCCTCGTCGCCCTCGGGGCGCTCGCCGGGGTCCTTCTCGTACTCGAGGGCGACCGAGGCGAGCTCCTGGAGGTTCTCCACCCGGGTCTCGTCCTGCGGGTCGGTGGAGGACTGGAGCTCGGCGAGGTAGCCGGTCTCCTCCAGGACGGCCTCCAGCACGGCGGCCGGTCCGGCGCCGGACTCGACGACCTGGCGCAGCCCGGCCAGCAGTTCGTTGAACTTCTTCACGGCGTTGGCGGAGCGGGCGGCCATCCCGTACGCCTCGTCGACCCGGCGCAGCGCGGCGGCGAAGGAGATCCGCTCGCGGGAGGCGAGGGCGTCGATCATCGCCTCGGCGCGTTCGCCGATGCCGCGCTTGGGGACGTTCAGGATCCGGCGCAGCGGGACGGTGTCCTCCGGGTTGGAGAGCACCCGCAGGTAGGCCAGGACGTCCTTGACCTCCTTGCGCTCGTAGAAGCGGACGCCGCCGACGACCTTGTAGGGCAGGCCGACCCGGATGAACACCTCCTCGAAGACCCGGGACTGGGCGTTGGTGCGGTAGAAGATCGCGACGTCGCCGGGCCGGGCGTGGCCGGCGTCGGTGAGCCGGTCGATCTCCTCGGCGATGAACTGGGCCTCGCCGTGCTCGTCGTCGGCGACGTAGCCGACGACCTGTTCGCCCTGGTCGCCGGCGGTCCAGAGGTTCTTCTTGCGGCGGTTGGTGTTGCGTTCGATGACCGAGTTCGCGGCGGTGAGGATGGTCTGGGTGGAGCGGTAGTTCTGCTCCAGCAGGATCGTCGTCGCGTTCGGGTAGTCCTCCTCGAACTGGAGGATGTTGCGGATGGTCGCGCCGCGGAAGGCGTAGATCGACTGGTCGGCGTCGCCGACCACGCACAGCTCGGCGGGCGGCACCTGGGCGAGCCGGGCCTCGACGGGGTCCAGGTAGTCGCCGTCGACGGTCATCCGGGGGGCCTGCCCGGCGGAGCCGCCGGAGAGCTCGCGGACCAGCGTGTACTGGGCGTGGTTGGTGTCCTGGTACTCGTCGACCAGGATGTGCCGGAACCGGCGCCGGTAGTGCTCCGCGACGGCCGGGAACGCCTGCAGCAGGTTGACGGTCGCCATGATGATGTCGTCGAAGTCGAGCGCGTTGGCCTCGCGCAGCCGCCGCTGGTAGAGGAAGTACGCCTCCGCGAGCTTCTTCTCGGTCTCGTTGCTCGCCTGGTCGGCGTAGGTCTCCTCGTCGATCAGCTCGTTCTTCAGGTTGCTGATCTTCGAGGTGAAGGACTTCGGCGGGAACTGCTTGGGGTCGAGGTCGAGGTCCCGGCAGACCAGGGCCATCAGGCGCTGCGAGTCGGCCGAGTCGTAGATCGAGAAGCTGGAGTTCATGCCCAGCTGCTTGGCCTCGCGGCGCAGGATCCGCACGCACGCGCTGTGGAAGGTGGAGACCCACATCGCCTTGGCGCGCGGGCCGACCAGGGCCTCGACGCGTTCGCGCATCTCGCCGGCGGCCTTGTTGGTGAAGGTGATCGCCAGGATCTCGCCGGGCTGCACGCCGCGCGCGGCCAGCAGGTGGGCGATCCGGTGGGTGAGCACCCGGGTCTTGCCGGAGCCCGCGCCGGCCACGATCAGCAGCGGCGAGCCGGCGTGCAGCACGGCCTCGCGCTGCGGGTCGTTCATGCCCTCCAGCAGCTGCGCCGGGTCGACGACGGTGCGGGCGGCGCCGTTGCGGTGCCAGGCGTCGCGCTCGGCCTCGGCGGCGTGGTCGGTGGCGAACAGCCCGTCGGGGATGTCCTCCTCGTCGTGGCCGGGGTCGTACGGGGCTTCGTCGTACGGTTCGTCCGGCGGCGGCGCCTCCTCGGCGGACCACTCTGCGGGGCGGGGGCTCGACCCGACGGCGGGGCGCTCGAAGCCGGGGAGCGGGAGGTCATCGAAGAGGCTACTCATGGCCCTTCGAGTCTATGGCCCGCCGCCGACATCCCGGGCCGGTCCGCTCGGCGCGGACAGGCTTCAGGGGGCATCGGGGTGGACGAGGGCGACGTGGCCGCCGTACGCCGCCGAGACCAGCGCGGCCGCGCCGAGCAGCACGGCGGGCACCGCGTTGCCGCGGGCCCGGGCCAGGCCGGTGGCGACCGGCAGCAGCAGGCCGAAGGCGGGCAGCAGGAAGCGGGCCCGGGAGTTGAAGTAGGCGGCGTCGCCGAGGGCCAGGGCCAGCATCGCGGCGCTGTAGAGCAGCAGCACCGGCGGCTGCCGCTGGACCGCCGACAGCACCAGCAGCACGACGGCGGCCAGCAGGGTCGCGGCGGCGACCACGTCGACCAGCCAGACGGGTTCGGCGGCGGTCAGCAGCCGGCGGAAGGAGCGCAGCGTGGAGCGGCCGAAGTCGACGTGCGACTGCCAGGCGTCCTGCACCCGGAAGTAGCCGTCCCAGCGGCCCTTGCGCCGGCCGACCCAGGCGATGAAGCCGACCGAGCCGAGCGGGGCGAGCAGCGCCCCGGCGAGCGCCCGGGGGTTCCGGTGCCCCGGCAGGTCGAGCAGGGCGGCGACGCAGACCGCCAGCGCGAGGGTGAGCCCGGTGGGGCGGGTCAGGCCGGCGCAGCAGGTGAGCAGGCCGGCCGCGACCCAGCGGCGGCGCAGCGCGGCGTGCACGGCCCAGGCGGCGAAGGCGGTGAACAGCGCCTCCGAGTAGGCGGCGCTCTCCACCACGGCGTACGGCAGGACGCCCCACAGCACGGCCGCGAGCACCCCGACCCGGTCGCCGTGCAGCCGGGCGGCGACCGCGAAGACCCCCCACGCCGCGGCCAGCGACGCCGCCCAGGCCGCCGCGAGGGCCGCGGCGCCGACCGGCAGCAGCAGCGCGAGCAGGCGCACCGTCAGCGGGTAGCCGGGGAAGAACGCGTACGGCTCGTAGACGCCGTGCGGGCCGGGGACGGGCGCGGTGCCCGCGTAGCCGTGCAGGGCGATCTGCCGGTACCAGTAGGCGTCCCACATGCCGGCGAGCCGCCGCAGCCCGCCGGTGTCGCGGTGGGCGCCCCAGACGACCACGGCCAGCACGCCGAGCGCCCGGACGCCGAGGTAGCCGAGCAGCGCGGCGCGGACGGCGCGGCGCGGCGGGCGGAGGGCGCGGCGGCGGCCGGGGCCGGCGGTGCCGGCGGGCCCGGGCCCGGGCTCGGGTCCGGTCAGGACGCGGGTCACGGTCAGCGCTCCAGCAGGGTGACGGTGACGCCCTTGAGCGGGGTGCTGGTGGCCTTCGGGAAGGCCGCCCGGAGCGCGGCGGCCTCGGCGGGGTCGAAGCCCGCGTACGGCTCGCCGGTGCCGGGGGTGACCACCCAGACCCGCGGGACGCCGTCGAGGGCGGCGGCCGGGTCGTCGGTCAGCAGCGGGTACAGGTCGCCGCGTTCGACGGCGGTCTCGGTGACGAAGACGTCGTCGAGCCGGACCCGCGCGGGCAGGTAGACGTCGAGCGCGGTGGGGACGTCCGCGAAGACCGCGCGCCCGTACCGCAGCGGCGCGACGCCGTCGCCCGGCCGGTAGCCGTCGGCGATCAGCGCGGCGGCGGCGGCGCCGTCCCACCGGGTGTGCGAGTAGCGCTGGCGGATGTCGCGCTGGTCCTGCAGGCCGAACAGCAGCACGGCGGCCAGGCCGGCCACCGCGAGCGCCCGGGGCCGCAGCGCGGCCAGCCCGGCCCCGGCCAGCACCGTCCAGGCGGGCAGCGTGAAGAGCAGGTAGCGGTCGAGGAAGTACGAGGTGCCGCCCTGCGAGGCGAACCACAGCAGCGGGACCGGCAGGACGGCGATCAGCCCGGCCTCGGCGGCGGGCCGGCGCCCGGCCGGCCAGGCGAGCGGCAGCGCGGCGAGGGCGAGCACCAGCAGGCTGACCCAGGCCGAGCCGTACAGGCTGCGCCACATCGTCTCGGCGACGTACGGCAGGTCGGGCCGGGCCAGCCAGCCGAGCTGCCGGGTCACCTGCCGCCGCCCGAGCACGATCAGCGGCACCAGCGGCAGCAGCGCGCCGAGCGCGGCCGCCGGGTAGCCGACCAGCACGCCGCGCGCCCGACCGGTCCACCAGCGCCACCCGGCCACCGCCGCGTGCGGGACGATCAGCGCCAGCGCGAGCACGTGGAACAGCCCGGTGGCGAACAGCGCGGCCCCGTACGCCGTCCAGCGCCACCCGGTGGGCCGGTCCAGCGCGCGCAGCAGCAGCAGGGTCGCGAGCGCGGAGCACAGCACCGCGAACGCGTAGCCGCGGGCCTCCTGCCCGTACCGGGAGACCGCGGGGACGAGCGCGAACAGCAGCCCGGCCGCCAGGCCGGCGGCGGGGGTGAACAGCCGGCGGCCGATCAGCGCGACCAGGGCGGCGGCGCCGGTCATGGCCAGCGCGGAGGGCGTCCGCAGGGCGGCCGGCGAGTGCCCGAAGACCTCCGACCAGGCGTGGACCAGCAGGTAGTAGGCGCCGGTGACGGCGTCCAGGTGGGCCAGCAGGTGGAGGATCTGCCGCGGCGTGCGGTCGGCCGCGTTCCAGGTCGCCAGCTCGTCGTCCCACAGCAGCGGCCGCCCGATCCCGCGCAGGCAGTACACCAGCGTCAGCAGCGCGGGCCACAGCCACACCAGCCGGTACGCCGACGCCCCCACCGCCCGCAGCCGTTCCCGTCCCCGCCGCGGGCCGACCGGTCGCGCCCCGACGCCCTCGCGGGACGCGGGACCGCTGGCCGCGCCGACGGTCATCCGGCGGGACCGGGGCACCGGGCCGGGAAGCGGCGCGTTCGGGTGGACAGCACGCCCCCATCGAAACCACCCACCACCCGCCCGGACCACACGCCACGCCGCCGGTTCCCCCGAACGGAGCAGTGCCCCCGCCCCCGGAAGCCCCGTCGGGGCCGGGGCCGGGAGCAGTGGCCCCGCGGCCCTCAGACCAGCCGGCGCGCCGTCGCCCAGCGGGTCAGCTCGTGCCGGTTGGAGAGCTGGAGCTTGCGCAGCACCGCCGAGACGTGGCTCTCCACCGTCTTGACCGAGATGAACAGCTGCTTGGCGATCTCCTTGTAGGCGTAGCCGCGGGCGATCAGCCGCAGCACCTCGCGCTCGCGCTGGGTGAGCCGGTCGAGGTCCTCGTCGACCGGCGGGGTGTCGGTGGCGGCGAAGGCGTCGAGGACGAAGCCGGCCAGCCGGGGCGAGAAGACCGCGTCGCCGTCGGCGATCCGGAAGATCGCGTTGACCAGGTCGGTGCCGGTGATGGTCTTGGTGACGTAGCCGCGGGCGCCGCCGCGGATGACGCCGATGACGTCCTCGGCGGCGTCCGAGACGGACAGCGCGAGGAAGCGCACGCCCTCCGCGCCGGCCGAGCGGCGCAGCACCTCGACGCCGCCGCCGCCGGGCAGGTGGACGTCGAGCAGCACCACGTCGGGCCGGGTCTCGGCGACCACCCGGACCGCGGACTCGACGTCGTCGGCCTCGCCGACCACGTCGATGCCGGTCTCGTCGGTGCGCCCGATCTCGGCGCGCACGCCGGTGCGGAACATCCGGTGGTCGTCGACCAGCACCACCCGGGCCCGCCTGCCGGGTGCCGCCGTCCCTGACGCTGCGTCAGTCATCTGCCGCCCTCTCCATCTCCAGTTCGACCTCGGTCCCGCCGTCCGGCGCGGGCCGCACCCGCGCGGTGCCCCCGTTGCGCCGCATCCGGCCGATGATCGATTCGCGTACGCCCATGCGGTCCTCGGGGAGGTCCTCGGGGTCGAAGCCGGGGCCGTGGTCGCGGACGAACACCGACACCGTCCTCCCCTCCACCTCCGCGTAGACCTGGACCGGTCCACCGCCACCGTACTTGGCGGCGTTCACCATGGCTTCCCTGGCCGCCCGCATCTGCGAGGCGATCTTCTCGTCCATCGGGCAGTCGCCGACGCAGACCAGTTCGAGGTGGACGCCGTGCCGGTCCTCGACCTCGGCGACGATCGCCCGCAGGTGCTCGGCGAGGGTGTCGGGGGCGTCCTCGGCGGCGGCCTCGGGGCGGTACAGCCACAGGCGCAGTTCGCGTTCCTGGGCGCGGGCGAGGCGGAGCACCTCCTTGGGGTCCTCGGCCCGGCGCTGGATCAGGGTGAGGGTGTGCAGCACCGAGTCGTGGACGTGCGCGGCGATCTCGGCGCGCTCCTGGGCGCGGATGCGGGCGGTGCGCTCGGCGCCGAGGTCCTGCCACATCCGCAGCATGGACGGGCCGCCGAGGACCAGCACGCCGGCCACCACGGCCAGCGAGGACTCGACGACCAGGGCGAGCGGCGAGGCGACGCCCTGGGTGACGAAGTAGCCGATGATGCCGGCCACCACCAGCAGCACGCCGGCCAGCACCCGCAGGTAGGCGCCCTTGCGGCTGCCCGGCTCCAGGCCGAACCAGCTCTGCCAGCGCGAGTCGTCGGCCTGCCGCCAGACCAGGGCGACGCCGATGCCGACCGCGAGCAGCGGCCACACGTACGGCTTGGCGGTCTGGATACCGAGCGCGGACAGCAGCGCCATCACGCCGATGACCAGGGCGACCAGGGCGAACAGCTGGCCCATGCTGCCGGTCCGGCCGCGGCCCTCGACCGGGGCGGGGCGGTCGCCGTCCGCGCCGGGGGCGCCCTCGTCGCCGTGGAAGGTGCGTTCCAGCAGCTCGCGCAGCCGGCCGGAGCGGCCGGGGCCGGCGGCGGGGCGGCGGGCCGGGCGGTCGGCACCGGCGGCGGCCTGGTTGATGCCCAGCGGCACCACGACCCAGAACGCGGCGTACAGCAGGGCGCCGATGCCCTCGGAGAAGAACAGCACGATGAACGCCAGCCGCACCCAGGTGACGGGCACGCCGAGGTGGGTGGACAGGCCCTGGCAGACGCCGCCGAGGATCCGGCCGTGCGGGCTGCGGTAGAGCCGCCGGTAGGGCGGCGCGCCGGTGGGCGCCTCGGTCGGGGCGGGGTCGGTGGTTCTGGTCTCGGGTGCGGCCACGGCACCGATGGTGGCAGGTGCCGGTGCGGCCGCGCATCAGGGTCCGCCCCCGGAAGGGCCTCAGGGACAGTTCAGGGTCGCTCCCGGGCCCCGGACGGTTGGGCGGGGCCCGACGGGCCGGAAGGATGGGGGGCATGACGGACGACCAGATCCCGGTGGAACCGCCGGCCGCCCCCGCCGAGGGCCGCCCGGCGCTCACTCGCTCCTCCCGGCACCGGGTGGTGGCGGGCGTGTGCGGCGGCCTGGGCCGCTACCTGGACATCGACCCGGTGGTGTTCCGGGTGGTGATCGCGGTGCTCGGCCTGACCGGCGGGCTCGGGCTGTTCCTGTACGGCCTGGCCTGGCTGGTGGTGCCGCGGGAGGCGGCGGACGGCGAGGGCGGCCGCACCGAGCTGCAGCGGGTGCTGACCGGCCGGGTGGACGGCCAGTCGATCGGCGCGGTGCTGCTGACCGTGATCGGCACCGGGGTGTTCTTCTCCTCGATGGGCGACGGCGGGCAGCTGTTCCCGCTGCTGCTGCTGGCCGCGCTGGTGTTCCTGGCGCTGCGCTACGACCCGGAGCGGCGGCGCCGCTTCGAGGGCGACGACGACCCGCTGCCGCCCCCGCCGTCCGGCCCGCGGGACCGGCTGGAGGCGGACGGGCCGTTCGCGGACTGGAAGACCTGGGGCGAGACGGTCGGCCGCGACCTGCGCGGGAGCTGGAAGAACCGCGGCGCGGAGCTGCACGAGCGGTTGGCGGCCTGGCACGGCGAGCAGGCGGCCGGCGGCGGCGCCGCCCGTCCCGGCGGTGCCGCCACCGACGCCGAGCGGCCCGCGGACACCCCGCCGGTCGGCCCGTCCGGCTACCTGTGGGACCCGCGGCACCCGGAGCGCGACCCGTACGGCGGCGGGGGCGGCCCGGTGCCGCCGGGGGCGCCCGCACTGCCGTGGTGGCAGCGCACCGACCTGCCGGAGGGCGACCCGCTGCGCAAGGAGCCGCGCGAGGAGACCCACCAGGAGCGGATGGAACGCCGGATGGCGGAGCACCGGGTCCGGCAGCACGAGGCGATGGAGCGGCACCGGGCGAGCATGGAGCGGCACCGCGAGTGGAAGGCCCGCCGGAAGGCGGAGCGCGGCAACTCGGCGCTGGGGGCGTCGGCGGTGCTGGTGGCGGTGGGCGCGTCCTGGGCGGTGGCGGCGGCCGACCACGGGCAGCAGCGCTGGTCGACGGTGCTGGCGGTGGCGCTGCTGCCGCTGGGCCTGGCGATGGCGGTCAGCGCCCGCTGGGGGCGCACCCGCGGGCTGACCGTCCTGTCGCTGCTGGTGACGGCGGCCCTGGCGGTGTCGGCGGGCACCTCGGCGACGGTCGGCGACACCGTGGGCGACCGCGCCTGGTCGGCGACCGCGGCGGCGGACCTGCGCCCGGAGTACACGCTGCTGGCCGGTGACGCGGAGCTCGACCTGTCCGGGCTGGACCCGCACGGCACCACCCTGGCCACCGCGCTGCGGGTCGGCGCGGGCGACGTCCGGGTGGCCGTCCCGGACGGCGTGGAGCTGCGGCTGCGGATCCGCGACGGCGCGGGCGAGGTGTCCCTGCCGGACGGTCAGCGCTTCGACCACCCGTTCACCGACGAGGACGTGGTGATCGAGGTGCCGGACGGCGAGCCGTCGAAGGGCGTACTGGAGATCGCGGTGACCGTGGGCGCCGGCGACATCGAAGTGGAGCGGTGATGAGGAAGCATCGGTTCGACGTGTACGCGCTGATCGCGGGCGGGCTGTTCACCGCGCTGGCGGTGCTGTACCTGGTGGCCTCGCTGAACGACCGCGAGGTGAACAGCCGCTTCGTGCTGCCGCTGACGTGCATCGTGCTCGGCGCGGGCGGCCTGGCCGGCGCCCTGGTGGCGGCGTCCCGGCGCGGCCGGGGCGGCGCCCGGGACGACGACCGCAGCCTGGAGGACTGACCGGCGGGGTCAGGCCTTCTGCTGCGGGCCGAGCTCCAGCTGGTCGCCGTTCCTGGTGACGCCGTACTTCGGCAGCGGCTTCACCGCCGGGCCGGTGATCACGGCGCCGGTCGCGGCGTCGAACTCCGAGCCGTGGCACGGGCAGTAGAGCCTGCCGTCCTTGGGCGGGTTGACCGCGCAGCCGGAGTGGGTGCAGACCGAGGAGAGGCCGGCGTACTGCCCGGCGGCGGGCTGGACGATGTAGACGGCGTCGCCGTTGGCCGGGTCCTTGACGGTGGCGGAGCCGCCGACCGGGACCTGCGCGGCGGGCACCGAGGGACCGGGCTGCGGGACGGGGCTGGTGGCGCCGGTGCCGGTGGCGACGGGTGCGGCGTCGTCCCGGCCGAAGCCGGCGGTGAGCGAGCCGGAGAGCAGTCCGGCGCCGCCGAGCGCGACGGCCGCGATGCCGCCGTCGAGCAGCGCGCGGCGGCGCACCGCGTCCTCGGCGAGGCCGCGGGCCCGGTCGCGGGCGGCCCGGGCGGCGAGGTAGCCGTCGACCGACAGGTTGGGGGTGCCGGCCAGCAGCAGCGGCGTCCAGGCCATCAGGTAGGCGAGGTCGTTGCCGAGGTAGTACGGGGTGGTGTGGAAGCTCACGGTCAGCCAGAGCGTGGCGGAGAGCAGCACGCCGCCGAGCGCGGCGATCCGGCCCCACAGGCCGAACAGGGTGCCCAGGCCCACGGCGAGCTCGCCGAAGGCGACCAGCAGGCCGAAGAGGGTCGGCGCGTCGAGCGCGGGGCCGAGCGCCCAGCCGAGCGGGCTGCCGCCCTCGGCGGCCCGGGTCTGGGAGTAGAACGAGGCGGCGTCGCCGGCGCCGGCCAGGTAGTGCGCGTCGGAGAGCTTGTCGAAGGCGGCGTAGACGAAGGTCACCCCCAGGAACAGCCGCAGCGGCAGCAGCGCGAAGCGCGCGCCCAGGGCCTTCCACTCGCCGATCCTGCCGCCGGTCGTGCTGCCGGTCGTGCTGCCGGTCCCCGTCGCCATCGCCGTCGCCCTCTCCCTCGCCGCCTGCCGTCCGCCGACAGGATCGGGTCCGATTGTGCCCGGTGCCGCCCGCACACGGCCGCGCCGCCACTCCCCTGGCGCGGGGAGCGGCGGCGCGGTCACACGGTTGCCGGTGGGATCACTCCCACTCGATGGTGCCCGGCGGCTTGGAGGTGACGTCCAGGACGACCCGGTTCACGTCCTTGACCTCGTTGGTGATCCGGGTGGAGATCTTCGCCAGCACCTCGTAGGGCAGGCGCGACCAGTCGGCGGTCATCGCGTCCTCGGAGGAGACCGGGCGCAGCACGATCGGGTGGCCGTAGGTGCGGCCGTCGCCCTGCACGCCGACCGAGCGGACGTCGGCCAGCAGGACGACCGGGCACTGCCAGATCTCGGCGTCCAGGCCGGCCAGGGTGAGCTCCTCGCGGGCGATCGCGTCGGCCTCGCGGAGCAGTTCCAGGCGCTCCTTGGTGACCTCGCCGACGATCCGGATGCCCAGGCCGGGGCCGGGGAACGGCTGGCGCTGGACGATCTCGGCGGGCAGGCCGAGCTCCTGGCCGACCATCCGGACCTCGTCCTTGAACAGCTTGCGCAGCGGCTCGACGAGCTGGAACTCCAGGTCCTCGGGGAGGCCGCCGACGTTGTGGTGGGACTTGATGTTGGCGGTGCCGGTGCCGCCGCCGGACTCCACCACGTCCGGGTACAGGGTGCCCTGGACGAGGAACTCCACGGCCGGGCCCTCGTCGGCGATGATGTCGGCCTGGGCCTGCTCGAAGACCCGGATGAACTCGCGGCCGATGATCTTGCGCTTCTGCTCGGGGTCGGAGACGCCCGCCAGCGCGGTCAGGAAGCGCTCCTCGGCGTCGACCACGACCAGCTTGACGCCGGTGGCCGCGACGAAGTCCTTCTCGACCTGCTCGGTCTCGCCCTTGCGCATCAGGCCGTGGTCGACGTACACGCAGGTCAGCCGGTCGCCGATGGCGCGCTGCACCAGGGCGGCGGCGACCGCGGAGTCCACGCCGCCGGACAGGCCGCAGATGGCGCGCTTGTCGCCGACCTGCTCGCGGATCAGCGCGACCTGCTCCTCGACCACGTTGGTGGTGGTCCAGTCCGGGGAGATGCCGGCGCCGCGGTACAGGAAGTGCTCCAGCACCTGCTGGCCGTGCTCGGAGTGCATCACCTCGGGGTGGTACTGCACGCCGTACAGCTTGCGCTCGTCGTTCTCGAAGGCGGCGACCGGCACCACGTCGGTGGAGGCGGTGACGGTGAAGCCCTCGGGCGCGGCCGAGCAGGCGTCGCCGTGCGACATCCACACCGACTGCCGGTCCGGGGTGCCCTCGAACAGCGTGGAGCCGGAGCGGGTCACGGTCAGCGGGGTCCGGCCGTACTCGCGGGCGCCGCTGTTGTCGACGGTGCCGCCGAGGGTCTTGGCCATCAGCTGGAAGCCGTAGCACATGCCGAAGACCGGCACGCCCGCCTCGAAGAGCGCGCGGTCGAGCTGCGGGGCGCCCTCCTCGTAGACCGACGACGGGCCGCCGGAGAGGATGATCGCCCTGGGGTTCTTGGCGAGCATCTCGGCGACCGGCATGGAGCTGGGCACGATCTCGCTGTAGACCCGCGCCTCACGCACCCGGCGGGCGATGAGCTGGGCGTACTGGGCGCCGAAGTCGACGACCAGGACGGTGTCGTTCTCGGCTACGGACTGGGCGGGTGTATCAGCGGACACAGACGGCCTTCCGGCGGCGGTACGAGGGGGGTGTCACCCCCGAGTCTACCGGGAGCGTTTCACCCGACTGCCCGCGCCGCCGCCCGTGACCGCGCGGCCCGGCGAATCGTTGCACCGGGAGACCGCACGGCACGTCCGGCGCCCTCCAGGCGCTGGCGGCACCGCGCGGCGGAACCACGCGTGGATCATCTCCGGTCCACCGGTGCGCGTGGCGGGCACGGGCCCGCCGTGGGACCGCGCCCCGGTGCGGCGGTCGGGTCAGCAGGGGACAGCGAACCCGTCCGCGACCGGGCGGACCCGGGGTGTGGCGGCCGGTACCGGTGCCGGCCGCCACACCTCAGTCAGCCGCCACTCCGGCGTACGCCCCAGTACGCCCCCCGGGAGCACCCCGGGAGCACTCCGCGTGCACCCGGCACGCCCCGCAAGCCACTATCACGGACAGTGACCATCCCGGCCGGTCCGGTCCGGCGCTCCCGCGCGCCGTGTCCGGTTCCGGCCTTCCCCCCATTTACGTCGAATCGGTTGCACGGCAAGGCCCTCGTCCAGGACGATGCTTGGAAGGCGGGGGCTCACCGCACACCTCCGACCGAGGGTCGCCGTTGACGCGAACGGCTCCCGTCTCACGCTCCGTGAGGCCCATCCGGCCCCGGCGCGTGCCGTTGGACCACTTCTCCGCGACGGCGCTCCTCCCCCGGCGCCGTCACACCAGCACCGGCGCGGCCCTGACGCCGGGTGCTGTGACAAAGGGCCCCGTTCCCCCGCGGGGCCCTTTGCCCTGTCCGGGCCGGGACCGGGTCAGGTTCAGCCCTCGGTGGGGCGGCGGTACGCGGCGTGCGGGTCGCCGTCCCGGTCGAGCGCGACGGCGGCGGCCGGCGGCTCTTCGACCACCAGCTCGACCGAGCCGTGCGCGAGGGTGTCGGTCACGGTCCGTCCCGGCAGCACCGGCGACCCGGTGGGCAGCGGCGGCGCGGCGGGCACCGGCGGGACGGCCGGGGCGGTGGGCGGGAGCGGCGGGAGCGGCGGGGCGGGGAGCGGCGCGGGGGTGCCGCGCACGGCGTCCAGCACGGCGGGCACCACCAGCGCGCCGAGCAGCGCCCAGACGGCGGCGGCGACCAGCACCGACGTCACCGACCAGCCGAGGCTGTCCCGGCTCTGCACCGAGAAGCCGCCGACCGCGGCGGCGTTGCGGCGGTCCTGGGTGGCCCACATCGAGGTGCCGAGCAGCAGCACGGCGGTGAGCGCCGCGTACAGGCCGGCCAGCACGGCCCGGTCGCGCGGGGCGAGCCGGCCCCGGTGGGCGGACCAGCCGAGCGCCAGCGCGGCGGCCAGCGGCAGCAGCGCCGCGAACCACCAGCCGTCGCCGTGGCCGCCCAGGTCGAACAGCGACATCGACTCGTGGCCGAGCCCGAAGGCGCCGGCCGAGAGCAGGGTCGCGCCGCTGCCGACGCCGTGGATCAGCAGGCCGTTGTTGGTGACCAGGCCCAGCACGTCGCTGTGCGGGAAGGTCTTCTCCTCGGCCAGCTGCACCACCAGCGCGACGACGGTGAGCAGCACCAGCAGGCCGCCGAGCACCCGGGCGGCGTGCTGCCAGGCGAGCAGCAGGCTGCCCAGCCAGCCGCGCCGGGCGGCCTCGGCGCGCAGCGCGGCCGCGCCGTCCACGGCCAGCACCAGGACGGCCGCGGCCAGGCCCGAGGTCAGCACCAGCGGCAGCAGCGCCGGGCCGATCTCGATCTTCAGCGCGTCGCCCTTGGCGCCGAGGGACGAGTCGTGGCCGGCCAGCCAGCCCAGCAGCAGCGCGACCGCGGCGGACAGCGCGCCGGTGCGCAGCGCCTGCAGGCCGGCGGCGGCCGCGGCGGGCTCGGCGAGGGCGGCGCGGCGGCGGCCGCGGGCGGCGAGGTGCAGGCCGCACCAGAGCGCCAGCAGCCAGCCCAGCGAGACCGCGTACATGATCAGGTGGCTGTCGCCGGAGATGGTGTCGGCCTTGCTGCCGGGCGCGCTCATCACCATCCGCAGCGGGGCGCCGAGGCCGGTGAGGACCAGCGTCAGCCAGGTCTGGAAGCCCTCGGCCGACCAGTCGGTGGTGAACAGGCCCGAGCTGTCGCTGCCGTCGTCGGTGCCGGCGCCGATCACGGCGGCCAGCACCAGCAGGGCGGTCGGCGCGATCAGCACCCGGCCCGCGGTGAGCCAGCCGCGGGAGAGCAGCGGCGCCTCCCGGGTGTGGTGGATCCGGCCGGCGCCCCACGGGGAGGGTCCGGCCGCGGCCGGACCGGCGTCCTCGATCACGTCGCCGATGGCGGGCGCGGCGACCGGCCGACCGCAGTTGGCGCAGGTCACCGCGGGGTCGGGCGAGGCCGCTCCGCAGGACGGGCAGATGGGCATGGTCGGGTCCCCCCAGGGTGGTTCGTGTTCGAGGGCCCGTTTATCCCACCGGGGGTAAAGGAATGTCAATCGCCTTCCGGGGCCCTGCGGGGCACCTCGGGGACGGGCAGCAGCGGCAGCCGCAGTTCGCCGAACGCCCCTGCGGGGACGGCGGGTTGGCGCGGTGCGACGGGCGGCACCGGCCGGTAGGCGGCGCCCGGTTCGGGGCGCGGGTCGGCCTCGCCCCGGTTGGGCCACATCGACATGGCGCGCTCGGCCTGCGCGGTGATCGTCAGCGAGGGGTTGACGCCCAGGTTGGCGGAGACCGCGGAGCCGTCGACGACGCTGATCCCCGGGTGCCCGTACAGCCGGTGGTAGGGGTCGACGACGCCGGTCTCGGCGCTGTCGCCGATCGGGCAGCCGCCGAGGAAGTGCGCGGTGAGCGGGATGTCGAAGATCTCGCCGGCGGTGGAGCCGGGGAAGCCGTTGATGGAGGCGGCGAGCGCCCGGGCGCCCTCCTCGGCGGCCGGGATCCAGCTGGGGTTGGGCGCGCCGTGGCCCTGCCGGGAGGTGAGCTTCCCGTTCTTCAGCGAGACGGTCAGCGAGTTGTCGAGGGACTGCATGACCAGGCCGATGATGGTCTTCTCCGACCAGCGGTGCTGGTTCATCGACTGGACGAAGGTCCACGGGTGCCGGGCGGCGGTGCCGAGGTAGCGCAGCCAGCGCGGTCCGCGTCCGGCGCCGCTCACCTGCTGGATGGAGAGCGCGCCCATCGCGTTGGAGCCCCGCCCGTAGCGGACCGGCTCGATGTGGGTGTTCTCGTCGGGGTGGACCGAGGAGGTGATGGCCACGCCCCGGGTGAAGTCGGGGCGCTCCCCGTAGCGCCGGGTGGAGGTCTGCGCGCCGACCAGCGCTTCGGAGTTGGTGCGGGTGAGGTGGCCGAGCCGGGCGGAGATCCGGGGCAGCAGCCCGCCCTCGCGCATCCGGTGCAGCAGCGTCTGGGTCCCGTAGGTGCCGGCCGCGACGACCACCCGCTCGGCGGTGATCGTGCGCGCCCCGGCCCGCCGGGCTCGCTGGGTGCGGGCGTCGGTGGGCAGCACGTCGACCGCGTAGCCGTCGCCGTGCGGGCGCAGCCGCCGCACGGTGGTCATCGGCCGGATCTCGGCGCCGGCCCGCTCGGCCAGGTACAGGTAGTTCTCGGTGAGGGTGTTCTTGGCGCCGTGCCGGCAGCCGGTCATGCACTCGCCGCACTCGGTGCAGGCCCGGCGGCGGGGTCCGGCGCCGCCGAAGTACGGGTCGTCGACCTCGTCGCCGGGCGCGGCCTCGGCCTCGCCGGTGCCGTCCCGGCCGTCGCCGAAGAACACCCCGACCGGCGCCAGGTGGAAGGTGTCGCCGCAGCCCATCGCCTCGGCGGCGGCCTTCAGGTGCACGTCGGAGGGGGTCATGGTCGGGTTGAGGCGCACGCCGAGCATCCGCCGGGCCTGGTCGTAGAACGGGTCGAGCTCGGCCTGCCAGTCGGTGATGTGCCGCCACTGCCGGTCCTCGAAGAACGCCTTCGGCGGGACGTACAGGGTGTTGGCGTAGTTCAGCGAGCCGCCGCCGACGCCCGCCCCGGCCAGGATCAGCACGTTGCGCAGCAGGTGGATGCGCTGGATGCCGTAGCGGCCGAGGGCGGGTGCCCACAGGTAGTCGCGCAGGTTCCAGGAGGTGCTGGGCAGTTCCTCGCGGCGGAACCGGCGCCCGGCCTCCAGGACGGCGACCCGGTAGCCCTTCTCGGTGAGCCGCAGGGCCGCGACCGAGCCGCCGAAGCCCGAACCGACCACCACGACGTCGTAGTCGTACGACACTGCTGCCCCCTCTGGGAATGGCTACTTCAGCCGGAACGCCTTCATCAGCTTCAGGCCGGTGGTGAAGAGCTCGGCGAACTTGCGGTCGTCCATGCCCATCGACGGGCCGATCGGCAGCAGCCGCTGCACGGCGATGGTCTGCGCCTCGGTGTAGCGCAGGATGCCCTCGGCGCCGTGCCGCCGGCCGAGGCCGGAGTCGCCCATGCCGCCCATCGGCGAGGCCACCGAGCCGTAGGCGGCGGCGTAGGCCTCGTTGACGTTGACGGTGCCGGTGCGCAGCCGGGCGGCGACCCTGCGGCCGCGGGCGGTGTCCTTCGTCCAGACCGAGGAGTTCAGCCCGTACGGGGTGGAGTTGGCGGCGGTGACGGCCTCGTCCTCGGTGTCGAAGCGGTAGACGGAGACGACCGGGCCGAAGGTCTCCTCGGCGCAGACCGCCATGTCGGGGGTGACGCCGTCCAGGATGGTGGGCTCGTGGAACAGCGGGCCCAGGTCGGGCCGGGCCCGCCCGCCGGCCAGCACGGTGGCGCCGGCCTTGACGGCCTCCTCGACGTGCCGGGTGACGGTCTCCAGCTGGCGGGCGGAGACCAGCGAGCCCATGTCGGCGCCGTAGGCGAGGCCGCCGCCCAGGCGCAGCGCGGCGGTCTTCTCGGCGAACTTCGCGAGGAAGGCGTCGGCGACCGAGCGGTGCACGTAGAGCCGCTCGATGGAGATGCAGAGCTGGCCGGCCGAGGAGAAGCAGGCCCGGACGGCGCCGGCGGCGGCCCGGTCGAGGTCGGCGTCGGCGAGGACCAGCATGGCGTTCTTGCCGCCGAGTTCGAGCGAGGCGCCGATCAGCCGTTCGGCGGCCCGGCGGGCGACGTCCCGGCCGGTGCGGGTGGAGCCGGTGAAGGCGACGTAGTCGGCGCGCTCGACGACCTGCGGGCCGACCACCGGGCCGTCGCCGAGGACGATCTGCCAGGCCTGCGGGGGCAGACCGGCCTCGACGAACAGCTCCCGGGCCCACAGCGCGGTGAGCGCGGTCTGGGTGTCCGGCTTGTTGACGACGGCGTTGCCGGCCACCAGGGCGGGCAGGGCGTCGCCGACGGAGAGTTCCAGCGGGTAGTTCCAGGGCGAGATCTGGCCGACCACGCCCTTGGGCCGGCGGGCCTCGACGGCGCTGGTCAGGCCGGGCACGGCGCCGCCCCGGCGGCGGTCGCGCAGGTAGGAGGCGGCGGCGCGGCCGTAGTGCCGGGCCGCCGAGGCGACCGCCATCACCTCCTCGAAGGCGTGCAGCCGGGCCTTGCCGGTCTCCGCCTGGATCAGGTCGAGCACCTCGTCCTGCCGCGCGAGCAGCAGGTCGTGGAAGCGCAGCAGGACGCCGGCCCGGTGCCGCACCGACAGCGCGGCCCAGGCCGGCTGGGCGCGGCGGGCCCGGTCGAAGGCCTGCTGGACGTCCTGTTCCGAGGACAGCGGCAGGGTGGCCAGCGGCTCGCCGGTCAGCGGCGCGATCGTCTCGGTGCTCTCCCCGCCGGACGCGGTGACGCCCTTGGCCAGCCGCGCGACCAGCGCGGCCGGCACCGCCGAGGCGACGTCGCGTGCCGCACCCTTCGCCGCGGGGTTGCGCCGGGTCTGGCTCGTGCTCTCCGTCATGCGGGCAGCCTAGGCCCTGAACCCCGACTTGTGTACCCGTCGGTAACACAAAAGGCGGTGCGCGGCCCGCCGGGGTCAGATGGTGGGCTGGAAGTTGTTCAGCACGGTGGTGAACTGCCGCAGGCTCTCCAGCCAGTCCTTCTCCGGGCCGGACACGTACACCATGAACGCGGTGCCGTCCGGGCGCCGGAACTCGACCTCCTTGGCGTGCCGGCGGGCGTCCTTCGCGCCGAAGCTGAACTCCCACACCGCGCCCTCCTGCCCGCGGATCTTGGCGGCGGACAGGCTGGTGGTCTGGAAGTCCTTGAGGCTCTTGCCCAGCGCGGCCTCCATCTGCAGCAGGTGCTCCTGCGGGGAGAGCGGCTGGCCGACGATGACCGCGAACTGCAGGAAGTGGTCCTGGCCGTCGGGCGAGTAGTAGACCTGGCCGGCCTTCTCGCTGCGCACCCAGGTGCCGTTGGTCGGCAGCAGGAAGCGGAACCCGGCCGGGTCGTCCTGCCAGGCGTACCCGGCGGGCGCGGGCGCGCCGCTGGGCAGCGGGCTGTCCGAGGGCAGCGGGTTGTCGGCGCCGCCGGTCGGCCCCGGCTCGCGGGTGACCGTCACGTTCACGTGCCGGTGGGTCAGGTAGTACGCGCCGCCACCGCCCGCCGCGGCGAGCAGCAGCACGCCGACCACCGCCCACAGCAGCGCCCGGCGCGGCCGCCGGGCGGGCTCCGCCGGGGCCTGCGGCCGGACGGGGACCGGGGTGGGCGCGGGCTCAGCGGCCGGTTCGGGGGCCGGCGGCTCCGCGGTCCGGTCGACCACCGGGACGACCTGGGTGGGCAGCCGGGGCGCGCCCGCCTGCTCGGGGACGCGGATGCTGAGGGTGTGCCCGTCGGCGACCTCGCGCAGCATCCGGCCCGCCTCGTCGGCGCCGGGCCGCTCCGCCGGGTCCTTGGCCATCAGCGCGGCCAGCACCGGGCCGAGCGCGGCGGCCCGGGCCGGGGTGGGCAGCGGTTCGTCGACGACGGCGGTGAGCGTGCTGAGCGGGTTGTCGCGGCGGAACGGCGACTCGCCCTCGACCGCGTGGTAGAGCGTCGCGCCCAGCGCCCACAGGTCGGAGGCCGGCCCGGGCCGCTGGCCCTGGGCCCGTTCCGGGGCCAGGTAGTCGGGCGAGCCGACCAGGTCGCCGGGGCGGGTGATGTCCATCGCGCCCTCGAACTTGGCGATGCCGAAGTCGAGCAGCACGACCCGTCCGGTGCCGTGCTCCAGCAGCACGTTGGCGGGCTTGACGTCGCGGTGCAGCACCCCCAGCTGGTGGCCGCGGTGCAGGGCGGCGAGCACCTGGAGGCCGACGTCGGCCGCCTCCCGGGGCGTCAGGGTGCCGTCCTGGCTGATGACGTCGGACAGGGCGCGGCCGTCCACCAGCTCCATCACGATCCACGGCCGGCCGTCCTGCTCCAGCACGTCGTGGATGGTGATGACGCCCGGGTGCTTGATCCGGGCCGCGGCCCGGGCCTCGCGCTTCATCCGGGACTGCAGGATCTCCAGGTCCTCCTCCGAGAGGTGGCTGACCGTCAGTTCCTTGACGGCGACCTCCCGGTCCAGCATCTCGTCCCTGGCCCGCCAGACGGTCCCCATCCCGCCGCGTCCCAGGCGCTCGCCGAGCGCGTACCGCCCGGCCAGCAGACGGCCGGTCGACTGGTCCTGTGCGCCCATGACCGTCCCCCCTTCACTTCCCCCACCGCCGGTCGGACGGGGTCCTGGCAGACCGTGTGCCTGCTCGCACCGACGGTTCAGGAGGCAAGCCTAGGCTGCCCGGCGCCCCCCGGGAATCACGCCCCGGCGAACGGATCGCCCGGTGACCGTCCGCGCCCGGACCGCGACGCTCAGCCCCGGGCGCGCCCGGTCCGGCGCGCTCAGCCCGCGAACGCGACGATCCCGGCGAGCGCGCCGACCAACAGCACCAGCACGCCCCCGATCAGCAGCGGCCCGAGCAGCCTCGCCGGTATCCGCGGCGTCCGCGCCGGGGCCTGACGCTCCGCCACCCGCCCGTCCGGCCGCCGGTCCGCCCGGGCCGACCGGCGGCCGCGCGGCCGCGGCACCAGCGGGCCCGCCGCGGGCCGGGGCACCGGCAGCGGCGGCTCGGCCGGGCCGCCCAGGCCCGGTTCGGGGGCGAACGCCAGCAGCTCGCGCAACTCCCGCTGCACGGCGACCGCGTCGGGCCGCAGCGCCGCATCCGGCCGCAGCAGCCGCTCGACCAGCGGCCGCAGCGGCCCGCAGCCGTCGGCCGGGTGGTGGTGCCCGTCCCGGACGGCCGCCAGCAGCGTCGGCAGGTCGGCCTCCGGGTACGGGCCGCGGCCGGTCAGCAGCCGGTACAGCAGCACCCCCAGCGCCCAGGTGTCGGCGGGGGCGCCCGCGTCGATCGCCCAGCGCTCGGCGAGCGCACCGAGCATCAGCGCCCGGGTCTCGTACACCCGGCGCGGCACCTCGCCGCCCAGCGCCGCGCACAGCTCCTCCTCGGCGGCGCCCAGCAGCAGCCCGCCGAGCATCGCCGCGCCGTCCTCGCAGACCAGCACCGTGCGCAGGGTCAGGTTCCCGTGCGTCAGCCCGGCCTCGTGCACCGAGCGCAGCGCGCCCGCCAGGTCCGCGCCGATCTCCGCGACCCGGTACGGCGGGAGCGGGCCCTCGGCAGCCAGCCGCTCCAGCGGCACCCCCGGCACCGCCTCCTCGGCGACCCACAGCACCTCGCCCTCGGGCCCGGCCGCGAGCCCGCGCAGCAGCCTCGGGTGCGTCCCGGCGGCCGCCGCGACCTGCGCGACCCGCGCGGTCAACCGCGGCCCGTACGACGGTGCGGGCGCGCCCAACGGGTGCCCGGGCACCAGCAGTTCGGGCAGTTCCAGCCCGAACAGCCGCACCCGCGCCCCACTGTGGACGTCCACCGCGGGGAGACCGACCTCACCCTCCGAACGGTCCGTCACCCGGTACCGTCCGGCCACCACTTGCCCCGGGGCCGCTCGCATGCCTGTTCCTCACGCCGTAGTCCCGTCAGCGTACGGCCCCCGCCTGCCCCCGCCACCGCCCGGTACGCGCATTCCCCGCCGATCCGGAGCCGCCCCCACCGCTCCCGCGCCCCACCGCCCCGCCCCGGCGCCGCCCTCCCCCGCCGGGCGTGCCGGCTCCCGCCCCGCCGGCGGGCACCTCGCTCCGCCGCCCCAACTCCCGTCCGGCGAAAGGCCCTTCCCGCCCCCGCCCCGACCGCGCTCCCCACCCCGCCCCGGTCTCCCGCCCCGCCGGCCGGCGCCCGCCTCCCCCCTCCTGCGCCGGGCTACGGCGCGGGCTGGAAACTCTCGAACGAGATCCGCCGGGCCAGCGAGCCGTCCGCCGCCGACCAGACCTCCTCGGGCATGGTCCAGTAGATCGCGTACCCGTACTTGCCGTTGCCGGTGACGAAGCCCCGGTTGAGCGAGTGCAGCAGGGTGCCGGTCTTGCCGGTGTAGGTCCACTCCCAGTCGGCGGCGTTGGTCCAGTCCCGGTAGGCGACGGACTCGACCCTGACCTTGCGGTAGTTGGTCATCTTCGCGTTGCGGTCGGCCGCCTGCCAGTCCTTCAGCGCGCTGTCCCCGGCGGGCGACTGCCAGTCGACGACCAGGCGCAGGCCGCGGCCCTCGAAGCGGCGGCTGGTGGCGCGGTAGTCCTGCCCCTGGTCGGCCAGCCAGTCGGGCAGCGTGATGCTGAACCCGGACGGGTCCTTGTGGACGGTGTACCCGGGCGGGGTCTGCCCGGGCGGGAGCAGCGGCGACGGCGTGGCCGAGGCCTGCCCGGAGGCGTCGGCGGAGGCGGGGGCCGAGGCCGAGGCCGGAGCCGAGGCGGGGGCGGAGACCGGGGCGGACGCCACCGGCGACTGCCCCGCCGCGTCCGCCGAGCCGCCGCCGCCCTTCCCCTTCGGCCAGAACACCACCAGCGCCGCGACCAGCGCCAGCACGGCGAGCACCGCCCCGCCGGTCAGCAGCGCGCGCCGCCGGCCCGCTGCGGCGGGCCGGTCCGCGGTCGGCGCCTCGACGGTCCGGGCGGCCTGCGGCGGCGCGGCGGCCGGTATCGCGGCGGGCGCCGGGGCCGGGGCGGGCACGGTGACCGTCTCGGCCTCGGGCAGCGGCTTCCCGGCGGCGACCATTTCGAGCAGCGGGCGGGCCGTCTCGGCGTCCATCCGCCGGTCCGGGTCCTTCTCCAGCAGTCCCTCGATGACGGTCCGCAGCGGTCCGGCGTTGCGCGGCTCCGGCAGCGGTTCGGTCATCACGGCGGTGAGGGTGGCCAGCGCGTCGCCCCGGTCGTACGGCGGGACGCCCTCGACCATCGCGTACAGCGTGCCGCCCAGCGACCACAGGTCGGACGGCGGTCCGGGGAGCTTGCCGCGGGCGCGTTCGGGGGCGATGTAGGAGGGGGCGCCGACCAGCATGCCGGTGGAGGTGATGGAGGTGTCGCCCTCGACGCTGGCGATGCCGAAGTCGGTGAGCACGGTCCGCCCGTCCTCGCCGATCAGCACGTTGGACGGTTTGACGTCCCGGTGCAGCACGCCCTGGCGGTGCGCGGCGCCGAGCACGCCGAGCAGGTCGAGCGCGACGGCGGCGGCCCGCCGGGGGGTGAGCGGACCGTCCTCGGCGACCACGTCGGCCAGCGAGCGGCCGGCCACCAGCTCCATCACGATCCACGGCCGGTCGTCCTCCTCGACCACGTCGTAGACGGTGACGGCCGCGGTGTGCCGGATCCGGGCGGCGGCCTTGGCCTCGCGCCGGGTGCGGGCGACCAGCCGGTGCCGTTCGATCTCGTCGACGGTGCCGGTCATCCGGAGCTCCTTGACCGCGACGATCCGGCCGAGCAGTTCGTCCTCGGCCCGCCAGACGGTGCCCATGCCGCCGCGCCCGAGCACCTCGCCGAGCCGGTAGCGGTCCGCCAGCAGGCGTCCGGACGGTTCCTGCGGCTGCGTCATCGGTGCGCTCTCCCCATGGTGTTGCGGCCCTCGGCGGGCACCCCCGGCCGTGACCTGACGGCATGTCGGACCGCCGGGGGCGGCGGTCGCACGCCGGAGCCCCCATCATCTCATCCCCGTCCGGGCCAGGTCCGGCCGCCCGTCCCCCGGGACCGTCCGGGCGGTGAAGCCCGGGTGTCCCCCGGGCGTACGGACGGCGCAGGGCCCCCGCCGGTTGCGGCGGGGGCCCTGCGGACCGCTGACGGGGGCTCAGCGGTGCGTCACCGGCCGGGGTTGACCGTGACCTCGACCCGCTGGAACTCCTTGAGCTCGGTGTAGCCGGTGGTGGCCATCGCCCGGCGCAGCGCGCCGAACAGGTTCATGGTGCCGTCGGGGGTGTGCGACGGGCCGGCCAGGATCTGCTCGGTGGTGCCGACGGTGCCCAGGTGCACCCGCTTGCCGCGCGGCAGCTCCTCGTGGACGGCCTCCATGCCCCAGTGGTAGCCCCGGCCGGGCGCGTCGGTGGCGCGGGCCAGCGCGGCGCCGATCATCACCGCGTCCGCGCCGCAGGCGACGGCCTTCGGGATGTCGCCGCTGTAGCCGACGCCGCCGTCCGCGATGACGTGCACGTACCGGCCGCCGGACTCGTCCATGTAGTCGCGGCGGGCGGCCGCGACGTCCGCCACGGCGGTCGCCATCGGGACCTGGATGCCCAGCACGCCCCGGGTGGTGTGCGCGGCGCCGCCGCCGAAGCCGACCAGCACACCGGCCGCGCCGGTGCGCATCAGGTGCAGCGCGGCGGTGTAGGTGGCGCAGCCGCCGACGATCACCGGGACGTCGAGCTCGTAGATGAACTGCTTGAGGTTGAGCGGCTCGGCCGCGCCGGAGACGTGCTCCGCCGAGACGGTGGTGCCGCGGATGACGAACACGTCGACGCCGGCGTCCACCACGGCCTTGGAGAACTCGGCGGTGCGCTGCGGCGAGAGCGCGGCGGCGGTCACGACGCCGGAGTCACGGACCTCCTTGATCCGCTCCTTGATCAGCTCGGCCTTGATCGGCTCCGCGTAGACCTCCTGCAGGCGCCGGGTGGCGGCCGCCTCGTCGGTGATCGCGGCGATCTCCTCCAGCAGCGGGCGCGGGTCCTCGTACCGCGTCCACAGCCCCTCCAGGTTCAGCACGCCCAGGCCGCCCAGCTGCCCGATCGCGATCGCCTGCTGCGGCGACACCACGCTGTCCATCGGCGCCGCCAGGAACGGCAGTTCGAACCGGTAGGCGTCGATCTGCCAAGCGATCGAGACCTCCTTCGGGTCACGCGTACGGCGGCTGGGGACGACGGCGATGTCGTCGAAGGAGTACGCCCGGCGGCCGCGCTTGCCTCGCCCGATCTCGATCTCAGTCACTTCGAGCCCTTCTGCTGCTTTCCATCTCCCGACCGGGTCCCCCCGGCCACGCCCCCAAGTATCCCGTACGCGCCCCACCAGCCCCGACAGGGGCGCGGGCAACCGGGCCCGGACAGCGGAAATCCGCCCGGCCGCGCGTGCTCGCGGTCCGGACGGATCCCGGTGGGACGGGGGTCAGCGCGCGTTGTAGTTCGGCGCCTCGACGGTCATCTGGATGTCGTGCGGGTGGCTCTCCTTGAGGCCCGCCGAGGTGATCCGGACGAACCGGCCCTTGGTCTGCATCTCCTCGATGCTGGCCGCGCCCACGTAGCCCATGGTCTGGCGCAGGCCGCCGACCAGCTGGAACAGCACCGCGGAGAGCGGGCCGCGGTAGGGCACCTGGCCCTCGATGCCCTCGGCGATCAGCTTCTCGTCCGAGGAGACCTCGGCCTGGAAGTAGCGGTCCTTGGAGAAGGACTTCGCCTGGCCGCGGGTCTGCATCGCGCCCAGCGAGCCCATGCCGCGGTACGACTTGAACTGCTTGCCGTTGATGAACAGCAGTTCGCCGGGCGACTCCTCGCAGCCGGCCAGCAGCGAGCCGAGCATCACGGTGTCGGCGCCGGCGCACAGCGCCTTGCCGATGTCGCCGGAGTACTGCAGGCCGCCGTCGCCGATGATCGGGACGCCCGCGTCCTGGCAGGCCTGGGCGGCCTCGTAGATCGCGGTGACCTGCGGGACGCCGACGCCGGCGACCACGCGGGTGGTGCAGATCGAGCCGGGGCCGACGCCGACCTTCACGCCGTCCACGCCCGCGTCGAGCAGCGCCCGCGCGCCGTCCCGGGTGGCGACGTTGCCGCCGACCACGTCCACCGGCACGGCGGCCTTGATCTTGGAGATCCAGGACAGCGCGTTGTGCGAGTGCCCGTGCGAGGTGTCGACGACCAGGAAGTCCACGCCCGCGCCGACCAGCGCCTGGGCGCGGTCGAAGGCCTCGGCGGAGGCGCCGACGGCGGCGCCCACCAGCAGCCGGCCCTCGGCGTCCTTGGCGGCGTTCGGGTACTTCTCCGCCTTGACGAAGTCCTTGACGGTGATCAGGCCCTTGATCCGGCCCTCGTCGTCGACCAGCGGCAGCTTCTCGATCTTGTGGCGGCGGAGCAGCGCGACCGCGTCCTCGCCGGAGATGCCGACCTTGCCGGTGATCAGCGGCATCGGGGTCATGATGTCGCCGACCTTGCGGCTGCGGTCGGTCTCGAAGGCCATGTCGCGGTTGGTGACGATGCCCAGCAGCTTGCCCTCGGGGGTCGCCACCGGCACGCCGGAGATCCGGAACCGGGCGCACAGCGCGTCGGCCTCGGCCAGCGTCGCCTCCGGGCCGACCGTGATCGGGTCGGTGACCATGCCGGACTCGGAGCGCTTCACCAGGTCGACCTGGTTGACCTGGTCCTCGATCGAGAGGTTGCGGTGCAGGACGCCGACGCCGCCCTGACGGGCCATCGCGATCGCCATCCGCGACTCGGTGACCTTGTCCATCGCGGCCGACAGCAGCGGGATGTTGACCCGCACGTTCCGGGAGATCCGCGAGGAGGTGTCGACCTGGTTGGGCAGCACCTCGGAGGCCCCGGGCAGCAGCAGGACGTCGTCGTACGTGAGTCCGAGCATGGCGAACTTCTCGGGTACGCCGGCGGCGTTGTAAGACATGGGCAACCTTCCTGAGGGCCCCTCCTGCCCGGCGGCGGGCGAGGAGGGAGGGCCGTCGTTCTGCGCACGGGCGCCCGGCTGTCACGGCCGCCAAGGCGCCCGGTGCTCTTGGAGGAACCTCCGAAGGAAGCCCGCGCGCACCGGAGAAACTTTGGCGACCCGACCAGGCGCCGATGCTCCATGGTACTGGTGGCGCGGGGTGGGTCGTCGCGCCCTCTTGACAACACCGGGCACCGCGCGCTTCTTCCGCGCCGGTCCACGCGCGTCCAGCAGCGCGGACCGGATCAGCCGGTCTCCTCCGCGAGCGCCCGCAGCCGCGACAGCGCCCGGTGCTGGGCGACCCGGACCGCGCCCGGCGACATCCCGAGCACCTCGCCGGTCTCCTCCGCCGACAGCCCGTCCGCGACCCGCAGCAGCACCAGCTCGCGCTGCCGGGCCGGCAGGTAGGACAGCAGTTCCTTGATCCACTCGGCGTCGCTGGACAGCAGCGCCCGCTCCTCGGGGCCGAGCGAGTCGTCCGGCGTCTCCGGCAGGTCGTCCGGCGGGATCACCGTCGAACCGGGCCCGCGCATCGCGGCCCGCTGCAGGTCGGCGATCTTGTGGGCGGCGATCCCGTACACGAAGGCCTCGAACGGGCGGCCGGTGTCCCGGTAGCGGGGCAGCGCGCAGAGCACCGCGACGCAGACCTCCTGCGCCACGTCGTCCACGTGGTGCCGGGCCCCGCCGGGCAGCCGCACCAGCCGGCCGCGGCAGTAGCGCAGCGCCAGCGGGAGCACGTAGCCGAGCAGCGCCTCGATCGCCGGGCCGTCGCCGCGGACCGCCGCCGCGACCAGCTCGGCCACCTCAGGCGACGTGCCGGTGCCGAGCACGGGCGGGCGCACCGGCGCTCCCGGTGCCCCCGGCGGGCCGTCGGAGCCGGTCACCCGGTCGTCCGGTGCCGACGACGGATCGGCAGCCGCACCCTCGGGGGCGGGCTGCACCGGGTCGGGCCCGGCGGCCTCCTCGTCGTCACGCATCGGTCCATGGTGCCTGGTCGGGCCGGAAAACGCGGCACCGCGTCCGGACTTGTGCATCGGAACGTTATCCGTCGCCGCGTGCACCGTGCCGCCTCCCCTGCCTGTCCGCTGGTCCCCGAGGTGCTCCACTACTCCATGGTGCAGCCTCGGGACCACAACGTCACACGTCCGAGCGAGCGCAGTTCCCGCGCCCGCTCAGCGGACCAGGCCCCAGCGGAAGCCCAGCGCCACCGCGTGCGCGCGGTCCGAGGCGCCCAACTTCTTGAACAGGCGCCTGGCGTGCGTCTTCACGGTGTCCTCGGACAGGAACAGCTCGCGGCCGATCTCGGCGTTGGAACGGCCGTGGCTCATCCCCTCCAGCACCTGGATCTCACGGGCCGTCAGGGTCGGCGCGGCGCCCATGTCCGGGCTGCGCAGCCGGCGCGGCGCCAGGCGCCAGGTCGGGTCGGCCAGCGCCTGGGTGACGGTGGCCCGCAGCTCGGCGCGCGAGGCGTCCTTGTGCAGGTAGCCGCGGGCCCCGGCGGCGACCGCGAGGGCCACGCCGTCCAGGTCCTCGGCGACGGTGAGCATGATGATCCGGGCGCCCGGGTCGGCCGAGAGCAGCCGGCGAACCGTCTCCACCCCGCCGAGGCCGGGCATCCGGACGTCCATCAGAACGAGATCGGAACGGTCGGCCACCCAGCGGCGGAGGACCTCCTCACCGTTCGTCGCAGTGGTCACCCGGTCCACGCCGGGCACGGTCGCCACCGCGCGCCGAAGCGCCTCCCGGGCGAGCGGGGAATCGTCGCAGACGAGTACGGATGTCATGCCCGTCGTCCTCCGCAGCTGATCCGCGTCACGTTGAGCCTCCTGGCTGGTACGAACCTCTCCGACACGGCCCCGGTGCGGACCCGTTCCGATCGCCTCGCTGCGCGACCGTTCCCGACGTCCTGCCTCTGACCGCCTCCGTACATCCAACGACCGTCACTCGAATGAGTTACGGCTTCACGTCCATCTCCACCACTGTACGTGGCCAACCCATCACCGGAGAGCCACCTCGCGGTGCACACGCCGCACTTTTGTGCAGCTCGCGCGCGGTGTCCGCGCCGCGCGCGCCCTCCGGGACGGTCCGCGCCCGGGCGGACACCCGATCGACGGAGCTTTCCGGTTCAAACCTCTTGCCCCTTTTGTCCGTTTTTATAGCTTCTGTCAGGTCATTGACTGATTCGTCGGTGTGTGGGTGACTTGTCCGTGTAGTCGGCGTAAGTCATATTTCCAGGTGTCCGTACCGGCCCCGGGCCGCCTCGCCGCAGCGACCGCGACGAGCCCGCCGGGCCACGAGCCATGAAGGGAATGAGCCATGGCAGATTTCTCCCGCCTCCCCGGCCCCAACGCAGACCTCTGGGACTGGCAGCTCTCCGCCGCCTGCCGCGGTGTCGACAGCTCGCTGTTCTTCCACCCCGAGGGCGAGCGCGGCGCGGCCCGGACCTCCCGCGAGACGAGCGCCAAAGAGGTCTGCATGCGCTGCCCGGTCCGCACCCAGTGCGCGGCCCACGCCCTGGCCGTCCGCGAGCCCTACGGGGTCTGGGGCGGCATGACGGAGGACGAACGCGAAGAGCTGCTCGGCCGCTCCCGCAACCGACTGGCCGAGGTCCCGCTGGCGATGCCGCAGACCATCCGACGCTGATCCACCCCGCCCCGCCCCCGCCGCGGCCGTCCCGCCGCAGCGGTCCGCACCGGCCCGCGACCCCGACCGCGCCGCCCGACCGCACCTCCCGACCGCGCCGCCCGCCCGTCCCCGGCCGGCGCCGCGCTCCTCAGCGGGTGGCGGCCGCCGCCGCGAGCTGGTCCAGCATCAGCGCCACCGCCGGAACCTCCGCGAGGTCCGGCAGGGTCAGCGCCACCACCTCGCGCCGGGCCGGCTCCCCCGACGCCACCCGCACCGGCACGGCCGCCACCCCCGGGTGCCGCACCGACTCCAGCGCCAGCCCCGGCAGCACCGCCACCCCCAGGCCCGCGCCGACCAGGCCCACCACCGCCGGGTAGTCGTCCGTCGCGAACTCGATCGCCGGCGCGAAGCCCGCGTCCGCGCACAGCTCCACCAGGTGGCCCCGGCACTGCGGGCAGCCGGCGATCCACTGCTCCCCCGCCAGCTCCGCGAGGTCCACCGGGGCGTCCTCGCCCCGGTCGGCGAGCGGGTGCCCGGCCGGCACCAGGCCCACCAGCGGGTCGTCCAGCAGCGGGCGCACCACCAGCTCCGACCAGTCGTTCGCGGCCGCCGTCGCCGCCGCCTCCAGCACCGCCTCGGCCCGCGCCTCGCGCAATGTCGCGTGCGGGGACGGCAGGCTCGGCCCGCCCTGCGAGTCCGGGTAGCGGAACGCCAGCGCGACCTCGCACTCGCCGCCGCGCAGCATCGCCAGCGCCTGGGTCGGCTCCGCCTCCACCAGCGAGACCCGCACCCCCGGGTGCGCCGCCCGCACCTGCGCCACCGAGCGCGGCACCAGCGTCGAACTCGCCGTCGGGAACGAGACCAGCCGCACCCGCCCGGCCCGCAGCCCGGTGATCGCCGCGACCTCCTCCTCGGCGGCCGACAGCCCCGCGAGGATCCCGTCCGCGTGCCGCAGCAGCACCCGGCCGGCCTCGCTCAGCCGCATCTCCCGCCCCGACCGCACCACCAGGGGCGTGTCCACCGCCTTCTCCAGCGCCTTCATCTGCTGGCTCACCGCGGGCTGCGTGCACCCCAGCTCCCGCGCCGCGGCGGAGAACGACCCGGTCCGGGCGACGGCGTGCAGGACGCGGAGGTGGCGGGCTTCGATCACGCGGTCAACTGTACGGAACCCGCCGCGCACCCCGCCGGGCGGTCGCGGACGCCCGCGACGGCGGGGGGGCGCGGCGGACGCGGAAGGGCGCGAGGCCCCGGCGGTCCGAGCCTCGCACCGGGGTGCTCGGTCGGCCGCGCGGTTCCTCGCGCCCTTCAGTGCCTGACGGCCGGGTCGCCTCAGTGGCTGTGGCCGTGGCCGCCGTGCGAGTGGCCGTGGCCCGCGGCCTCCTCCTCTTCCTTCTTCTCCACCACGAGGGTCTCGGTGGTGAGCAGCAGGGAGGCGATCGAGGCGGCGTTCTCCAGCGCGGAGCGGGTGACCTTGACCGGGTCGATGACGCCGGCCTTGACCAGGTCGCCGTACTCGCCGGTGGCGGCGTTGTAGCCCTGGCCGGCCTCCAGCTCGGCGACCTTGGAGGTGATGACGTAGCCCTCCAGGCCGGCGTTCTGGGCGATCCAGCGCAGCGGCTCGGCGAGCGCCTTGCGGACGACGGCGACACCGGTGGCCTCGTCGCCGGAGAGGCCGAGGCCGTCCTCCAGGACCTTCGCGGCGTGGACGAGCGAGGCGCCGCCGCCGGCGACGATGCCCTCCTCGACCGCGGCGCGGGTCGCCGAGATGGCGTCCTCCAGGCGGTGCTTGCGCTCCTTGAGCTCGACCTCGGTGGCCGCGCCGACCTTGATCACGCAGACGCCGCCGGCCAGCTTGGCGAGGCGCTCCTGGAGCTTCTCGCGGTCCCAGTCGGAGTCGGTGTTGGCGATCTCGGCCTTGATCTGGGCCACCCGGCCCGCGACCTCGGCGGAGTCGCCGGCGCCGTCGACGACGATGGTCTCGTCCTTGGTGACGGTGATGCGGCGGGCGGTGCCGAGCACCTCCAGGCCGACCTGGTCGAGCTTGAGGCCGACCTCCTCGGAGACGACCTGGCCGCCGGTGAGGGTGGCGATGTCGCCGAGGATCGCCTTGCGGCGGTCGCCGAAGCCGGGGGCCTTGACCGCGACCGCGTTGAAGGTGCCGCGGATCTTGTTGACCACCAGGGTGGAGAGGGCCTCGCCGTCGACGTCCTCGGCGATGATCAGCAGCGGGCGGGAGCCGCCGGCCTGCAGGACCTTCTCCAGCAGCGGGAGGAGCTCCTGGATCGAGGAGATCTTGCCCTGGTTGATCAGGACGTACGGGTCCTCCAGGACGGCTTCCTGGCGCTCCGCGTCGGTGACGAAGTACGGCGACAGGTAGCCCTTGTCGAACTGCATGCCCTCGGTGAACTCGAGCTCGACGCCGAAGGTGTTGGACTCCTCGACGGTGATGACACCGTCCTTGCCGACCTTGTCGATCGCCTCGGCGATCAGCTCGCCGACCTGGGCGTCCTGGGCGGAGAGGGAGGCGACGGCGGCGACGTCGTCCTTGCCCTCGATCTCGCGGGCCACCGAGAGCAGGTGCTCGGAGACGGCGGCGACGGCCTTGTCGATGCCCTTCTTCAGGGCGGCCGGGCCGGCGCCGGCGGCGACGTTGCGCAGACCCTCGTTGACCAGGGCCTGGGCCAGCACGGTGGCGGTGGTGGTGCCGTCGCCCGCGACGTCGTTGGTCTTGGTGGCGACCTCCTTGACCAGCTGCGCGCCGAGGTTCTCGTACGGGTCGTCGAGCTCGACCTCGCGGGCGATGGTCACACCGTCGTTGGTGATGGTCGGGGCGCCGAACTTCTTGTCGATGACGACGTTGCGGCCCTTGGGGCCGATGGTCACCTTGACGGTGTCGGCCAGCTTGTTGACACCGCGCTCCAGCGAGCGGCGGGCGTCCTCGTCGAACTGCAGGGTCTTCGCCATGGTCCCGTTTCCTCAGGGGTAGGTCTGCGTACGTGGAGCAACAACCGCGCCCCGGGCCCCTGTCGGTGCGACACGGATCCGGGGCGGGCTGGGACGTCTTACTGCGCGGACGTCTTACTTCTCGATGATCGCGAGGACGTCGCGGGCCGAGAGGACGAGGTACTCCTCGCCCTGGTACTTGACCTCGGTGCCGCCGTACTTCGAGTACAGGACGATGTCACCGACGGCGACGTCGAGCGGCAGACGCTGGCCGTCCTCGAAGCGGCCCGGGCCGACGGCCAGGACGACGCCCTCCTGGGGCTTCTCCTTGGCGGTGTCCGGGATCACCAGGCCGGAGGCGGTGGTGGTCTCGGCGTCGAGCGGCTGGACCACGATGCGGTCCTCGAGCGGCTTGATGGCAACCTTGCTGCTGGTGGTCACGTCCGAGCTCCCCTTCGGAGATTACGGGGTTGTCTAACAGGTAGGTGGACGATTGCGCGCGGCCGCCGTCGCGGGGGTCGGACACGCTTCATCGCGTTAGCACTCTCCCTGGGGGGAGTGCCAGGTACGACCTTAGGACGCGGTTAGCACTCAGTCAACCAGAGTGCCAATGCCGTCGTGTCGGGTTCGCGCCCGCCGCGCGCCGCGCGCCCCCTCGGACCGGGCCCGCGGGCCGCCCGCGGCCGGGTCCCCGTACTCAGGCGGCGCGCCGTCCGCCCTGCCAGGCTGGTGGCATGACGAGGATCCGACCGTCCGGGCGACGGGACGCACTGCTCTCGGTGGGCCTGCTGGCGCTGGAGGTGCCGCTGCTGTGCGCGGTGCCGTACGCGTGCGTCGTGCTGGTGTTCGCGCTGGCCGCCGCGTCGGAGCGCGGGGGCGGCGCGGGCGGGGCGGTGGCGCTGTGCGTCGCGGTGGTGGTGCTGGGGCTGGCGGTGCCGGCGGCGGCGACGGTGGCCACCGCGCGGCGGGGCTACCGGATCGCGCCGCTCTCGCTCGGGCTGGCCGGGCCGGTGCTGGCCGCGCTGGTGCTCGGGGTGGCCTGGCACTGACCGGGAGCGGGGACAATGGCCGGGTGGAGATCGAGTCGTTCCGGGCGCTGCTGACCGAGCAGGGGCAGGCGCTGCTGGCCGAGTTGCGGGGGTTCACGGCGGCCGGGGAGCTGGCGCTGGCGACCAGGCTGCGGCGGGAGCACCCGGCGGAGCTGGTCCGGGCGGCGTTCGAGCAGGCCCGGCTGCGGCAGCGGGCGGAGGCGAAGTTCGGGGCGGACGCCGCGTCGATGTACTTCACCCAGCACGGGGTGGAGCAGGCGACCCGGCGTTCGGTGGCCGAGTGGCGGGCGGGCCGGTTCGCGGCGCTGGGGGTGCGGCGGCTGGCCGACCTGTGCTGCGGGATCGGCGGCGACGCGGTCGCGCTGGCCCGGGCCGGGATCGCGGTGCTGGCGGTCGACCGGGACGAGCTGACCTGCGAGGTGGCCCGGGCGAACGCGGCGGCGCTGGGCGTGGCGGAGCTGGTGGAGGTCCGCCGGGCGGACGTCGCGGACGTCGGCACCGCCGGTTTCGACGCGGTGTTCACCGACCCGGCGCGGCGCACCTCGCGGGGCCGGGTGTTCGACCCGGAGGCGTACTCGCCGCCGCTGTCCTGGGCGGTGGAGGCGGCCCGCAGCGCCCCGTTCGGCGCGTTGAAGGTGGCGCCGGGCATCCCGCACGAGCTGGTGCCCCCGGGCGCGGAGGCGGAGTGGGTGTCGGACCGGGGCGAGGTGAAGGAGGCGGTGCTGTGGTTCGGCACGGCCGCCGCCGAGCCGTACCGGGCGACGCTGCTGCCGGGCCCGCACTCGCTGTCCGGCGGCGCGCTGCCCGACCCGCCGGTGGGGCCGGTGGGGCGCTACCTGTACGAGCCGGACGGCGCGGTGATCCGGGGCCGGATGGTGGCCGAGGTGGTGGCGGCGGTGGACGGGCGGCTGATCGACCCGATGATCGCGTACGTCACCTCGGACGAGCTGCGGCCGACCCCGTACGCGCAGGCGTACGAGCTGACCGACGTGCTGCCGTTCCAGGTGAAGCGGCTGAAGGCGCTGGTGAAGGAGCGCCGGATCGGCACCGTGGTGGTCAAGAAGCGCGGGATGGCCTCGGTCGTCCCGGAGGAGCTGCGGCGCCGGCTGAGGCCGGCCGGGCCGAACGCGGTGACGGTGCTGGTGGCCCGCACCGCGGCCGGCCCGGTGATGATGCTGGGTCAGCCGGTCGGCCGGGCGATGTAGTCGTCGAGGCGGGCGACCGCGAAACCCTGCTCCCGGATCCGGTTGAGCAGTTCGCCGAACATCTCGGTCATCTTCTCGCCCTTGAGCTCGGACGGGCCGCGGAAGTGGGCCAGGATGATGTCGCCGTTGCGGAGCTTCTTGTCGGCGGCCTGGTACTGCATGTCGTGGATCTGCATGGACTCCCGCCACAGCACCACGGCGCGCGGCCCGCACTCCTGGACGGCGGTGTTCAGCGCCGGGGTGTGGGCGCCGTCGCCGAACGGCGGGCGGAACAGGTACGGGGCGGTGCCGTACTGCTCGGTGAGGGCGCTCTGGGCGTCGCAGACCTGCGCCTTCTGCTGGGCGGCGGGGATCCTGCTCATCTGCGGGTGGCTGACGGTGTGGTTCTGGACGCTGTTGCCGAGCGCCTGTAGCGGCTTGAAGTAGGCGTAGTCGTTCTTGACGACGTCCTTGGTCAGGAACATCGTGATCGGCACCTTCAGCTCGGTGAGCATCCGGACGAACTCGGGGTCCTTCTCGGCGCCGTCGTCGATGGTGATGAAGACGACCCGGTCGCCGGTCGGGACCTCGCTGAACACCGGCACCGGCCCGCTCGCGGTGAGCTTGATCGGCCGGTCGGCGGGCGGCGCGGGCGGCGCGGGCAGCGGTTCGAGGCCCCACTTCGCCCAGGCGGCGCCGGGCGCCGCGTCCCGCGCGGACGCCGAGGGCGTGCCGGGGGCGGGGGCGCCCGGCGAGGACGCGGCGAGCGGCCCGGCGGGCGCGGGCGCGGGGCCGTCCGCCCCGGAGCCGCAGCCGCTCGCCGCCAGCAGCACGGCGAGCGCGCCCGCCCCGTACCCGATCCGTATCCGCCCGCCCACCGGTGCCCCCGTCTTGCTCTACACGCGTGTCGATGTTCCAGGACGCACGCTACCGCCCGCCGGTTGCCCGGGCCCGGCGGAGGGGGCCTATCCGACGTCCGTGCGGGTGAAGGTCCAGCGGTGCGCCGGGCGGGCCAGCAGGTCGGCGGGCGGTTCCGGCACCGGCACCGGCTCACCCGTCCACAGCGCGATCAGCAGCACCCGCTCGCCGGGGGCGGTGAACAGCTCGACCCGCTCCAGGCCGGCCGCGCCGCGCACCGCGGGCAGTGCGGACTCCCGTGCCCAGGCGTGCAGTTCGGCCCCCCGGCCGTCCGCCGCCCGGGCCTCCCACATCGCCGCCAGGGTCACTTCAGCGCCTCGTGCGCGTGCGCGTGGACGTGCCCGTGCCCGTCGCCCGGCACGTGGGTCTCGGTGACCGGCAGCGAGGAGTCCGCCGACAGGTCGAAGGAGGACGGGGTGCGGCCCCGCCACACCATCTCGGCGCCGAGCGCCGCCACCATCGCGCCGTTGTCGGTGCACAGCCCCGGCCGCGGCACCCGCAGCACGATGCCGGCCTTGTCGCAGCGCTGCTGCGCCATCTCGCGCAGCCGCGAGTTGGCCGCCACGCCGCCGCCGATCATCAGGTGGTCGACGTCGTTGTCCTTGCACGCCCGGACCGCCTTGCGGGTCAGCACGTCGGTGACCGCCTCCTGGAAGGACGCCGCGACGTCCGCCACCGGCACCGGCTCGCCGGCCCGCCGCCTGGCCTCCACCCAGCGGGCCACGGCGGTCTTCAGGCCGGAGAACGAGAAGTCGTACGCCGGGTCCCCCGCGTTGTTCAGACCGCGCGGGAAGGCGATCGCCGAGCCGTCGCCCTCCCGGGCCATCCGGTCCACCACCGGGCCGCCCGGGAAGCCGAGCCCGAGCACCCGCGCCACCTTGTCGAACGCCTCGCCCGCCGCGTCGTCGATGGTCGCGCCCAGCGGCCGGACGTCGGCGGTGATGTCGCCGCTGAGCAGCAGCGAGGAGTGCCCGCCGGAGACCAGCAGCGCCATCGTCGGCTCCGGCAGCCGGCCGTGCTCCAGCTGGTCCACGCAGATGTGCGAGGCCAGGTGGTTCACCCCGTACAGCGGCTTGTCCAGCGCCCAGGCGTACGCCTTGGCGGCGCTCACGCCGACCAGCAGCGCGCCCGCCAGGCCCGGGCCCGCGGTGACCGCGATGCCGTCCAGGTCGGCCGCCTTCACCCCGGCGGTGTCCAGCGCCCGCTGGATGGTCGGGACCATCGCCTCCAGGTGCGCCCGGCTGGCGATCTCCGGGACGACGCCGCCGTACCGGGCGTGGTCGTTGACGCTGGACGCGACCGCGTCGGCCAGCAGCGTGGTGCCGCGGACGATGCCGACGCCGGTCTCGTCGCAGGAGGTCTCGATGCCGAGGACGAGGGGTTCGTCAGCCATTGTGATGATCCTTCAGATCGCTTGCGTCACTTGCCAGGTGGTCCAGACGCATCACCAGTGCGTCCACGTTGGCGGGCTGGTAGTAGCCCCGCCGGATCCCGACCGGCTCGAACCCGAACCGCTCGTACAGCCGCTGCGCGCGCAGGTTGTCCACCCGCACCTCCAGCAGCAGTTCGGCGCAGCCCCGCCGCACCGACTCCGCCGTCAGCTCGGCCAGCAGCACCCCGCCGAGCCCCGCCCCCTGGTGGTCGGCGTCGACCGCGATCGTCTGCACGTCGCTGTCCGTCCCGACCGCCATCAGCCCCGCGTAGCCGACGACCGCCCCGTCCGCGTCCACCGCCACCACGTAGTGCCGGCTCCCGCCCGGGTGCGCCTCGGCCAGCTCCGACCAGTACATCCCGCGCGACCAGGCGTCCTCGGGGAACAGCCGGTGCTCCAGCACCATGACCGGTTCGACGTCCCACCAGCGCATGGGGCGCAGCGCGTACCTAGCCACGCCGGCCGACCGTTCCGGCAGCCGCGGCGGTCATGCCGGGAGCACCGCCTTGTAGCCCGCCGGCACCTGCGCGTCCGGCCGCCGCAGGTACAGCGGGGCGTTCGGCAGCAGCTCCCGGCCGGCGGCCAGCTCGCGGACCGCGAAGTCGGCCAGCGCGCCCGCCGAGACGTGCTCGGGGCCGCTCGCCGCCGGCAGGCCGTACAGCAGCGCGCCCGCGCCGACCGTCCGCGCGCCGGGCTCGATCTCGGCCGGGCGGTCCACCGCGGGGCCGCCCACCCGGGCGCCGGCGGCGTCGTACGAGGCCCAGTAGACCTCCTTGCGGCGCGCGTCGGTGGCCACCGCGAAGGGCCCGGTCAGGCCCTCGGCGCGGGCCTGGTGGGCGATCGCGTCGAGGGTGCAGACGCCGTGCACGGGCAGGCCGAGGGCGTCGCCGAGGGCGGCGGCGGTGACCAGGCCGACCCGCAGGCCGGTGTACGGGCCGGGGCCGACGCCGACCGCGAGGTCGGTCAGGTCGCGCTTGTCCACGCCGGCGGTGCGCAGCACGGCCGCGACGGTGGGCAGCAGCAGTTCGCCGTGCCGCCGGGCGTCGACCTCGTAGGACTCGGCGAGCACCGAGGTGCCGTCGTGGACGGCGGCGGTGACGGCGGGGGTGGCGGTGTCGAAGGCGAGGAGGAGCACGGGTCCAAGGTTAGAGGGTCCGCCCGCCCGGCCCCGCACCCCGCCCGGGCCGGCCCCGTCCCCGGCTCCGCCCCGGCCCCGTCCCCGGCCGGGCCGCCCGCCGGGAACACACGATCGCCAGGAGGCCGGAACGGCGGGCCGCACCTGGCACGATGGGCTTCGCTGAGGTTGAGACGGTGGCGGCGCGAGCGGTGAGGAGCGGACGTGGCGAAGCTTGGTCCTGGTGTGGTGGTCGGCGGGCTGACCCTGGGCGCCATGGCGGTGATCGGGCTGCTGGCCTTCCAGGCGAACGGCGCGTCCTCGCGCGCGGTCGCGGCGGTGCCGTCCGCGTCGAGCGCGGCCCCGTCGGCGTCCGCCGCCGAGAGCGGCAGGCCGACCGCGCCGCCGCTGCCCGCCGAGTCCGGCGCGGGCCTGCGGGTGGTGTACTCGCTCCAGCAGCAGCAGGTGTGGCTGGTCGACCCGAAGAAGCCGAACCCGGTGGTGGCCTCGTTCAAGGTGGTGCCGGGCAACACCCTGCCGCCGGTGGGCACCTACAGCGTGGCCAGCCGGACGGCGGCGGGCAGCGGCACGGACGGCCGGCAGATCGAGCACGTGGTGCGGTTCGCCCAGCAGGCCGGCACGGTCTTCGGGTTCAGCGCGCTGGTCGACGAGAAGGCGCCGGCCCCGTCGCTGGACCCGAAGACGAAGACCGGCGGCATCCGGGCCTCCCGGGCGGACGGCCAGGCGCTGTGGGACTTCGCGCCGAACGGCACCCGGGTGGTCGTGGTCGACTGACCCGCCCGGCCCGCCCGGACGCGCGGCGCTACGCGGCGTCGCGCTCCGGCGGGGTGGAGACGGCCTCGGCGGCCCGGCAGGACGCCAGCAGGACGCGCATCGGCACGGGCGCGCAGCCGGTCCCGGTGGTCTCGGCCACCGGGGTCCGCACCGGCTCCGGTCGGTCCGCGGTGTTCACGGGGGGTGTGCTCGGCATCGGGCGCCTCCCTAGTTAGGCATACCTAACCTGCTGGCGCCATCCCATCACGCCCGCGCGGTGCGCCGCAACCGTTTGCCGACACGGTGTCGGAAACCCGGCTCAGTTCTCACCCAAACCGGTGAGGTCCGCGCCGTCCCAGCGACCGCCGAGCCCGGTGAGGACGACCCGCCGCCCGTCCGCCTCGGCGTCCAGCGCGTCGACCGCCTCGCCGCCGAGGGTCCGCTCGATCCGGATCTCCAGCCGGTCCTCGGAGAGCTGCTCGACCTTGCCCTCGCCCCACTCGACGACGACCACCGACTCGGGCAGCGACACGTCGAGGTCGAGGTCCTCCATCTCGTCCAGGCCGCCGCCCAGCCGGTACGCGTCGACGTGCACCAGCGCGGGGCCGCCGGTCAGCGAGGGGTGCACCCGGGCGATCACGAAGGTCGGCGAGGTGACCGCGCCGCGCACGCCCAGGCCCTCGCCGAGGCCCCGGGTCAGCGTGGTCTTGCCCGCGCCCAGCTCTCCCGACAGCAGCACCAGGTCGCCGGGGCGCAGCAGCGCGGCGAGCCGCCGGCCCAGGCCGGTCATCCGCTCCGCGGTCTCGACGGTCAGCGTGGTCTGGGTCCCCATGGCGTCCTTCTCCGATCGTTGCGGCCACCCCTAAGGTGCCACAACCCGGATCAGCCCTCCGCCAGCGCCCGCACGGCCGGGGGGAGCGGGCCCGTCCCGGCGTGCTCGGCGGCGCGGCCGAGCAGCGCGGCGAGCTCGCGGTCGACGGTGCCGGGGCGTTCCAGCATGACCAGGTGGCCGGCGCCCTCGACCAGCACCAGCCGGGCGGCGGGGAGCGCGGCGGCGATCGCCTCGGAGTACTCGGGCGGGGTCAGCAGGTCCTTGGTACCGGCCAGCACGAGGACGGGCAGGCCGTCCAGGGCGGCCAGCGCGGCCAGCTTGTCGTGCGCGGAGAAGGTCGGGTAGAACTCGGCGACCACGTCGATGGGGGTGGCGTCCAGCAGCTGCTCGGCGAACCGGGCCACCACCGGGTCGACGTCCCGGCCGCCGAACGAGAACCGCCGGTAGAACACGGCGGCCAGGTCGGAGCCCCAGCGCCGGGTGGCCTCGACCAGGTCGACCTGGCGGCCCAGCGCCCTCACCACCCCGGGCGCGACCCGCTTGACCACCTTGGCGCCGACGGCGGGCAGGCCCAGCGGCACGGCGTCCCAGCCGCCCGCCAGGGTGCCGACCAGCGCGACGCCGGCCACCCGGCCGTCGGGGCCGAACAGGTCGGGGCGCCGGTCGGCGAGCGCCATCACGGTCATCCCGCCCATCGAGTGCCCGACCAGCACGACCGGCCCGTCCGGGACGACCGCGTCCAGCACCGCTTCGAGGTCGGCGCCGAGCTGGTCGATCGAGGCGAGCTCGCCGCCCAGGTACGAGCGGGATCGCTCGGAGCGGCCGTGGCTGCGCTGGTCCCAGAAGACGGTGCGCAGCGCGCCGCGCAGCGCGGCCCGCTGGAAGTGCCAGCCGTCCTGGTTGAGGCAGTAGCCGTGGCAGAACACCACGGTGGGGCCGGGCGCGCCCCCGTCCGGCTCGTCGACCTCGACGTACAGCTCGGTGCCGTCGGCGGCGGTCACCGTCCGCGCGGTGCCGCGCAGCGTGCCGAAGCCGGCCGCGGCGTCCAGTTCGGCGCGGGCCCGCCGGCGCATCGCCCGGCCGACGGTCAGCCGCTCGACCGCGACGCCGGCGGCGGCCCCGGCGGCCAGCACGCCCAGCGAGATGCCGATCAGCCCGGCCCGGGACACCCCGCCGGAGGAGGACTCCTCAGCCACCGTTCACCCCCGCAGCCCGCCGACGTAGCGCCGCGGGACCCGCCCCCCGATCCGGGTGATGATCTCGTACGCGATGGTGCCGCAGGCCCGCGCCCAGTCCTCGGCGGTGGGCTCGCCGCGCTCGCCGGAGCCGAACAGCAGCACCTCCTCGCCGATGTCCGGGCTGTCGCCGCCGAGGTCGACGACGAACTGGTCCATCGCGACCCGCCCGGCCACCCGGTACCAGCTCGACCCGATCTGCACCGGGCCGGTGTTGCTGGCGTGCCGCGGCACGCCGTCCGCGTAGCCGAGCGGCACCAGGCCGAGCGTGGTCGGCCCCGTGGTCGTGTAGTGGTGCCCGTACGAGACGCCGTGGCCGCCCGGGACCCGCTTGACCAGCGCCAGCCGGGCCGCCAGCGACATCACCGGCCGCAGCCCGAAGTCGGCGGGCGCGCCGACGTCCGGGACGGGCGACAGGCCGTACATCGCCAGGCCGGGCCGGACCAGGTCGTAGTGCGACTGCGGGAGCAGCAGCGTCGCCGGGGAGTTCGCCAGGTGCCGCACCTCGGGGTCGACGCCGGTCCGCTCGGCGAACGCCAGGGCCTGCGCGAACGAGTCGAGCTGGGCCTGGATCGAGGGGTGGCCGGGCTCGTCGGCGGCCGCGAAGTGCGACCAGACGCCGACCACCCGCAGCAGGCCGGCGGCCTGCGCCTTGACGGCGTTCTCCACCAGGTCGGGCCAGTCGTGCGGCTGGCAGCCGTTGCGGCCCAGGCCGGTGTCGGCCTTCAGGTGCACCCGGGCCGGGACGCCGGTCTCGCGGACGGCGGCGAGCAGCTCGTCCAGCGCCCACTGGCCGCTGACCGAGATGTCCACCGACTCGCGCAGCGCCCGCGCCCACGGGCCGCCCGGCGTCCACAGCCAGCACAGGATCCGGGCCTGCTCCGGGCCGATTCCCCCGGCCCGCAGCGCCAGCGCCTCCTCCGGCGTCGCGGTGCCCAGCCAGCCGACGCCGGCCGCGACCGCCTCGCGGGCGCACCGCAGCGCGCCGTGCCCGTAGGCGTCCGCCTTGACCACGGCCATCAGCTCGGGCCCGTCGACGCGGGCCCGCAGGGCGGCCAGGTTGTCACGCAGCGCGGCCAGGTCGACGGTGGCCTCGGCGCGGGCCCCCTGGGCCAGGGCGGGCGTCCCGGTGGTGTTCGCAGTCGTCATCGCGTATCAGTCTCCCAGACAGCGGCCGGTCCCCCCAGCAGGGGCACGGCCGAGCGCGGACGACGTCACCCGGCCGACCGCCTCCGGCACCTTCCACGCGGCGGACGCCGTTCCGGTTCCCGGCCGCCCGGAACGGCGGACGGGTGCCGCGCCGGTCCCCGCGCAGGGGCCGGGGAACGGCGGCTGCTGCTGCGCTCCGGCCCCGAACCCCCAGCGGGTCCCGACTACCCCGCCGCCCCCGCTGCCCGGAGTCCCGTCCACGCGCCGTGCAGCCCCGCGGCCACGTCCAGGGCCGTGATCGGCCCGCCGCGCCCGGCGGCTCCGCGGCCGGCCAGCCCGTGCAGGTACGCCGCGGCGGAGGCGGCGTCCAGCGGGGCGAGGCCGGTGGCGAGCAGGGAGCCGGCCAGGCCGGAGAGGACGTCGCCGCTGCCGGCGGTGCCGAGCCAGCCGGTGCCGGTGGAGTTGACCCGGGTCCGGCCGTCCGGGTCGGCGACGACCGTCGTGGAGCCCTTGAGCAGCACGGTCGCGCCGTAGCCCGCGGCGAGCCGCCGGGCCGCCCACAGCCGCCGGGCGGCGACCTCCCGGGCGTCGGCGGGCTCGCCGAGGCCCGCCAGCAGCCGGGCGGCCTCCCCGGCGTGCGGGGTGAGCAGGACGGGCGCCGGCCGGCCGGCCGTCGCGGCCGGGCCGAGACGGGCGAGTTCGGTGAGGGCGTCGGCGTCGGCCAGGACCGGCACGTCGGTGTCCAGCGCCTCGCGCAGGACGCGTGCGGCGTCCTCGCCGCCGCCGGGCCCGACCACCCAGGCCTGGACGCGGCCGGCGCCGGCCGGTCCGCCGTCGGTGACCAGCGTCTCGGGGTGCCGCCGGACCACCTCCTCAGCGGCCCGCCCGGCGTAGCGCACCGCCCCGGCGCCGCCGTGCAGCGCCCCGGCGACGGCCAGCACGGCCGCACCCGGGTAGCGGGCGGACCCGGCGGCGACGCCGACCACCCCGCGCCGGTACTTGTCGCTCTCCGCGTCGGGGACGGGCAGCAGCGCGGCCACGTCGGCGTGCTGCAGGGCCTCGACGGGGGCGGGCGGCAGGTCCAGCCCGAGGTCGACCAGGTGGACGACGCCTGCGTGGCGCGCGCCGGGGTCGACCAGCAGGCCCGGCTTGTGGGTGCCGAAGCAGACCGTGACGTCGGCGCGCAGCGCGGGCCCGGAGACCTCCCCGGTGTCGGGGTCCACGCCGGACGGGACGTCCACCGCGACCACCCGGCCGCGGCGCGGCAGGTCGGCGAACGGGGCGGCGGCGGGACGCAGCGGGCCGCGGCCGCCGATGCCGACGACGCCGTCCAGGACGAGGTCGGCCCGGGTGAAGGCGTCCGGGTCGGTGGTGGTGCGACCGCCGGCCGCGAGCAGCGCGGCCAGGCCCGCGGCGTGGGCCTTCGCCGGGTCGAGCAGCAGCGCCTCGGCGCGGGCGCCGCGGCGGGCGAGGCGGGCCGCCGCGAAGAGCGCGTCGCCCCCGTTGTCGCCGGACCCGGCCAGCACCAGCACCCGGCTCCCGTAGACCCGGGGCAGCAGCCCCGCGCAGACCGCGGCCAGCCCGGCCGCGGCCCGCTGCATCAGCGTCCCCTCCGGCAGCCGGGCCATCAGCGCGGCCTCGGCGGACCGGACCTGCTCGACGGTGTGGGCGTGGCGCATGGTGGGTTCTCCTCTTCGGCGGACGGCTCGGAGGCGGTCAGGGGCCCGGGGAACGGCGGGCGGGCCGGTGGTTGCTGTCAGAACCCCCAGCAGCACGAACTTACCGATGGGCTCCGGCGTCCAGCAGCACGAGCCCGCCGTTCCCCGGGCCCCTGGCGGGGCTTTCACCCCTCCGCGATGACCACCGCCGAGGCGACGCCCGCGTCGTGGCTGAGGGAGACGTGCCAGGAGGTGACGCCGAGGGCGGCGGCGCGGGCCTCGACGGTGCCGGTGACGTGGAGGACGGGGCGGCCGGAGTCCTCGACGCGGACTTCGGCGTCCTCCCAGTGCAGGCCGGGCGGGGCGCCGAGGGCCTTGGCGACGGCCTCCTTCGCGGCGAAGCGGGCGGCGAGCGAGGCGGTGCCGCGGCGCCGGCCGGAGGGGAGGGTGAGTTCGGCGGGGGTGAAGAGGCGTTCGGCGAGTCCGGGGGTGCGTTCCAGGGACTGTCCGAACCGTCCGATGTCCGCCACGTCGATGCCGACCCCGATGATCACCCTGCTGCTCCTTCGTCCGCGCCGGTAGGGGGCCTTCCCCGTACCGGCACGGACGATACGCGGGCTACTCGACCGTGACGGACTTGGCCAGGTTGCGCGGCTGGTCGACCTCGTGGCCCTTGGCGGTGGCCAGCTCGCAGGCGAAGACCTGGAGCGGGACGGTGGCGACCAGGGGCTGGAGCAGGGTCGGGGTGACCGGGATGCGGATCAGGTGGTCGGCGTAGGGGACGACGGCCTCGTCGCCCTCCTCGGCGATCACGATGGTCCTGGCGCCGCGGGCCCGGATCTCCTGGATGTTGGAGACGATCTTGTCGTGCAGGATCGAGCGGCCGCGCGGCGAGGGCACCACGACGACGACCGGCAGGCCCTCCTCGATCAGGGCGATCGGGCCGTGCTTGAGCTCGCCGGCGGCGAAGCCCTCGGCGTGCATGTAGGCGAGCTCCTTGAGCTTGAGCGCGCCTTCCAGGGCGACGGGGTAGCCGACGTGCCGGCCGAGGAAGAGCACCGAGCGGGCGTCGGCCAGCGAGCGGGCGAGCTCGCGGACCGGCTCCATGGTGCCGAGCACCTGCTCGACCTGGCGGGGGGCGTCGCCGAGTTCGCGGATGACGGAGGAGATCTCGTCGCCCCACTTGGTGCCGCGGACCTGGCCGAGGTAGAGGGCGACCAGGTAGCAGGCGACCAGCTGGGTGAGGAACGCCTTGGTGGAGGCGACCGCGACCTCGGGGCCGGCGTGGGTGTAGAGGACGGCGTCGGACTCGCGCGGGATGGTCGAGCCGTTGGTGTTGCAGATCGCCAGCACCTTGGCGCCCTGCTCGCGGGCGTGCCGCAGCGCCATCAGGGTGTCCATGGTCTCGCCGGACTGCGAGATGGCGACGACCAGGGTGCGGTCGTCCATGATCGGGTCGCGGTAGCGGAACTCGCTGGCGACCTCGACCTCGCAGGGGACCCGGGTCCAGTGCTCGATCGCGTACTTGGCGATCATGCCGGCGTGGAACGCGGTGCCGCAGGCGACGATCACCACCTTGTCGACCTCGCGCAGCACCTGGTCGGGGATGCGCAGCTCGTCGAGGGTGAGCCGGCCGTCGGTGCCGATCCGGCCGAGGAGGGTGTCGGCGACGGCCTTCGGCTGCTCGGCGATCTCCTTGAGCATGAAGTAGTCGTAGCCGCCCTTCTCGGCGGCGGAGGCGTCCCAGTCGACGTGGTACTCGCGGACCTCGGCGGGGGTGCCGTCGAAGTTGGTCACCGTGACGCCCTCGGGGCGCAGCTCGACGACCTGGTCCTGGCCGAGCTCGATGGCCTCGCGGGTGTGCGCGATGAACGCGGCGACGTCCGAGGCGAGGAAGTTCTCGCCGTCGCCGACGCCGACCACCAGCGGCGAGTTGCGGCGGGCGCCGACCACCGTGCCGGGGGCGTCGGCGTGCACCGCCACGAGGGTGAAGGCACCGTCGAGCTGGCGGCAGACGGCGCGCATGGCCTCGGCCAGGTCGCCGTCGTAGGCCTCGGCGAGCAGGTGGGCGACGACCTCGGTGTCGGTCTCGGAGCGGAGGGTGTGGCCCCGGTCGGCGAGGTCGGCGCGCAGCCGCGCGAAGTTCTCGATGATGCCGTTGTGGACGACCGCGACCTTGCGGTGGTCGTCCAGGTGGGGGTGGGCGTTGGCGTCGGTGGGGCCGCCGTGGGTGGCCCACCGGGTGTGTCCGATGCCCGTGGTGCCGGCCGGGAGAGGGGTTTCGGCCAGCGACTTCTCGAGGTTGGCGAGCTTCCCGGCCCGCTTGTCGGTGGAGAGGAGCCACTGCCCGGCGGCCCCCTCGGTCTGCACCGCGACGCCGGCCGAGTCGTAGCCCCGGTACTCCAGCCTCCGCAGACCTGCGATCACTACGTCGAGGGCCTCCTGAGGCCCGGTATATCCAACAATTCCGCACATGTGCGCCAGCATATGTGCGCTTGTTCGGCGCCCGGTACGTCGGGTGAGCACACCGGGTGACCGACACCACAACGCCCGGCGGCCCGGGGACGGCCCACAATGGACACCGTGCTGACCGAACTCTGTACGAAGGGTGCGCCGCCCGCGCCCACTCCCTCCCCGTACGTGGATCTGGACCGCGCCGAGTGGAGCGCGCTGCGCGAGCGCACCCCGCTGCCGCTGTCCGCCGAGGAGGTCGAGCGCCTGCGCGGCCTCGGTACGGCGCTGGACCTCGACGAGGTCCGGGACGTCTACCTGCCGCTCTCCCGGCTGCTGAACCTGTACGTCCACGCCACCCACGAACTGCGCGGCGCGGTGGGCTCGTTCCTGGACACGCCCGACACCGAGCGGGTGCGCACCCCGTTCATCATCGGCGTGGCCGGCTCGGTCGCGGTCGGCAAGTCGACCACCGCCCGCCTGCTGCAGGCGCTGCTGGCCCGCTGGCCGGAGCACCCCCGGGTGGAGCTGGTCACCACCGACGGCTTCCTGCTGCCCAACGCGGAGCTGCGCCGGCGCGGCCTGATGGCCCGCAAGGGCTTCCCGGAGTCGTACGACCGGCGGGCGCTGATGCGCTTCGTCGCGGACGTGAAGGCGGGCAAGGAGCGGGTCACCGCGCCGGTGTACTCGCACCTGGTGTACGACATCGTGCCGGGCGAGCGGCTGGTGGTGGAGCGCCCGGACATCCTGATCGTCGAGGGCCTGAACGTGCTGCAGCCGGCCCTGCCGGGGACGGACGGGCGGACCAGGATGGCGGTCGCCGACTACTTCGACTTCTCGATCTACGTGGACGCCCGCACGGACGACATCGAGGCCTGGTACCTGGACCGGTTCCGCAAGCTGCGGCAGACCGCGTTCCAGGACCCGAACTCGTACTTCCGGCGCTTCACCGAGGTGCCGGAGGAGGAGGCGATGGACTACGGCCGCCAGGTCTGGCGGACCATCAACAAGCCGAACCTGCTGGAGAACGTGCTGCCCACCCGGGGCCGGGCCACCCTGGTCCTGCAGAAGGGGTCGGACCACAAGGTCCGCCGGGCGCTGCTGCGCAAGCTCTGAACCGTCCGGACGTCCGGAACGCGCGGGCCGGGGGCGGAGCGCCGCCCCCGGCCCGGCGCGCGCTCAGCCCAGGTGCAGCCGGACGGCGTCGGCGAGCCGCTGGCAGACGTCCTGCGCCTGCTCGTGGCCGACCGCCTCGACCATCACCCGCACCAGCGGTTCGGTGCCGGACTTGCGCAGCAGGACCCGGCCGGTGGTGCCGAGCTCGGCCTCCGCCTCGGTGACGGCGAGCTGCAGCTCGACGCAGGTCTCGACCCGGTTCTTGTCCACGCCCTTGACGTTGATCATGACCTGCGGGAGCCGGGTCATCACGGCGGCCAGGTCGGCCAGCGGCTGCTTGGTGGCGGCCAGCCGGGCGCCCAGCATCAGGCCGGTCAGGGTGCCGTCGCCGGTGGTGGCGTGGTCGAGCAGGATCACGTGGCCGGACTGCTCGCCGCCCAGCGCGTAGCCGTGGTGCTTCATCTCCTCCAGCACGTACCGGTCGCCGACCGCGGTCTGCACCAGCTCGACGCCCTCGCGCTCCATCGCCAGCTTGAAGCCCAGGTTGGACATCACGGTGGCGACCGCGGTGTTGCGGCGCAGCGTGCCGGCCTCCTTCATGGCGACCGCGAGGATCGCGATGATCTGGTCGCCGTCGACCTCGTTGCCGTCGGCGTCGGCGGCCAGGCAGCGGTCGGCGTCGCCGTCCAGGGCGATGCCGAGGTCGGCCCGGTGCTCCTTCATCGCGGCGCACAGCCGGTCCAGGTGGGTGGAGCCGACGCCGTCGTTGATGTTCAGGCCGGTCGGCTCGGTGCCCAGGGTGTAGACCACCTCGGCGCCGGCCCGGGCGAAGGCCTCGGGGGCGACCCGGGCGGCCGCGCCGTGGGCGCCGTCGATGACGACCTTGACGCCGTCGAGCCGGTTCGGCAGCACCGCGACCAGGTGGGCCACGTACCGGTCGAAGCCCTCGTTGTACTGGCGGACCCGGCCGACCGCCGCGCCGGTGGGGCGGTTCCAGCTCTCGTCGCCGGCGCCGTAGCGGCGGTAGTGCGCCTCGATGGCGTCCTCCAGCGCGTCGTCCAGCTTGTGGCCGCCGCGGGCGAGGAACTTGATGCCGTTGTCGGGCATCGCGTTGTGGCTGGCGGAGAGCATCACGCCGAAGTCGGCGCCGAGCGCGCCGGTCAGGTAGGCGACGGCGGGGGTGGGCAGCACGCCGACCCGGAGCACGTCCACGCCGGCCGAGGCCAGGCCGGCGATCACGGCGGCCTCCAGGAACTCTCCGGACGCCCGCGGGTCCCGGCCGACCACGGCCACCGGGCGGTGGCCCTCGAAGGCGTTGGCGTCGCCCAGCACGTGGGCGGCGGCCACCGACAGGCCCAGGGCCAGCTCTGCGGTCAGGCTCTCGTTGGCCACCCCGCGTACGCCGTCCGTACCGAAGAGTCGTGTCATGTTCGCGTTCGTCCCGTCCTGTCGCGCCGGTGGTGCGGGTTGGTGTGGTGGCGCCGCCCGGGCTCCGCACCGGCCCGGGGAGGCACAACGCCCCGGAGCACAGGAGTGCTCCGGGGCGAGGATCGCATGAAGGGTGCGATTAGCGCTTGCTGTACTGCGGCGCCTTGCGGGCCTTCTTGAGACCGGCCTTCTTGCGCTCGACGGCGCGCGAGTCGCGGGTCAGGAAGCCGGCCTTCTTGAGCGCGGCGCGGTTGTTGTCCACGTCCGCCTCGTTCAGCGCACGGGCCACGCCGAGGCGCAGCGCGTAGGCCTGGCCGGAGACGCCGCCGCCGGCGATGCGGGCGATGACGTCGTAACGGCCGTCCAGCTCCAGGAGCTTGAAGGGCTCGTTCACGGTCTGCTGGTGCACCTTGTTGGGGAAGTAGTTCTCCAGGGTGCGACCGTTGATCTTCCACTGGCCGGTGCCGGGGACGATGCGCACGCGGGCGATCGCCTCCTTGCGGCGGCCGAGGCCGGCGCCGGGGACGGCCTCGCCGAAGCGGCCGGCCAGCGACTCGGTGGTGTACTCGGTCTCGGTGGTGTACTCGTCGACGTTCTCGTCGTCGAAGTCGACCTCGAGGGTGCTCTCGATGGCAGTCTCGGCCACGGTGTTCCTCAGCTCTTCTACGTCAGTTGGGGTGCGGGTGGCCGGAATTACTGCGCGACCTGGGTGATCTCGAACGGCACCGGCTGCTGCGCAGCGTGCGGGTGCTGGTCGCCCGAGTAGACCTTCAGCTTCGAGAGCATCTGACGGCCCAGGCTGTTCTTCGGAACCATGCCCTTGATGGCCTTCTCGACGGCCTTCTCCGGGTTGTTCGCGAGCAGGTCGTCGTAGCGGACCGAGCGGAGACCACCCGGGAAGCCGCTGTGGCGGTAGGCCAGCTTCTGGGTCTTCTTGTTGCCCGAGAGGTGCACCTTGTCGGCGTTGATGATGATGACGAAGTCACCAGTGTCAACGTGCGGCGCGTAGATCGCCTTGTGCTTGCCCCGCAGGAGGTTGGCGGCCTGGGAGGCCAGGCGGCCGAGCACGACGTCGGTCGCGTCGATGACGTGCCACTGACGCTGGACGTCGCCGGGCTTGGGGCTGTACGTACGCACGGTCGTAGCCTTCGCTTTTCAGTGAGTGGGTCCTGACAGGAGCACCAAGGCCCGGGGCCTCCAGCCGATCCGCCCGGACGCAATTCGGGCAGCCGCTGGAGTTCGGCCTGTCGTCTCCGGCGTACCGACCTCTCACGTGAGATAGAGCGAGCCAATACGCACAACAGCGGCCAACGATACCGGGCCGGTGGGGTGGATTCCAAACCGGCCCGGCGCGGGCCCCGGTTCAGCGGTCGCGGACGACCCGGGTCTCGTCCCAGACCGGCTCCGGGGCCTCGTAGACCCGGCCGTCCGAGCCGAACACCAGGAAGCGGTCGAAGCTGCGGGCGAACCAGCGGTCGTGGGTGACGCACAGCACGGTGCCGTCGAAGGCCTCCAGGCCCTGCTGGAGCGCCTCGGCGCTCTCCAGGTCCAGGTTGTCGGTGGGCTCGTCGAGCAGCAGCGCGGTGGAGCCGGACAGCTCCAGCTTGAGGATCATCAGCCGGGCCTGCTGCCCGCCGGACAGCGACTCGAACTTCTGCTCCTCCTGCCGGTCCAGCTCGTAGCGGCGCAGCGCGGACATCGCCGCGCCGCGGGAGAGCGCGTGCTCCTCCTCGACGATCGAGCGGACCGTGCGGCCGAGCAGCTCCGGGTGGGCGTGGGTCTGCCGGAAGTGGCCGGGGACGACCCGGGCGCCGAGCTTCCAGTCGCCGCCGTGCCTCACCGTCCCGTCGCCGGCCAGCAGCCGCAGGAAGTGCGACTTGCCGGAGCCGTTGGAGCCCAGCACCGCGACCCGCTCGCCGTAGAAGACCTCCAGGTCGAAGGGCTTCATCAGGCCGGACAGCTCCAGGCCCTGCATGGTGAAGGCCCGGACGCCGGTGCGGCCGCCCTTGAGCCGCATGGTGATCGACTGCTCGCGCGGCGGCGCCTCGGGCGGGCCGGCGTCCTCGAACTTCTTCAGCCTGGTCTGCGCGGCGGCGTACCGGGAGGCCATCTCGTGGCTGACCGCGGCGGCCTGGCGGAGCGTCACGACCAGCTTCTTCAGCTTGGCGTGCTCCTCGTCCCAGCGGCGGCGCAGCTCCTCGAAGCGCTCGAAGCGGGCCTTGCGGGCCGCGTGGAAGGTGTCGAAGCCGCCGCCGTGCACCCAGACGCTGGAACCGGTCGCGCCGGACTCCACCGCGATGATCTTCTCGGCGGTGCGGGAGAGCAGCTCGCGGTCGTGCGAGATGTACAGCACGGTCTTGCTGGTGGCCCGGATCGCCTCCTCCAGCCAGCGCTTGCCCGGCACGTCCAGGTAGTTGTCCGGCTCGTCGAGCAGCAGCACCTCGTCGGGGCCGCGCAGCAGCGCCTCCAGCACCAGCCGCTTCTGCTCGCCGCCGGAGAGGGTGTTCAGGCCGCGCCACTGGGCCCGCTCGAACGGCACGCCGAGGGCGGCCACCGTGCAGACGTCCCAGTCGGCCTCGTACTCGTAGCCGCCGGCGTCCGACCAGTCGGAGAGCGCCTGGGCGTACGCCATCTGCGACTTCTCGTCGTCCTGGGCGATCATCGCGAGCTCCGCGGCGTCCACCGCGCGGGCCGCGTCGGCGATCCGCCGGGGGGCGACCGAGACCAGCAGGTCGCGCACCGAGGCGTCGGCGGGCAGCGCGCCCGGGGCCCCCTCGGCGCTCTCCCGGCCGGTCGTGCCGACGAACTGGCGCATCACCCCCAGGCCGCCGGAGACGGTGACCGAGCCGCCGTGCGGCTGGGTGTCGCCCGCGATCATCCGCAGCAGGGTGGTCTTGCCGGCGCCGTTCGCGCCGACCAGGGCCACCGCGGCGCCCTCGCCGACCCGGAAGGACGCGTCGTCGAACAGCACCCGCCCGTCCGGCAGGTAGTACTCAAGGTGCGAGATCTCGACATGTCCCATGCCTACGGATTGTGCCAAGCGTTCTGCCCCGGTCCCAACCGGTTTACGTACCGATTCGGTGCTGGTCCTTCACCTGCCGACCCTTCCGTCCCCTAATATTCGCGCTTATGAGCGATGGGATGGGGACGCCCCCGGAGCAGGGCGGTCAGCCGGGTGGTGGGCAGCAGCCGGGCGGTCAGCAGCAGGGCGGTCAGCCGCCGCAGGTTCCGGGCCAGCAGCCGCCCGGCGATCCGGCGCAGGGCTTCCCCCCGCCGCAGGGGTTCGGGCCGCCCCAGGGCTTCCCGCCCGCCGACCCGAACCAGCCGCAGGGCTTCCCCCCGCAGGCCTTCCCGCCGGTGGACCCGAACCAGCCGCAGGGCTACCCGCCCGGCGGCGGCCCGGCGTACGGCTACCCGCCGCCGGCCGCCCCCGGCGGCTACGGCTACCCGCCGGTGGCCGTCCCGGCCGAGCCGGACTGGTACGCGATGGCCGAGGAGAACGAGCAGGCCGGGCGCCGCCGCCGCTGGGTCCGGATCGGCATCGGCGCGGGCTGCGCGCTGGCCCTGGCCGGCGTGGTGACCGCCGCGCTGCTGCTGTACAAGCCCGGCGACAAGAAGCCGTCCTCGGACGACGCCACCGCCTCGCACACCGTGGCCGGCTGCGTCAGCCCGACCACCGGCCCGCAGAAGTCCAGCAGCGACCTGCGGCTCGGCTCGGCCGCCCAGGCCGGCACCGTGGCGGGCCACAGCGGCCTGGCGCTGACCCTGCGCGGCAACGGCGACGGCTACGCCGAGGTCGGCTCGGTGGTGGTCGACACCTGCAAGTCGTTCACGGTCTCCGCGGTGGTCCGCAACACCTCGCCGGGCGAGCCCCGGGCGGCGCTCTCGCAGGGCAGCGACGGCTTCTTCTCGTTCTACCTGGGGCGCGGCGCCAAGAACCAGTGGGTGTTCAAGATCCAGGGCGCGGCGGAGAGCGGCAGCGCCGTCGAGGCGCTCTCCTCGGCCGGCGACGCCGGGTCCGAGTGGACCACCCTGACCGGGGTGTACAACGTCGCCGACAAGACCATCTCGCTGTACGTGAACGGCGAGCTGGCGAAGACCACGCCGGCCCCGAACGGCATCCTGTCGACCAACGGCCCGATCGAGATGGGCCGGGCGCGCTTCAAGTCCCGCTGGGTGGACGCCTGGATGGGCTCGATCGCCGACGTGCAGGTCTGGGAGCAGCCACTCACCGCGGCGCAGATCGGGCAGATCGCGGTGGACCGCTCCACCGACGTCGAGGCGAAGGCCACCTGGTTCCGGTTCTGACCGGCCCCCGGAACGCCCCGCCGCACCCCGCCCCGGGGTGCGGCGGACGTGCTCGGGGCGGGCACCGCGAAGGCCCCCGGGCGGGGGCCGCGGACGGCGGGCGGGCACCTGCGGGGCCGCGAACACCCGGCCGTTAGTATGACGGTCACTTCTGCCCTGTTCACCGTCCCCGCCCAGCCGACCGGCCCGCGGGTTTTCCCCGCTAGGAGCCGTCCGTGGGATCTGCCAAGCCGCGCAAGGGTCTGTGGGGTGCCCTCAAGATCCTGCTGCTGGTGCTCGTCCTGGCCGCCGCGGGCAACGCCCTCTTCCCCAACTGGCGCACCTCCGGCGAGGGCAAGAAGGACGTCACGGTCCGCTACCGGACCGACCCGCAGCCGAACGTGCAGATCGCCAAGCCGTGGCTGGAGGTCATCAACTCCTCGAAGAAGCCGCTGCCGCTGCACGACGTCACGCTGAAGTACTACTTCACCTCCGACGGGGACCACCCCTACGCGTACAACTGCGTCGAGGCGGCGGGCATCGACTGCTCGAACGTCTTCGGCACCATCGCGCCGCTGGCCAGCCCCACCCCGGACGCCGACCACGTGCTGCTGCTGACCTTCGCCGAGGCGGCCCCCACCCTCGCCCCGAACGAGAACAGCCGCGGCATCCAGCTCCAGCTGTACCGGGTCGACGGGCAGAACCTGGACCAGTCGAACGACCGCTCCTTCAACGCCGCGTTCACCACCTTCAAGCCGTCCAAGCAGGTCACCGCCTACAAGGCCGGGGCGCTGGCCTGGGGCGACGCGCCGCACGGCGGCGGGGAGGCCCGGCCGGGCACGGCCGCGGCCGCGCCGCTGGTGCCCAAGAACGTGCTGTTCGACAACTTCCACTACACCGGTGCGACCGACCCGGCGCTGAACAAGCACGGCTGGCGGGTGCGCACCAGCAAGGGCGGCCCCGGCATCACCGACACCTGGACGGCCTCCGGGGTGACCTTCCCGGCCGCCGACCAGGCGCTGGGCGGGCAGGCCCTGAACCTGCGGGCCAGCACCGACGGCACCAAGGAGAAGACCGCCCAGGCGCAGCTGGAGAACGCCGACAACGACTTCCTCACCGGCACCTACGCGGCCCGGATCCACTTCTCCGACACCCCGACCGGCGGCCAGCCCGGTGACCACATCAACCAGGCGTTCTACACCATCTCGCCGAACGACGCGCTGTACAGCGAACTCGACAACGAGTACATGCCGAACGGCGGTTGGGGCTCGCCCGGGCCGGTGCTCGACACCACCACCTGGTACAACGTCAAGGCCAACGACCGCTCCACCAAGCGCAACAAGACCAGCCTGCAGGGCTGGCACACCATCGTGATCACCGCCGCCGAGGGCAAGGTCACCTACGCGCTGGACGGCCAGGAGCTGTTCAGCACCTCCGGCAAGTACTTTCCCCGGCAGACCATGGGCGTCAACTTCAACATCTGGTTCGTCGACCTCCCGTTCAAGGGCGACCGCAGCTGGGACATGCGGGTCAACTGGTTCTACTACAACGCCGACAAGGCGATGAACCAGGCCGAGGTCGACAAGGCGGTCACCGACCTGTACGCGGGCGGCGCCACCTACGTGAACACCCTCACCGCCGCCAAGCGCTGAGCCCCCCTCCACCGCCCCGCCGCCCGGCGGGCGCGCGCCGCCGCCGGCCGCCCGTCACGCCGCCCGCCGCCGGCCACCCGTCACGCCGCAAGGGAGCACCATGAGTTTCGCGCCGGTCCGCCGGACCTTGAGCCGCCGATCCGCCCTCCGGCTGGCGGGCTCCGGCGGACTGGCCGCGGCCGGCGCGGGCCTGCTGGCCGCCTGCAGCAGCAGCGCGGTCCCCAGCAGCAGCCTGACCCCGCCGGCCGGCGGCCCGGCCTCCGCGAGCGCGGGCAACCCGGACTTCCCGGTGCCGAAGGAGCCCGCCGTCACCCCGGGCGGTCTGACCCCGAGCAGCCGCCGCGCGACCTGGTCGCAGCAGTTCCAGGCCGACCACGGCTTCAAGGCCGCCGGCGCCGGCACCAAGTCCTCCGAGCCCAACGACTCCAAGGTCTTCCTGAGCGGCTCGCAGTCCGCCCGGGTCAGCACCGACGGCTCCGGCCGGCAGTCCTCGCTGCGCCGGGGCGGCATGCCGAAGATCGACCTGACCGGGAAGATGCTCCGGCTGACGCTGCGCGTGGAGAACACCGACCACCTGCGCAAGATGGCCCTGTACGTGGGCAGTTCGGACCTCGCCAACTACTACCTGTGGCACTTCCACACCCACTCGGCGACCTCGGCGAACTTCGTGCAGTCCGGCGAGTGGGTGGTGGTCACCCTGCAGTGGTCGGACGTCACCGAGGCGGCCGGCTCGTACAAGCTCTCCAAGTACGGGGTGCCGACCACCACCTCCGGCTTCACCGACCTGTCGCTGGCGGTGTACGACGACGCCAAGGGCCCGGTCACCTACTGGCTGCAGTCGGTCGAGGCCGTCCCGGACACCCGCACCACCTTCCCGCGCGGGGCGATATCGATCACCTTCGACGACTCGCGCTCCTCGGTCTACGACCTGGCGCTGCCCGCGATGAGGGCCCACGGCCTCACCGGCACCATGTTCAACATCGCCGAGGCCGCCGGGACGAACAGCTACCTGACCCTCGACCAGATGAAGTCGCTGCAGCAGGCCGGCTGGGAGATGGGCGGCCACGCCTTCTCCAACGACGCGCACACCGTCGGGTACAACCAGCTGACCGCCAAGCAGGTCGACGCCGACCTCGGCAAGCTGCGCGACTGGATGGACTCCCACGGCTTCGACAGCCGCAACTTCGCCTACCCGCACGGCTCGTTCCAGCAGACCACCGACGGGGTGCCGGTCGACCTGATAGCCGGCCGGCACTTCAGCACCGCCCGCTCGATCGTCTACGAGACCATCGAGTCCTTCACCCCGGCGATGCCGTACCGGCTGCGGGCGATGACCGGGATCAACGACGGCAACGGCATAGGCGGCTCGGTGCTCGCCGAACTGACCGGCCAGGGCGGCAAGTTGGACCGCTGCGTGCGCAACGGCGACTGGCTGATCCTGTGCTTCCACGAACTCGTCGAGTCCAACCCGACGGCCAGCACCCAGATCACCCGGGAGGGCTTCGCCGCCGCGATGAGCGCCATCGCGGCCAGCGGCGCCCCGGTGGTCACCATCTCCGAGGCGATGAAGCACTACTCCTGACGGACCCCGCGACGCCCGTGGGGGCCCCGAGGAGTCCTCGGGGCCCCCACCGGAGCCGGAACCGGGCCGGAACGCGAGCCTCAGGCCCCCGCGAAGCCCGGCTCCTCCTCGTTCCACATCGCCGAGTAGTCGCCGCCCTTGTCGTTGTGCGCGGAGACCTCGACACCGGCCTCCCGGGTGCCCCACTTGCCCTTGTTCAGGGTCAGCAGCGCGTACACCCGCAGCGGGGTCAGCAGGGTCAGCTGGATCACGCCGTACACCGGCGCCAGCATGAACATCCCGAAGCGCTTGACGAAGCCCATGTTGCGGCGCGGGAAGTCCAGGTAGCGCACGTTGCGCAGGTAGCCCATCAGCACCATGAACACCAGGTAGTCGCCGATGTGCCGGACGAACCCGGCCGGGTTCAGGACCGGCGAGATCAGCAGCGAGTAGACCATCGCGCTGCCGAAGACCAGCCACAGGCCCATCTCCATCACGGTCAGCCAGAACGCCGGCCGGTGCATCACCTGGTTGCGCAGCGCCCACAGCGACTCGCGGAAGAACGACTTGTTCCAGCGGACCTGCTGGCGCAGGAAGTGCGGCAGCCGCTCCGGGACGGCGGTGTAGCCGACGGCCGTCTCCTGGAAGACCACCCGGCCCTCGATCAGGCAGTAGTTGGTCATCCGGCGGTCGTCGCCGAACACCGCGGGCTTGCCCAGGAACTGCTGGTTGAGGAAGTCCTCCAGGTACTTGCGCACCAGGTCGCCGCGGTACGCGGAGAGCGCGCCGCAGCAGCACAGCACCGAGTTCAGCTGCGAGTACGCGGCCCGCTCGAACAGGAAGGAGTTGCCGTACCGCAGGTCCTGCAGGCGGGTGAAGATGTTCGCGTCGTGGTTCAGCGCCAGCACCATGCCGGTGGAGGCCATCACCCGCTCGTCGACCAGCGGGGTGATCAGCTCGCGGACGGTGTCCCGGGTGAGCACGGTGTCGGAGTCCACGCACAGGAAGATGTCGGAGTACGGCGCGTGCTGGAAGCCGCGGGCCAGCGCCTCGCGCTTGCCCCGGTTCTCCGGCTGCGCGCTGACCTTGAAGACCACGCCGGCCTCCTCGAACTCCCAGGCGATCCGCCGGGCGACCTCCAGGCCGGCCGGCGAGGCGCTGGCGTCGTCGATGATGTGGACCTCGTTGGGCAGCCGGCTCTGCGCGAGCAGGCTGCGCAGGCCCTGCTCGAACATCGCCGGGTCCTCGTTGTAGATCGGCAGGACCGCGGTCACCCACATGTCGTCGAGCTTCTTGAGCTCCGCGGTGTTCGCCCGGCGCGGCCGGTAGAACAGCGCCAGCAGCATCTTGATGCTCAGCAGGCCGATCGCCGCCAGCGAGTACGCGTGGATCGAGGACCGGTCCATCTTCATCGCGACCAGCGCGGCCAGTGCGGCGAACACCAGGTAGGAGACCTTCAGGTGCCGCTTGCGGCGGTGCCCGCGCTGCTGGCCGCGGCCGTCCGCGCCGGCCACCGCCATCGGGGCGGCCGCCACCGGCCGCTCCCGGCGCCGCTGCTCCTCCTCCGCGCGCTGCCGGTCCTGCTCGGCCCGCAGCTCGGCCTGCCGCTCGGCCTCGCGGGCCTGCTCGGCCTCGCGGCGCACGTCGGCCCCGCGCCGCCGGGTCGGGCGCTCCTCACGGGTCGCACTCACAGCTGCACCGCCCGCGGGTGGTCCACCGTCGCGCCCCGGGTGTCGAACAGCAGCCGGGCCCGGTCGGCCAGGTCCGTCAGGTCGATGTCCCGGTGCGGCTGCAGCAGCACCGCCAGGTCGGCCCCGGCGGCGGCCCCGGCGCAGTCCGTCACCCGCGGCACCGGGCGGCCGCCCACCGTCCAGTCCGGGACGTTGGCGTCGTAGTAGCTCAACTCGGCGCCGCGCCGCAGCAGTTCGGTCGCCACCGCGAGGGCGGGCGACTCCCGCTGGTCGGCGATGTCCGGCTTGTAGGTGACGCCGATCAGCAGCACCTTCGAGCCCCGGACCGCCAGCCCGCGGTCGTTCAGCAGGTCCGCGGCCCGCTGCACCACGTGCAGCGGCATCCGCTGGTTGATCTCCTGCGCCAGCTCGACGAACCGGAACGGTATGCCCAGCGAACGGACCTTGTACGAGAGGTAGTTGGGGTCGATGGGTATGCAGTGCCCGCCGACGCCCGGCCCCGGGTAGAACGGCGCGAAGCCGAACGGCTTGGTGGAGGCGCAGCGGATCGCGTCCCACAGGTCGACGCCGATCTCCCGGCAGAACATCGCCATCTCGTTGACCAGCGCGATGTTGACGTGCCGGTAGGTGTTCTCCAGCAGCTTCGCCATCTCGGCGGTGCGCGCGTCCTTGGCCTCGACCACCTCGCCGACGAAGCGCTCGTACAGCTCGCGGGCGGCCTTGGCGCAGGCCGCGGTGCAGCCGCCGACCACCTTCGGGGTGTTCTCCAGGCCGTAGCGCGGGTTGCCCGGGTCGATCCGCTCCGGCGAGAACGCCAGGTGGAAGTCGACGCCGGCCTTCAGGCCGCCGGCCTCCAGCACCGGGCGGACCACGTCGTCGGTGGTGCCCGGGTAGGTGGTGGACTCCAGCACCACCAGGGTGCCGGGGCGCAGCCGCTCGGCGATCGACGCGACCGCGCCGTTGACGGCCCCCAGGTCGGGCGCCCCGTGCTCGGTCAGCGGGGTCGGCACGCAGATCACCACGGCCTTGGCGTCCGCGATCACGGCCGCGTCGGTGGTGGCGGTGAACCCGGCCGCCCGCATGTCCGCGACGTCCGCGTCAGAGATGTCGTCCACGTGCGAGCGGCCCTCGTTCAGGCCGCCGACGACCCGCTCGCTGCGGTCCAGGCCGACCACCCGCAGCCCGGCCCGGGTGGCGCCCCGGGCCAGGGGCAGGCCGACGTAGCCCAGCCCGATCACGACGAGGTCGATGTCCTTGCGGATGTCCATGACGGGTACTACTCCAAGAGTGCTGGAACCGTTTTCCGACCGGTGCGGTCCCCCGTTCGGACCTCCACGCTCCGTTCGTGGCCCCGCGGGAACTCCGTGGGCGACCGATCGGCTGTGCGGCGCAGACCTAGATGTTCGCACAGCGCCAAGCGGCTCCATAGTCAGGGGGTCCGACAAGCACATGACCCTCGTCACACTCCGGCGTGTTCCCGCTCCGGACGGGCGCCGGGTGTGCTGTCAGGCCCCTCCGGCGGCGGGCAGCGTCCGCAGCCGGCGGGAGATCCGGTTGCGCTCGGCGAGCTGGTCGTCCGCCGGGTAGCCGACCTCCTCCAGGGTCAGCCCGTGCGGCCGGATCACGTTGACCGCCGAGTTGCGCACCCCGCCCGCCAGCACCTCCCCGGGGAACTCCACCGGCCGGTGCCCGTCGCCGACCAGCAGCATCGCCCCGACCAGCGAGCGCACCATGTTGTGGCAGAACGCGTCCGCCCGCACGGTGGCCACCGCCAGCGAACCCTCCTGGGCCGCGTACGGGTCGATCGGCACCCGCTCCCAGTACAGCTCCAGCAGGGTGCGGATGGTGGTCGCGCCCTCCCGCTTCTTGCAGTACGCGGCGAAGTCGTGCTCGCCGACCAGCAGCCGGGCCGCCTCGTTCATCCTCTCCAGGTCCAGCGGCCGGTCGTGCCAGAGCACGTGGCCGCGCAGCAGCGGGTCCACCCCGCCCGGGTGGTCGGCCACCCGGTACGCGTAGCGCCGCCAGACCGCCGCGAACCGGGCGTCGAACCCGTGCGGCGCCTCGGCGACCCGGTACACCCGGACGTCGGCGGGCAGCCGTCCGGCCAGCCGCCGCAGCAGCTTGGCGCCGTGCTGGGCCCAGAGCGCGTCCGGCAGGTCGACGTGCGCGACCTGGCCCCGGGCGTGCACCCCGGCGTCGGTGCGGCCCGCCACGGTCAGCGGGAAGTTCTCCTCGCTGCGCAGCACGATCCGCAGCGCGTCCTCCAACTCGCCCTGCACGGTGCGCCGTTCACGCTGCCGGGCCCACCCGGAGAACTCCGCGCCGTGGTAGGCGAGGTCCAGCCTGATCCGGGTGTGCCCGTCCGCCGGGCCGTCCTTCACCGGCGGCAGTTCCGCGCAGTCGTTCCCCACTCCAACTCCCCTGTCCCGTGACTGAGACGTCCCGTGGCCGGGACGCGAACGGGCCCGCTCCCCCGGTGGACGGGAGAACGGGCCCGGACGGAGAACCTACCCGAGTGCTCAGGCCTCGGTGGTCTCGGCGGCCTCGTCGGCCTTGGTCTCGTCGGCCTTGGTCTCGGCGGCCTGGTCGGCCTCCTTGACGGCGCGCTTGGCAGCGGCCTCGGCCTCGGCGACGGTCGCCTTGGTGGCGATCTCGCCCTCGACCAGCTCGATCACGGCCATGGGCGCGTTGTCGCCGCGACGGCCGCCGATCTTGGTGATGCGGGTGTAACCGCCGGGGCGGTTCTCGAACCGCGGGGCGATCTCGATGAAGAGGGTGTGCAGCACCGACACGTCGGTGATGGTCTTGCGCACCAGGCGACGGTTGTGGATGTCGCCCTTCTTCGCCTTGGTGATCAGCTTCTCCGCCAGCGGGCGCAGGCGACGGGCCTTGGCCTCGGTGGTGGTGATGCGGCCGTACTGGAACAGCTCGCGGGCCAGGCCGGCCAGCAGCAGCGGCTCGTGGGACGGGCCGCCGCCGAGACGGGCACCCTTGGTGGGACGGGGCATGTTCAGCTCCTTGTATCTCCGACTACGGCCGTACCAGGTACCGCAGCGGGCGTGCGGACACCGCGTCCGCACGACTTCTCACGCCACCGGGGGCGGTCCGGCGAGGACCGCCCCCGGTGTCGAAACTCAGTACTGCTCGGTCTCCGCGTAACCCTGGTCGTCCAGGTCGTCGGCGCCGAAGGCGTCGGCGGCGGCGGTCGGGTCGAACCCGGGCGGGCTGTCCTTGAGGGCCAGGCCCATGCCGGCCAGCTTCGCCTTGACCTCGTCGATCGACTTCGCACCGAAGTTGCGGATGTCGAGCAGGTCGGCCTCCGAGCGGGCGACGAGCTCACCCACGGTGTGGATGCCCTCGCGCTTGAGGCAGTTGTAGGAGCGGACGGTGAGTTCCAGCTCCTCGATCGGCAGCGCCAGGTCCGCGGCCAGGGCGGCGTCCGTCGGGGACGGGCCCATGTCGATGCCCTCGGCGTCGACGTTCAGCTCGCGGGCCAGGCCGAACAGCTCGACCAGGGTCTTGCCCGCCGACGCCATCGCGTCGCGCGGACGCATGGCCGGCTTGGTCTCGACGTCGACGATCAGCTTGTCGAAGTCGGTGCGCTGCTCGACACGGGTCGCCTCGACCTTGTAGGTGACCTTGAGCACCGGGCTGTAGATGGAGTCGACCGGGATCCGGCCGATCTCCTGGCCCGAGGCCTTGTTCTGCACGGCGGAGACGTAGCCGCGACCGCGCTCGACGGTCAGCTCCATCTCCAGCTTGCCCTTGCCGTTCAGCGTGGCCAGGACCAGCTCGGGGTTGTGCACCTCGACACCGGCCGGGGGCGCGATGTCGGCGGCGGTGACCACACCCGGACCCTGCTTGCGCAGGTACATCACGACCGGCTCGTCGTGCTCCGAGGAGACGACCAGCTGCTTGATGTTCAGGATGAGGTCGGTGACGTCCTCCTTGACGCCCGGCACGGTGGTGAACTCGTGCAGGACGCCGTCGATCCGGATGCTGGTGACGGCGGCACCCGGGATCGAGGAGAGGAGCGTGCGGCGGAGCGAGTTGCCGAGGGTGTAGCCGAAGCCCGGCTCGAGCGGCTCGATCACGAACCGCGAGCGGAACTCGTCGACGACCTCTTCGGTCAGCGAAGGACGCTGAGCGATCAGCATGTTCTGGATCCTCCAGTTGTCTTCGGCACCCACTATTTGATGCCGATAGAACTCAAGCGTACGGGCTCCCGCGAGAAACGGGAGCCCGTACGGGGTTTGAAACACCGATCGCCTGGTGACCCCAGGCGTCGCGTCAGACGCGGCGGCGCTTCGGCGGACGGCAGCCGTTGTGCGGGGTGGGGGTGACGTCCTGGATCGAGCCGACCTCCAGGCCGGTGGCCTGGAGCGAACGGATCGCGGTCTCGCGGCCGGAGCCCGGACCCTTGACGAAGACGTCGACCTTGCGCATGCCGTGCTCCTGCGCGCGGCGGGCAGCGGCCTCGGCGGCCATCTGCGCGGCGAACGGGGTGGACTTGCGCGAGCCCTTGAAACCGACGTGGCCGGCCGAGGCCCAGGAGATCACGTTGCCCGAGGGGTCGGTGATCGAAACGATGGTGTTGTTGAACGTGCTCTTGATGTGGGCGTGCCCGTGAGCGACGTTCTTCTTCTCCTTGCGGCGGATCTTCTTCGCGCCGGCAGCCTGACGACCCTTGGGGGGCATAAGTCTGTATCTCCTACTGAGGTGGTCGGTCCGCTGACCCGCGGGCCGGAGGGATGTCCGGTTGACGGGACGGACTACTTCTTGCCCGGCTTCTTCTTGCCGGCGATCGCGCGACGCGGGCCCTTGCGGGTACGCGCGTTGGTGTGGGTGCGCTGGCCGCGGACGGGCAGGCCGCGGCGGTGGCGCAGGCCCTCGTAGCAGCCGATCTCGACCTTGCGGCGGATGTCGGCGGCGACCTGGCGGCGGAGGTCACCCTCGACCTCGAAGTTCGCGTCGACGAACTTCTGCAGCTTGACGAGGTCGTCCTCGCTGATGTCACGGACGCGGATGTCACCGCTCACGCCGGTCTCGGCGAGCGCCAGCTGGGCGCGGGTCTTGCCGATGCCGTAGACGTAGGTGAGGGCGATCTCGATCCGCTTCTCGCGGGGGAGATCAACGCCGGAAAGGCGTGCCATTCAAGGCTCCTGTGGTTCTTCTCAGAGGTCTGACGTGCCGCCTACTCGCTGTCTCTCGACAGGGAGCCCCGGCCTCTGACCGGGGGTGGCAGTCCGTCCCGGAGGACGGATCGGGCGGCCCGCTTATGACGTGGTGCGCGTCGCGCGAAGGTCCTACGAGAAATGCGGGGTGAGTCAGCCCTGGCGCTGCTTGTGGCGCAGGTTGTCGCAGATCACCATGACCCGGCCGTGGCGGCGGATCACCTTGCACTTGTCGCAGATCTTCTTGACGCTCGGCTTGACCTTCATGACTCAGGTTCTCCGGGGTCTAGATCTGGCGGTTGTTACTTGTAGCGGTAGACGATCCGGCCGCGGGTCAGGTCGTAGGGGCTGAGCTCCACCACGACCCGGTCATCCGGGAGGATGCGGATGTAGTGCATGCGCATCTTGCCGCTGATGTGCGCGAGGACCTTGTGACCGTTCTGCAGCTCGACCTTGAACATCGCGTTCGGAAGAGACTCGATCACGGTGCCCTCGATCTCAATGGCGCCTTGCTTCTTAGCCATGAACTGCGAGATCCACCCTTCGGGTCCGGCTACCGTATGCGGAACGCTCGTGCGAACCAGGCTTCACCTCGGCCCGGACGGAGTCCGCGGGGCTGAGGGCGTGCCGAAACACGCTACGAGAGAGCCGACGCACCATCGTAAACCAAGCACCGTGCCGGAGCGAAATCAGCGCTTCGCGGCGACCTGGATCGGCACCACCGGCTGCACCACGGCGGTGCACGCCGAGCAGCGGCGGGCCGCCTCCGGGATGTCGGTCAGGCACTCGGGGCAGGGGCGCTTCGGGGTGGCCGGCTTCTTCGGCAGGTAGCGCGCGGTGGCCTTGGAGACCGGCAACACCACGCAGAAGTACAGCACCGCGGCGGTCAGCACGAAGGCGATCAGCACGTTCAGGAACTGGCCGTACGGGAAGATCACGCCCGCGACGTGGAACTTGTAGGCGCTGAAGTCGCCGGCCGCGCCGACCACCACGCCGAGCACCGGCGTCAGGAAGGCGCTGACGAAGCCGGTGACCACGCCGGTGAACGCGGCACCGATCACCACACCGACCGCCATGTCGATGACGTTGCCGCGCATCATGAAGTCGCGGAAGCCCTTGAGCACTGTCTCTCCCCTGGGGTTGCTGCGGGTGTCAGCTGATGAAAATAGGACAAGGGGCCCGGAGGTCCAAACCCCCGGGCCCCGATCCGTCCCCGGTGAGAGAAGTCCCTCAGCTCACCCGCGCGGGCCGGTTCAGCCCAGCGGGTCCGGCGCGGCGGTGACGCCCAGCTTGGCCAGCTCGGCCCGGCCGCCGTCGAAGGCGGTCAGCACCAGCGGGCCCTGCTCGGTGACGGCCACCGAGTGCTCCCAGTGCGAGGCCCAGGTGCCGTCGGTGGTGACGACCGTCCAGTCGTCCGCCAGCACCTCGGTGTGCGGGGTGCCGAGCGAGACCATCGGCTCGATCGCCAGCACCGTGCCGGGGACCAGCTTCATGCCCTTGCCGCGGCCCGCCACGTAGTTCAGCACGTGCGGCTCCATGTGCATCGCGGTGCCGATGCCGTGGCCGCCGTAGCCCTCGGTGATGCCCCACTTGCCCTTCGGCGGCAGCGGCTGGCGGCGGATGAAGCCCTCGATCGCCCGGGAGACGTCGACCAGCCGGTTGCCCTTCCGCATCTGGGCGATGCCGGCCCACATCGAGCCCTCGGTGACCCGCGACAGCATCACGTTCTCGGCGGCGGTCTCGCCGACCGCCACGGTGATCGCGGCGTCGCCGTGCCAGCCGTCCAGGATCGCGCCGCAGTCGATCGAGATCAGGTCGCCGGCCTTCAGCACCCGCTCGCCGGGGATGCCGTGCACGACCTCCTCGTTCACCGAGGCGCAGATCACGCCCGGGAACCACAGGCCGCCGTGGTCGGCGCGGAAGTTCGACGTGGCGCCGTGCTTGGCGATGACCGCGTCCGCGACGTCGTTCAGCTCCCCGGTGGTCACCCCCGGGGCGACCGCCTCGCGGCAGGCCTTCAGCGCCTCGGCGACGACCAGCCCGGCCGCCCGCATCTTGGCGATCTGCTCGGGGGTCTTGATCTCCACCATCTGGTCAACGCCTTCCACGTTCTGTGTCTCGGACTGCCCTCCACCGTACGACGCACGAGACGGCCGGGTCGCCCCGCTGCGGGGCGACCCGGCCGTCTCGTGACGCTCGTGGCGTCAGGCGTTCTTCTTCTGCTCCAGGGCGGCGACCGCGCGCTCGGTCACCTCGTCCACCTTGCCGAGGGCGGGGATGGTGACCAGCAGGCCCTGCTCCTGGTAGTAGCCGATGATCGGCTCGGTCTTGGAGTGGTACTCCTCCAGCCGGACCCGCACGGCCTCCTCGGTGTCGTCCGAGCGCTGGTACAGCTCGCCGCCGCACTCGTCGCAGACGCCCTCGGTCTTCGGCGGGTTGTACACCACGTGGAACACGTGGGCGCCGTCGTTGCGGCACAGCCGGCGGCCGGCGATCCGCTTGACGACCTCGTCCTCGGAGACCTCCAGGTCCAGCACGCCGTCCAGCGCGATGCCCTGCTCGGCCAGGAAGGCGTCCAGCGCCTCGGCCTGACCCAGGTTGCGCGGGAAACCGTCCAGCAGGAAGCCGCCCGCGGCGTCCGGCTGGAGCATGCGGTCCTTGGCCATCCCGATGGTGACCTCGTCGGGCACCAGGCGCCCGGCGTCCATGTAGGACTTCGCCTCGACACCCAGCGGGGTGCCCTGGCTGATGTTGGCACGGAACAGGTCACCGGTGGAGATGTGGGGAATGGACAGGGTCTTGGCCAGAACGTGCGCCTGAGTACCCTTCCCGGCCCCGGGGGGTCCGACGAGGACGATTCGCATCAGCGGAGGAACCCTTCGTAATTGCGCTGCTGGAGTTGGCTCTCGATCTGCTTCACAGTTTCGAGTCCGACGCCGACGACGATGAGCACGGAGGTGCCGCCGAACGGGAAGTTGGTCTGCTGTCCGAAGGCGACCAGGGCGACCATCGGGATCAACGCGATGAGGCCCAGGTAGAGGGATCCCGGCCACGTGATGCGGGTGAGCACGTAGTTCAGGTACTCGGCCGTCGGCCGGCCGGCCCGGATGCCCGGGATGAACCCACCATACTTCTTCATGTTGTCGGCGACTTCTTCGGGGTTGAAGGAGATCGCGACGTAGAAGAAGGCGAAGAAGACGATCAGCACGAAGTACGTCGCCATGTAGACCGGGTGGTCGCCCTTGACGAAGTGGTTCTTGATCCAGATCGCCCAGTCCGCCTGCGAGTTGGTCAGCTGGACCACCAGCGCGGGGATGTACAGCAGCGACGAGGCGAAGATGACCGGGATCACGCCCGCCTGGTTGACCTTCAGCGGGATGTAGGTCGAGGTGCCGCCGAAGGAGCGCCGGCCGACCATCCGCTTCGCGTACTGCACCGGGATCCGGCGCTGGGCCTGCTCGACGAAGATGACCAGGCAGACCACGATGATGCCGACCGCGATGACGGAGGCGAACTCGCCCCAGCCGTCGAGCAGCTTGCCCGACTCCTTGATCGCCCACATCGAGCCGGGGAAGCCGGCCGCGATCGAGGTGAAGATCAGGATGGACATGCCGTTGCCGATGCCGCGGTCGGTGATGAGCTCACCCAGCCACATGATCACGGTGGTGCCCGCGGTCATGATGATGACCATGGTGGCGATCCGGAAGATCGACTGGTCGGGCACGATGTTGCCGCCCTCGGGGCAGCCCGAGAACAGGGCGCCGCTGGACGCGGTCGCCAGGATGCCGGTTCCCTGCAGAACGGCGAGGGCGATGGTCAGGTAGCGGGTGTACTGCGTGATCTTCGCGGTGCCGGCCTGCCCCTCCTTCTTCAGGGCCTCCAACCGCGGGATGACCACGGTGAGGAGCTGCAGGATGATGCTGGCCGTGATGTACGGCATGATGCCGAGCGCGAAGATGGTCAGTTGCAGCAGCGCGTTGCCGCTGAACAGGTTGACCAGCCCGAAGAGTCCTTCCTTCTGTCCGTTCACGCACGCGTGGACGGCCTGGAAGTTGATCCCGGGCATCGGAACGTGGGCGCCCAGCCGGAACAGCACCATGATGCCCAGCGTGAACAGCAGCTTCTTGCGCAGGTCGGGCGTCTGGAACGCCCGCGCGAACGCACTGAGCACGGTGCCTCCTGCGCCTCCCGCGCGTCGTCGGCGGAAGGGTCGGTCCTGATGTGGGGAAAGGGAACTTCACGGACTCTAACAGTGCCCGGGTCCCGGACAGAAGCGCGTCCGGCCGCTCCCCCACTCACGGGGTACGGCTTGCCCGGGTTTGACACAACAAATCGCGCGCACGACGAGGGTCCGGACAACGGCACCGGGCCCCGGCCCCCTCCGTGGAGAGGGGCCGGGGCCCGGTGTGCGTTCCGTGCGTCGGACCGACCGCGTCAGAGCAGTTCGGTGACCGAACCGCCGGCCGCGGTGATCTTCTCGGCGGCGGAGCCGGAGACGGCGTCGACCGTCACCTGCAGCGCCACCGCGATGTCGCCCTGGCCGAGGACCTTGACGAGCTCGTTCTTGCGAACGGCGCCCTTCTCGACCAGGTCGGCCACGGTGACCTCGCCACCGTTCGGGTAGAGCTCGGCCAGGCGGTCCAGGTTCACGACCTGGAACTGCTTGTGGGCCGGGTTCTTGAAGCCCTTCAGCTTCGGCAGGCGCATGTGGAGCGGCATCTGGCCACCCTCGAAGCGCTGCGGAACCTGGTAGCGGGCCTTGGTGCCCTTGGTACCACGACCTGCGGTCTTGCCCTTGGAGCCCTCACCACGACCGACGCGGATCTTGTCGGTCTTGGCGCCGGGCGCCGGACGCAGGTTGTGGATCTTGATGGGGGAGTTGTCCGCCATTTCAGTCCACCTCCTCGACCGTGACGAGGTGGCGAACGGTGTGGACCATGCCGCGGATCTCCGGGCGGTCCTCCTTCACCACGGTGTCGTTCAGCCGCTTCAGGCCGAGCGAACGCAGGGTGTCACGGTGGTTCTGCTTGCTACCGATGTACGACTTGGTCTGGGTGACCTTCAGGCGAGCCATCAGGCGCTCACCCCAGCCGCACGGGCCCGGAGCAGCGCGGCCGGGGCCACGTCCTCCAGGGGCAGGCCACGACGGGCGGCGATCTCCTCGGGGCGCACGAGGCCCTTCAGAGCGGCCACGGTGGCGTGCACGATGTTGATCGCGTTGTCCGAGCCGAGCGACTTCGACAGGATGTCGTGGACGCCGGCGCACTCCAGGACGGCACGCACCGGGCCACCGGCGATGACGCCGGTACCGGGGGACGCCGGCTTCAGCAGCACGACGCCGGCGGCCTTCTCGCCCTGGATGGGGTGCGGGATGGTGCCCTGGATACGGGGGACCTTGAAGAAGTTCTTCTTGGCCTCCTCAACACCCTTGGCGATGGCGGCCGGAACCTCCTTCGCCTTGCCGTAACCGACACCCACGGTGCCGTCACCGTCGCCCACCACGACCAGCGCGGTGAAGCTGAAGCGACGACCACCCTTGACTACCTTGGCGACACGGTTGATCGCGACGACGCGCTCGACGTAGGCGGTCTTCTCGGCGACCGGGGCGCCGCCCCGCTCGTCCCGCTTACGGTCGCGCCGCTCGCCACCGGTGCCGCCGCCGGCGCCGCTACCGCGGCGCTGGGGTCCAGCCATTGGAATTACCTCTCTCGTTTACGTCCGCCGACAGAGTCGACGAGCGGCTTAGAAGTCGAGCCCGGACTCGCGGGCCGCGTCCGCCAGGGCGGCGATGCGGCCGGCGTACCGGTTGCCCGCGCGGTCGAAGACGACCGACTCGACGCCGGCGGCCTTGGCGCGCTCGGCGACCAGGCTTCCGACCTTCTTGGCCAGCTCGGTCTTGTCGCCCTCGGTGCCCTTGATGGACACGTCGAGGGTGGACGCCGACGCCAGGGTGTGACCCTTGGCGTCGTCGATGACCTGGGCGACCATGTGGCGGTTCGAACGCGTCACGACGAGGCGCGGACGCACCTCGGTGCCGACGACGCGCTTGCGAACGCGAATGGCGCGGCGCTTGCGGGCGGCGTTCTTGTAGGCGTTGCCCTTGCCGATCTTGACAGAGACGCTCATCGCTTACTTACCACTCTTTCCGACCTTGCGGCGGATGACCTCGCCCGCGTACTTGACGCCCTTGGCCTTGTACGGGTCGGGCTTGCGCAGCTTGCGGATCTTGGCGGCGATCTCGCCGACCTTCTGCTTGTCGGTGCCGTCCACGTGGAACTTGGTGGGCGTCTCGACGACGAAGGAGATCCCCTCCGGCGCGGTGACCAGGATCGGGTGGCTGTAGCCCAGCGCGAACTCCATGTCGGAGCCCTTCGCCGTGACTCGGTAGCCGACGCCGCTGATCTCCAGCGACTTGCGGTAGCCCGCGGTCACGCCGGTGATCATGTTCGCCACCAGCGTGCGCGACAGGCCGTGCAGGGCCTTCGACTGACGCTCGTCGTTGGGGCGGGTGACGAGCAGCGTGCCGTCCTCGCCCTTGCCGATCTCGATCGGCGCGGCGACGACGTGGGTGAGCGAACCCTTGGGGCCCTTCACCGTCACCGTCTGGCCGTCGATGGTGACGTCCACACCAGCGGGAACCTGGATGGGCAGCCGTCCAATGCGCGACATTGCTGTACCTCCGTTTCCCGAATTACCAGACGTAGGCGAGAACTTCTCCGCCTACGCCCTTCTTGGCGGCCTGCTTGTCGGTCAGGAGGCCGGAGGACGTGGAGATGATCGCCACGCCCAGGCCGCCGAGCACCTTCGGCAGGTTGGTGGACTTTGCGTACACACGCAGACCCGGCTTGCTGATGCGCTTGATGCCGGCGATGGAACGCTCGCGGTTGGGGCCGAACTTGAGCTCGATGGTCAGCTTCTTGCCGACCTCGCCCTCGACGGGCTCCTCAACCTTGTAGGAGGAGATGTACCCCTCCTGCTGCAGGATCTCGGCGACGTGCGCCTTGATCTTGCTGGCCGGCATCGCCACGGAGTCGTGGTACGCCGAGTTCGCGTTACGCAGACGCGTGAGCATGTCTGCGATGGGGTCGGTCATGGTCATGGTGGCCTCAGGCCTCTCCCGCCGTGGTTTCTCCGCGCCAGGTCCCCCTCCGCGCACTCGGAGGAGTGCGAAAGGGGCACAAGCGCAGGGGACCTGCGACGTAGTAAGACTGGGTGTTGCGGGCCCTCACAGGAAGGCCGCGGGTCGCCCGAAGGGGACGCCGCAGCAGGGGCCCGACCCCAACACCTTACGGGATCCCTTCCGGGAACCCAAAAGCGTCGAGGTCGGGCACGCTACTCGCGGATGTCAGAACCGCTGGTGGGTGATTACCAGGAGCTCTTGGTCACGCCCGGCAGCTCGCCGCGGTGCGCCATCTCACGGAGGCACACACGGCACAGGCCGAACTTGCGGTACACCGAGTGCGGACGGCCGCAGCGCTGGCACCGGGTGTACGCCCGGACGCCGAACTTCGGCTTGCGCTCGGACTTAGCGATCAGGGCCTTCTTCGCCATGGCTCACGCCTCCTTGAACGGGAAGCCCAGAGCGCGCAGCAGCGCCCGGCCCTCATCGTCGGTCTGAGCGGTGGTCACGACGGTGATGTCCATACCGCGCTGACGGTCGACCTTGTCCTGGTCGATCTCGTGGAACATGACCTGCTCGGTCAGACCGAAGGTGTAGTTGCCACGGCCGTCGAACTGCTTGGGCGAGAGGCCGCGGAAGTCACGGATACGCGGCAGCGCCAGCGACACCAGACGGTCCACGAACTCCCACATGCGGTCACCGCGGAGGGTGACGTGGGCACCGATCGGCTGGCCCTCGCGCAGCTTGAACTGCGCGATGGACTTGCGGGCCTTGGTGACGGCCGGCTTCTGACCGGTGATCGCGGTCAGGTCCTTGATGGCACCCTCGATCAGCTTGCTGTCACGGGCGGCCTCGCCGACACCCATGTTGACCACGACCTTGACCAGGCCGGGGATCAGCATGACGTTCTCGTACGAGAACTGCTCGTGCAGCTGACCCTTGACCTCGGAGAGGTACTTCTCCTTGAGGCGGGGGGTCACCTTCTCAACAGTCGTCTCAGACATCAGATGTCCTCACCGGTCCGCTTGGCAACGCGGATCTTGTTGCCCTGGTCGTCAAAGCGGTAGCCGACGCGGGTGACGACCTTCTTGCCGTCCTTCTCCACGACCAGCTGGACGTTGGAGACGTGCACCGGGGCCTCGACGGTCACGATGCCACCCTGGGTGCCGGGGCCCGGCTTGGTGTGCTTCTTGACCCGGTTGACACCCTCGACCAGGACCTTGTTCTCGGCGGGGAGGGCCTGGATGACCTTGCCCTGCTTGCCCTTGTCCTTGCCGGTGATGACCTGGACCAGGTCACCCTTCTTGATCTTCATGCTGTTCGCCATGGGTTAGAGCACCTCCGGCGCCAGCGAGATGATCTTCATGAACTTCTTGTCACGCAGCTCGCGGCCCACCGGGCCGAAGATGCGGGTACCGCGGGGGTCGCCATCGGTGTTCTTGAGAACGACCGCGGCGTTCTCGTCGAAGCGGATGTACGAACCGTCCGGACGGCGGCGCTCCTTGACGGTGCGAACGACGACGCACTTGACGACGTCGCCCTTCTTCACCGAACCGCCGGGGATCGCGTCCTTGACGGTGGCGACGATGACGTCCCCGATACCGGCGTAGCGGCGACCGGAGCCACCGAGAACGCGGATGCAGAGAATCTCCTTGGCACCCGTGTTGTCGGCGACGCGCAGTCGCGACTCCTGCTGGATCACAGCTTTCTCCTGATCGTCAACAAGTGTTGACGGGCCGGCCGCTGCTCACACCCGCGCCCCTGGGGACCTGGTGCACATACGGCCGTACCGCGAACAACCTTGTTACTTGGCCTTCTCGAGGATCTCGACGACGCGCCAGCGCTTCGTCGCGGACAGCGGCCGGGTCTCCATCAGGAGGACACGGTCGCCGACACCGCACGCGTTCTGCTCGTCGTGCGCCTTCAGCTTGTTGGTACGGCGGATGACCTTGCCGTACAGCGCGTGCTTGACGCGGTCCTCGACGGCGACGACGACGGTCTTGTCCATCTTGTCGCTGACGACGAGACCCTCACGGGTCTTGCGGAAACCGCGCGTCTCGTTGGTGTTCTCAGTCATCAGGCGTTCTCCACCGTCTCGATGCCCAGCTCGCGCTCGCGCATCAGGGTGTAGATCCGCGCGATGTCCTTACGGACCAGCCGGAGCCGTCCGTGGTTGTCGAGCTGCCCGGTCGCCGCCTGGAAGCGGAGGTTGAACAGCTCCTCCTTGGCCTCACGGAGCTTGGCAACGAGACCCTCGTTGTCCAGTTCGCGAAGCTCAGCAGCCTTGGTAGCGGCCGACATCAGCTCTCACCGTCCTCGCGCCGAACGATCCGGCACTTCATCGGAAGCTTGTGCGCGGCACGGGTGAGCGCCTCGCGAGCAATCTTCTCGTTCGGGTACGACAGTTCGAACATGACCCGACCCGGGTGCACGTTCGCGATCCACCACTCCGGCGAACCCTTACCGGAACCCATGCGGGTCTCGGCCGGCTTCTTGGTGAGCGGGCGGTCCGGGTAGATGTTGATCCAGACCTTGCCGCCACGACGGATGTGACGGGTGATCGCGATACGAGCGGACTCGATCTGGCGGTTCGTCACGTAGGCCGGGGTCACGGCCTGGATGCCGAACTGGCCGAACGCCAGCTCGGTGCCACCCTTGGCCGCGCCGCGGCGCTTCGGGTGGTGCTGCTTGCGGTGCTTGACCCGACGGGGGATCAGCATTGCGGTCAGGCCTCCGTTCCGGTGTTCTCGGCAGCAGCCGGAGCCTCGACGGCAGCCGGGGCCTGGGCCTCGGCAGCGGCGGGACGACGGCCGCGGCCACCGCGCTCGCCACCACGGCCACCGCGCTCGCCACCGCGGGCGGGACGACCGCCCTCGGGACGGGCCGGGCGGTTGCCGGAGCGGGCGGCGGCGTTCTCAGCGCGGACCTCGGCGATGTTCTTGACGTCGCCCTTGTAGATCCAGACCTTCACGCCGATGCGGCCGAAGGTGGTCTTGGCCTCGAAGAAGCCGTAGTCGACGTTCGCGCGCAGGGTGTGCAGCGGCACACGGCCCTCGCGGTAGAACTCCGAACGGCTCATCTCGGCGCCGCCGAGACGACCGGAGCACTGGACCTTGATGCCCTTGGCGCCGGCCTTCATGGTCGACTGCATGCTCTTGCGCATGGCGCGACGGAAGGAGACGCGGGAGGACAGCTGCTCCGCGACGCCCTGAGCCACGAGCTGGGCGTCCAGCTCGGGGTTCTTGACCTCGAGGATGTTCAGCTGGACCTGCTTGCCGGTCAGCTTCTCCAGGTTGCCCCGGATCTTGTCGGCCTCCGCGCCGCGGCGGCCGATCACGATGCCCGGACGGGCGGTGTGGATGTCCACGCGGACGCGGTCACGGGTGCGCTCGATCTCGACCTTGGAGATGCCGGCGCGCTCCATGCCCTTCGTCATGAGACGCCGGATGGCGACGTCTTCCTTGACGTAGTCCTTGTACAGCTTGTCGGCGTACCAGCGGGACTTGAAGTCCGTGCTGATGCCGAGGCGGAACCCGTGCGGGTTAACCTTCTGGCCCATTACCGGGTCCCTTCCTTGCTGCTGACGACCACGGTGATGTGGCTGGTCCGCTTGCGGATCCGGTAGGCACGGCCCTGGGCGCGCGGACGGAACCGCTTCAGGGTCGGACCCTCGTCAACGTACGCCTCGGAGATGTAGAGGTCGTCCACGTTGGAGTGGTTGTAGTTGTGCGCGGCGTTGGCGATGGCGCTGTTGAGCACCTTGCCGACCGGCACGGTGGCGGCCTGCGGAGCGAAACGCAGGACCGCCTGGGCCTCCGTGGCCGGCAGGCCACGGATGAGGTCCACCACGCGGCGGGCCTTCATGGGCGTGACGCGGATGTACCGCGCCTGGGCCCTGGCTTCCATGGTTGTCCCCTTAATGGAGTAAGTCACTTTGTCGTTCTGGCGCTACAGCTCGCGGAGCAAATCGCGATTAGCGACGCTTCGACTTGCGGTCTTCCTTCACGTGCCCCTTGAAGGTGCGCGTGGGAGCGAACTCGCCGAGCTTGTGGCCGACCATCGACTCGGTGACGAACACCGGGACGTGCTTGCGGCCATCGTGAACCGCGATCGTGTGGCCCAGCATGGCCGGGGAGATCACGGAACGACGGGACCAGGTCTTGATGACGTTCTGCGTGCCCGCCTCGTTCTGCACGTCCACCTTCTTCTGAAGGTGGTCGTCGATGAAGGGGCCCTTCTTGAGACTGCGCGGCATCTGACCTGCTCCTAGCGCTTCTTGTTGGTCTTGCGGCGGCGCACGATGAGGGAGTCCGACGCCTTGTTCGGGCGACGGGTCCGGCCCTCGGGCTTGCCCCACGGCGAGACCGGGTGGCGACCACCGGAGGTCTTACCCTCACCACCACCGTGCGGGTGGTCGATCGGGTTCATGGCCACACCACGCACGGTCGGGCGGACGCCCTTCCAGCGCATACGGCCGGCCTTGCCCCAGTTGATGTTCGACTGCTCGGCGTTGCCGACCTCGCCGACGGTGGCGCGGCAGCGCGCGTCGACCAGGCGGATCTCACCGGAGGGCATGCGCAGGTGCGCCATGCGACCCTCACGGGCGAGCAGCTGAATGCCGGAACCCGCGGAACGGGCCAGCTTGGCGCCACCGCCGGGACGGAGCTCCACCGCGTGGATGGTGGTACCGACCGGGATGTTGCGGAGCGGCAGGTTGTTGCCGGGCTTGATGTCGGCGCCAGCGCCGTTCTCGACCCGGTCACCCTGCGCGATGCCGCGGGGGGCGATGATGTAGCGCTTCTCGCCGTCCGCGTAGTGCAGGAGCGCGATGCGCGCGGTGCGGTTCGGGTCGTACTCGATGTGAGCGACCTTGGCCGGCACGCCGTCCTTGTCGTGACGACGGAAGTCGATCACGCGGTAGGCACGCTTGTGGCCACCACCCTGGTGGCGAGCGGTGATACGACCGGCGTTGTTACGGCCGCCCTTGCTGTGCAGGGGGCGAACCAGCGACTTCTCCGGCGTGGACCGCGTGATTTCGACGAAGTCGGCCACGCTGGAGCCGCGGCGGCCCGGCGTAGTCGGCTTGTACTTGCGGATACCCATTTCTGTCCTCGTCCTTTACGACGATCGCAGTCCCTGACCCCGAGGGTCAGGCGACCGGACCACCGAAGATGTCGATGCGGTTGCCCTCGGCCAGCGTCACGATCGCGCGCTTGGTGTCCTTGCGCTTGCCGAAACCGGTGCGGGAGCGCTTGCGCTTGCCCTGGCGGTTCAGCGTGTTCACGGCCTCGACCTTGACCGAGAAGACCGACTCGACGGCCTGCTTGATCTGGGTCTTGTTGGCACCGGGAGCCACGACGAACGTGTACTTGTTCTCGTCGAGGAGCGAGTAGCTCTTCTCGGAGATAACCGGCTTGATCAGGACGTCACGGGGGTCCGTGAACGTCTTGGAGGTGATCTCGCTCATCAGGCGGCAGTCCCTTCGAGCTCGCCCTCAGCGGCAACGGCCTTGGCGGACGCGGCCGGACCGGCCACGAAACGCTCGAAGGCGGCCTGGGTGAAGACCACATCGTCGGAGACGAGCACGTCGTAGGTGTTCAGCTGGCCGGCGTCCAGGATGTGCACGTTCGGCAGGTTGCGAGCGGACAGGATGCCCAGCTCGTCCTCGCGCTCGACCACCAGGAGGAGGTTCTTGCGCTCGGAGATCTTGCCGAACAGGACCTTGGCGGCCTTGGTCGACGGAGCCTCGGTCGCGGTCACGCCGGTCACGACGTGGATGCGCTCGTGGCGGGCCCGGTCGGTGAGCGCGCTGCGCAGGGCGGCGGCGATCATCTTCTTCGGGGTCCGCTGCGAGTAGTCACGCGGCACGGGACCGTGCACGACGCCACCACCGGCGAACTGCGGCGCGCGGGTCGAGCCCTGGCGGGCGCGACCGGTGCCCTTCTGGCGGTACGGCTTCTTGCCGCCACCGCGGACCTCACCACGACGCTTGACCTTGTGGGTGCCCTGGCGAGCCGCGGCGAGCTGCGCCACGACGACCTGGTGCATCAGCGGAACGCTGACCTTGGCGTCGAAGATCTCGGCGGGCAGCTCGAGGCTGCCGGCCTTGTCGCCGGCCGGCGACAGGATGTCAATGGTGCTCATATCCTTCACAGCCCCTTCGCCGCGGTGCGGACGAGGACGAGGCCGCCGTTCGGACCCGGGATCGCGCCCTTGATGAGCAGCAGACCCTTCTCCGCGTCGACCGCGTGCACGGTCAGGTTCTGGGTGGTCACGCGCTCGTGACCCATCCGACCCGCCATGCGCATGCCCTTGAACACACGACCCGGGGTGGCGCAGCCACCGATGGAGCCGGGCGAACGGTGCTTGCGCTGGGTGCCGTGACCGGCGCCGAGGCCCTTGAAGTTGTGACGCTTCATGACACCGGCGAAGCCCTTGCCCTTGGAGGTGCCGGTCACGTCGACCTTGACACCCGCCTCGAACAGCTCGGCGGTGATCTCCTGGCCCAGGGTGTACTCGGACGCGTCCGCGGTACGGAGCTCGACCAGGTGGCGGCGGGGGGTGACACCGGCCTTGGCGAAGTGGCCCTGGAGGGGCTTGTTCACCTTGCGGGGGTCGATCTCGCCGAAGCCGATCTGGACGGCGTCGTAGCCGGCCGGGCTGTCGGCGGTGTGGACCTGGGTCACGACATTCGGCCCGGCCTTGACGACGGTCACCGGGACGACCCGGTTGTTCTCGTCCCAGACCTGGGTCATGCCGAGCTTCTCGCCCAGGATGCCCTTAATCTGCTTAGCCATCTTCGGTGCGCCTCTCAGAGCTTGATCTCGATGTCGACGCCGGCCGGCAGGTCGAGACGCATCAGCGAGTCAACCGTCTTCGGCGTGGGGTCGAGGATGTCGATCAGACGCTTGTGAGTGCGCATCTCGAAGTGCTCGCGCGAGTCCTTGTACTTGTGCGGCGAGCGGATGACGCAGTAAACGTTCTTCTCAGTGGGCAGCGGCACCGGGCCCGCGACCTGCGCACCAGTCCTGATCACCGTCTCGACGATCTTCTTCGCCGAGGAGTCGATGACCTCGTGGTCGTAGGCCTTGAGCCGGATGCGGATCTTCTGTCCCGCCATGGCTACTTCGTAGTCCTTTGTGTCGTCCGTTGCTGCACGACCCCTCCTCCGACCCCCGCGCTCGGGCGTGTCGCACTCGCGCTTGCAAAAAACCGGCGAACCATCTCGTCGGTTTCGAACTGCTGGGGAGCTGAGGTGGGCCGGGTCGGTACCCCGCACACGCTTCCCGGAAGATTCCCGTACTTTCGCCCCGCAGCTGCCGCGGTGTCGCTTACACACCACTGCACCCACACACAGCACGTGGGCACATGAACGGCCATTCACGGGAACGACGAGTACATGGGACTCGCTTCCGGTCCTCCCGGCGGGAGGCGCGCAGCATCGGTACTCAACCGAGCAACCCGGACATCCTGCCACAGGACGGAGCCGATACGCCAATCGGCCCCCCGACCGCTCGCGCGGTCGGGGGGCCGGGGGCCGGTCGGGCGGTCGGATCAGTCCCGGCGCCAGAGCACGAAGCCGCTCTCCGGCTTGGAGACCGCCACGTGCCAGCCCTTCGGAGCGGCGGGCCAACTCTCCTCGGGCTTCTTGTCCTTGTCCCACTGCGCCGTCACCACGGCGGTCGCCTCGGCGGGCACCTGGTCCTTGCCGGTGACCAGGTCGCGGGTCCAGGTCCGGCCGTCGAGGAGCATGAACGGCATGGTCATCCGGACCTCCCAGCGGAAGCTCCAGTCCATCGCCAGCTTCTCCTTGGGCGTGACCTGCGCCTCGTTCATCCAGCCGGTCGCGTCGCCCGAGCGCCAGGCGGTGTTCGGGTGGACCACCGAGTCGGTGATCCGCGTGGTGGCGTAGCCGGCGAAGCCCGCCAGCAGCACGCCGACCAGTCCGGTGACCAGTGCCACCCGCGGGCCGGCCTTGGCCAGCAGCCGGACGCCGACCACCAGCAGCAGCACCAGCACCGCCGTGCCGGCCGTCCGCCAGGCGTGGAAGCCGCTCCACTCGCCGCCGGTCAGGGTGTTGAGGAAGGTCGCGTCCGGGAGCGTCCAGAGGATGAACTTGGAGCGCCGGAACTCGCCGTTCGCCAGCAGCAGCAGCACCTCGGTGTGCAGCAGGACCAGCGCGGCGCTGGCCGCGCCCAGGTAGAGCAGCTTCTTCCAGGGCAGGTGGTAGAGCAGCGCCGCGGCCACCACGAAGTACACCGGCACCAGCAGCGACAGGTAGCGGGCGTAGACGATGGTGTCGATGCGGTGGTCGTTGGGCAGGCCGGCGGCGGCGGCGAGGGCCACGCCGAACAGCAGGGCGACCATCAGGAAGGCGACCACCCGGTTCGCCACCGGCTGGCTGCGGCGGAAGACCACCACCGCGCAGGCCACCGCGACCAGCATGCCCAGGCCCCAGGTGCAGGTGACGAAGTACCAGAGGTGGCCGACGGTGCGCAGCAGCGTGCGGTGCATCAGGTCGGGCTTGGTCAGCGAGTCGAACACCGCGTTGCCGACCGCGCTGGGGTGGGTGTTCGGTATGTGCGCCACGACGTAGCTGGTCATCAGCGTCTTCGCGACGAACATCACCACGATGCCGCCCAGCGCGGTGGCGGTGGCGATCCGCGGCGCCCAGCGGAAGACCAGGGCGGCCACCAGGACCACGCCGGTCACCGCCACGACCACGCCACCGCGGTCGTGGACCAGCATCATGTAGCCGCCGGACAGGCCGCCCATCAGGCCGAACAGGAGGCGGCGGCGGACGGCGCCCTCGCTCATCAGCCCGTGGATGCCGATCAGCCAGGCCAGCACCAGCGCGGGCAGCGGGGTGTCGGCCATCGCGTACTGCGAGTAGAAGACGGCCGGCGGGAGCAGCACGGCGCCGGTGGCGAAGACGTAGGAGAGCACCCGGGGCAGGCCCAGCCGGCGCAGCGCCCAGAACGCGAGCGGCAGCACCAGGCAGCTGAGCAGGGCGTTGATGACCATCATCAACTGGTAGGCGCGCACCGGGTCGTGGGTGATCCACAGCGCGGGCGAGATCAGCAGCGGGTAGCCGCCGGGGATGACCTCGTCGCCGGGGATCTCGGTGGGCTGCAGCCCGGCCAGCGTCCGGGCGATGACCAGGTACATCGGCTCGTCGGGCAGGACGACGGGGTAGTCCTGCCCGCGGTCCAGCCAGAGCCGGAAGAACACGTGCCCCACGTAGCTGAGGGCCAGCACGGCGGCGACGGCCCAGCGGGACCGCCACCACAGCGGTGCCCCGTCCGGCTGCGGCGGGTCTTCTCGGTCGACTCCCGTGCCGGGGGCCACTTCAGTCATGACTCGTCATTTCTCTATGGGGCAGCGCGCGGCGGACGGGCCTCCCGTCCGCCGGGCCCTCGGTTCCGCCCTGGGCTCAGTGCTGGCCGGCGAGCCGGTTGCGCGTCTTGCGGGTCTTGCGGCCCGGGGCGATCGCCTTGAGGTGCTTGGGCATCCGGCGGATCATCGCGAGCAGCAGCACCAGGCCGGCCCGGGCCAGGTAGACGGTGGCCTTGACCGGGGAGGCGCTGGGGGTGCCGGTGGTCCGCTCGCGCATGGAGACCGGGACCTGGCGGATCACGAAGCCGCAGCGGGCCGCGCCGACCATGCTCTCGATGGTGTCGCCGAGGTACTCGACCGGGTACCAGTGCGCGAAGAACTCGATCAGCTGCTTGTTCGAGGCGCGGAAGCCGGAGGTGGTGTCGGTGAGCTTGGTGCGGGTGATCCGGGACAGCACCACGGACAGCAGGCCCATCGCCCACTTGCGCGGGCCGCGCACGGTGTAGTTGCCCTGGCCGGCGAAGCGGGCGCCGATCACCAGGTCGGCTTCCTTGAGCTTCTCCAGCATCACCGGGACGTACGACGGGTCGTGCTGGCCGTCGGAGTCGATCTGGATGGCGACGTCGTAGCCGTGCAGGTGCGCGTAGCGGTAGCCCAGGCGCATCGCGCCGCCGACCCCGAGGTTGTACGGGAGCTGGGCGACCGGCGAGCCGTACTCGGTGGCGACGGCGGCGGTGCGGTCGGTGGAGCCGTCGTCCACCACCAGGGTGTCGGCACCGGGCAGGACCGTGCGGATCTCCTTCAGCACCCCGGGGAGGCCGTCCTGCTCGTTCCAGGCGGGCAGGATGATGAGGACGCGCTTGCCGTCGATCATGAGTACACCTCGGAGCCGTCGGTGGTCGCCGTCGCCGTGTTCTGCTTGCCGGCCGGGTAGCCGTGGTGCTGGACCAGGTGGGAGCGCAGCAGCGCCACCTCCTCGGCCAGGCTGCGGGTCTCGGCCTCCAGGCGGCTGGCCTCCCAGCTGAGGTGCAGGCAGACCATCAGGACCAGGACGAAGCCCAGGAAGAGGACCAGGCTGACACCGGAGGCGATGCCGAGGCGGCTGGCGGTGGAGTCCAGCAGGGCCGGGAAGAAGCCGAGCGGGGCCACCGCGACGCCGATGGCCAACCAGATCACCGCGTACTTCTCCCGCAGCTGCTGACGCCTCAGCATTTCGAGGATGTACAACAGCATCAGCACGCCGGTGATCGAGGTGATGATCGTTAGTCGCACGACAAGATTCGCCTTTCAGTGACGGCGGGGACGGCGATCACCGACACGTGCTCCGCCATGTCGAGAAAACGCCTCGCACCTACCGCGTGTAGCGGTCCGAGGTACCGGGTACTGCCGGTGCAGGGTGCCGTTCGTCGGCGGCGTGCACGGCGGCTCGGCGCTGCCCGTGGGAGAGCGAACGAATCAGCGACCAAAGCATGCCAGCCGCGCTGACCGCAGCACCAGCCAGGTAGCCGAATTCTGCCCGCAGCTCCGCCTGACCGGGCAACAGCGTCACCACCGCCAGGACAACAGTGCCGGCCAGCCAGGAGAAGAGCTGCTGAAGGTGCCGGTCGACCGACAGCAGGGCTTGGCCGAAGACGGTGGCGAGCATGAAGAAGAGCGTCCCCGTGACCAGCAGGAGGAAGTCGGTGCGGTCCAGCACCGGGGCCGCGTTGAAGGCCAGTCCGATCAGCTCCGGTCCGAACAGCACCGCCGGGACGCCGGCCACTCCGCACATCCCGGCCACGATCGCGCCCGTACGGGTGAGCGTGCGGCGGAATTCCGCGTGGTCGCCGACCGCGGCGGCCCCGGAGAGCGCCGAGACCAGCGAGGCCTGGATCGCGGCGTACGCGAACAACGGTACCCGGGCCAGCACCACGGCGTTCAGCAGCGCGGAGACCAGGTCGTTGTCGTCCGGCGTGAGGAGCTTCACGCTGACCACGGCGGCGTTGACCATCAGCTGGGACAGCAGGGTCGAACCGGTGAGCATGCCGACCCCGCGCACCACGCCGGCCCAGCTCGGCGGCGGGCCGCTGCGGCGGTCGGCGAACACGCCGCGCAGGCCGATCAGCGAGGCGGCGAACGGCGCGACCACCAGGATCAGGCTGAACGCCAGGGCCGAGTGCAGGCCGAACAGCGGGAGCAGCGCGGCCAGCAGGATCCGCAGGCCGCCGTCGACGGCGAGCTGGCGGCCGTACGGCTTGAAGCGGCCGAGGCCGGCCAGCACGCCGCGGACCGCGGAGCTGACGGCGAGGCCGATCATCGCGCCGCCCAGGCCGACGACCAGGCCGATGTTGCCGGAGAACAGCGCGTCGGCGATCGGGCGGGCGGCGGCGGCGATCACCGCGAGCACCACGGCCAGCACGGCGCCGGTGAACAGCAGCACCCGGCGGAAGGTCGGCAGCGGGCCCAGGCCGACCGCGTCGCGGGTGGACACCAGCCGGTTGAGCTCCAGCTCGACCGGGGTGAAGAGGCCGTAGCCGACGGACATGACCACGGTCCACAGCACCGAGATCCCCGCCATCTGGCTCTTGTCCAGGCTGTAGCCGGCCAGGGCGAGGTAGATGTACGAGGAGGCACCGAGGACCACGGTGCCCCCGGCGACCAGGCGGACGCCGGGGGGCAGGGCGCTGAACACCTTGCCGATCGGATTGCTCACGGGTTCGAGGCCTTCCCCGGACTCAGCTCGGGAGACCGGTGCGGGCCTTGAGCGGCTCCCACCAGGCGCGGTTGTCGCGGTACCAGGCGATGGTGGCGGCGAGGCCCTCCTCGAAGGCGACCTGCGGGGCGTAGCCGAGCTCCTCGCTGATCTTGCCGATGTCCAGCGAGTAGCGCAGGTCGTGGCCCTTGCGGTCGGCGACCGGCTCGACCGAGGACCAGTCCGCGCCGGCCGCCTGCAGCAGCAGTTCGGTGAGCTCCTTGTTGGTCAGCTCGGTGCCGCCGCCGATGTTGTAGACCTCGCCGGCCCGGCCCTTGCGCATGGCCAGCTCGATGCCGCGGCAGTGGTCGGAGACGTGCAGCCAGTCGCGGATGTTGCCGCCGCTGCCGTACAGCGGGACCTTCTTGCCGTCCAGCAGGTTCGTGGTGAACAGCGGGATGACCTTCTCCGGGAACTGGTAGTGCCCGTAGTTGTTGGAGCAGCGGGTGACCACCACGTCCATGCCGTGGGTGCGGTGGTAGGCCAGCGCGAGCAGGTCCGAGCCCGCCTTGGAGGCGGAGTACGGGGAGTTCGGCGCGAGCGGCCACTCCTCGGTCCAGGAGCCCTCGTCGATGGAGCCGTAGACCTCGTCGGTGGAGACGTGGACGAAGCGGGCCACGCCGTGCTTGCGGGCCGCGTCGAGCAGCACCTGGGTGCCGACCACGTTGGTCAGCACGAACGGGCCGGCGCCGGCGATCGAGCGGTCGACGTGCGACTCGGCGGCGAAGTGGACCACCACGTCGTGACCGGGCATGACCTGGTCGACGGCCTCGGGGTCGCAGATGTCGCCGCGGACGAAGGCGTACCCGGGGTGGGCGGCCACCGGAGCGAGGTTGGCCTCGACGCCCGAGTAGGTCAGCTTGTCGAAGACCGTGATGCGAGCCGTTTCGTCAGCACCGAGCAGCTGACGGACGAACTCCGAACCGATGAACCCGGCGCCGCCGGTGACGAGGATGCGCATAGTGCCAGGATCCTACAGGCCGTGGGGGGCGCCTCCCTCCGGGGCCGGTGTCCCCCGTTCCGGGCGCGCACTAAGCTGCGGGCATGCGTGGAATCCTCCTGGCCGGCGGCACCGGCTCGCGACTGTGGCCCTTGACACAGGCCGTCTCCAAACAGCTCCTCCCGGTCTTCGACAAGCCGATGATCTACTACCCGCTCTCCACCCTGGTGATGGCGGGCATCAGCGAGATCATGATCATCACCACTCCCCAGGACCAGGAGCAGTTCCAGCGCCTGCTGGGCGACGGGTCCCACCTCGGCCTGCGCCTGGAGTACAAGGTGCAGGAGCGCCCCGAGGGGATCGCCCAGGCCTTCGTGCTGGCGGCGGACTTCATCGGCGACCAGTCGGTGGCCCTGATCCTGGGCGACAACATCTTCCACGGCAGCGGCCTGGGCACCCGGCTCGCGCAGCACACCGAGCCGGTCGGCGGCCGGGTCTTCGCCTACCCGGTGGCCGACCCGACCGCGTACGGCGTGGTCGAGTTCGACGCGGACGGCAAGGTCACCTCGATCGAGGAGAAGCCCGAGACCCCGAAGTCGCGCTACGCGGTGCCGGGCCTCTACTTCTACGACAACCAGGTCGTGAAGATCGCCGAGAACCTGCGGCCGAGCGCCCGCGGCGAGTTGGAGATCACCGCGGTCAACGACGCGTACCTGCGGCGCGGCGAGCTCCAGGTCACCATCCTCGACCGGGGCACCGCCTGGCTGGACACCGGCACCTTCGTCTCGATGGTGCAGGCCTCCGAGTTCGTCCGGGTCATCGAGGAGCGGCAGGGCTTCAAGATCGGCTGCGTCGAGGAGACCGCCTGGCGGGCCGGCCTGATCGACGACGCCCGGCTGCGGGCGCTGGCCGAGCCGCTGCGCAAGAGCGGCTACGGTGACTACCTGCTTGGGCTTCTGGAAGAGGAGAACGGTCGATGAAGATCCGCGAACTGGGCATCTCGGGCGCCTTCGAGGTGACCTCCCCGCAGCACGGCGACTCCCGCGGGCTGTTCATGGAGTGGTACCGCTTCGACCGCCTCGCGGAGGCCGTCGGCCACCCGCTGCGACTGGCCCAGGGCAACCTCTCGGTGTCCGCCCGGGGCGTGGTGCGCGGCATCCACTTCGCCGACGTGCCGCCGAGCCAGGCCAAGTACGTGACCTGCGTGCGCGGCGCCGTGCTCGACGTGATCGTCGACCTCCGGGTGGGCTCCCCCACCTTCGGCCGGTGGGAGGGCGTCCGGCTGGACGACGTCGACCGCCGCGCGGTCTACATCTCCGAGGGCCTGGGCCACGGCTTCTGCGCGCTGAGCGACGACGCGACGCTGTCGTACATCTGCTCCGAGACCTTCAACCCGACCGCCGAGCACGCGATCAACCCGCTCGACCCGGACCTCGCCATCGAGTGGCCGGCCGAGGCGCCGGTCTTCTCCGACCGCGACAAGGCCGCCCCCTCGCTCGCCGAGGCCCAGGCGTCCGGCCTGCTGCCCGACTACGCGGCCTGCCAGGAGTTCTACGCGAGCCTCCGCAGCGCCTGATCCGCACCCTCCGCGCATCCGTGCACCAGGGCCCGTCCCGGCCGCCACCGGGGCGGGCCCCCGCGTTTCGAACGGGCGATCGGCCCTCCGGGGCCTCGGTATGATGACGCGGCCGGATCCGTCTTTCCCAGGGCGGCCCTACGAGCACCGGATGCGCCTCCTCATGACCACGCTGGATATCTTGCTGCCGTACTACGGCGACGTCTCCCTGCTGCAGACCACGGTGCGCAGCATCCTCGCGCAGGAGGACCCCGCCTGGCGGCTGACCGTCGTCGACGACGGCAAGGAGCCCGGCGTGCCGGAGTGGTTCGCGGGGCTGGGCGACGACCGGGTCACCTACCTGCGCAACGAGGTCAACCTCGGCATCACCGCCAACTACCGCAAGTGCCTGGGCCTGATCGAGCACGAGTACGCGGTCATGATGGGCCCGGACGACATCATGCTGCCGAACTACGTCGGGACCGTCCGGGCCGCACTGGCCGCCCACCCGGGCGCCACCCTGGTGCAGCCCGGCGTCGAGGTGATCGACAGCGACGGCCAGGTCTCCACCACCATGGTCGACGAGGCCAAGCGCCGGCTGTACGCGCCGAAGTTCTCCGGCCGCAAGCTGATGGACGGCGAGGAGCTGGCCGCCAGCCTGCTGCGCGGCAACTGGCTGTACTTCCCCTCGCTGGTCTGGCGCACCGACAAGGTCCGCTCGTTCGGCTTCCGCGACGACGCGGAGATCATCCAGGACCTCGCCCTGGTCATCGACCTGCTGATGGACGGCGGCACGATGGTGCTCGACGACACCCTCTGCTTCCAGTACCGGCGCCACTCCTCCAGCGCCTCCTCGCGCACCGCGCTGGACGGCACCCGCTTCGTCGAGGCCCGCCGCTACTTCGTGAAGGTCGCCGACGAGCTGGACGCGCTCGGCTGGCCGCGGGCCGCGAAGGCCTCCCGCCGGCACACCTCCTCCCGCCTGCACGCGCTGACCCTGGTGCCGGAGGCGCTGAAGGCCGGCGAGCGCGGCGGCGCCAAGACCCTCATCAAGTACGCGGCCACCCGCGGCACGAGCCAGGACCGCTGAACGCCGCACCCCGCACCCACCCCTCGATCGGAGCGATCCGCATGACCGAAGCCCGCAAGACCGTCGCCGTCCTCGGTGGCACCGGCACCCTCGGGCGGGTGCTGTGCTCCGCGTTCGTCGCGCAGGGCTACGACGTGCTCAGCGTGGCCCGCAGCGAGCCCGCCGTGCCGACGGCCGGCCGTTTCGTCCGGCTCGACCCGAGCTCCGCCCCGGTGGCGGAGATCACCGGGTTCCTCGACCGCGAGGGCGTCTCGCTGGTGGTCAACGCGGCGGGCAGCCCGTGGGGCCTGTCCGAGGAGCAGATGCAGGTCACCTACGTGGGGCTGGTCGAGCAGCTGCTGCAGGCGATCCCCGCGATGGCCGTCCCGGCCCGGCTGATCCACCTCGGCAGCGTGCACGAGGCCGGCCTGGCCCCGGTCGGCGTCAGCCAGCGGGAGGACGGCCCGGTCAACCCGGTCAACCCGTACGGCCGGCTCAAGCTGGTCGCCACCGAGCTGGTGGTGAAGGCCGTCGAGGCCGGCACCGTGGACGGCGTGGTGCTGCGCCTGGCGCACTCGCTCGGCGCGGGCCAGGCCAACAACAGCCTGCTGGGCGTCATCACCAACCAGCTGGACGCGGCCCGGCAGGCCGGCGAGACCGCGCGGCTGTCGCTGCAGCCGCTGGCCGCCAAGCGGGACTTCATCAACATCGAGGACACCGCGGACGCGATCGTCGCCGCCGCCCGGCCGACCAGCAGCCCGCTGATCCACATCGGCACCGGCGAGGCGACCACCGCCCGCGCCGCCGTCGAGGCGCTGATCGAGGTCAGCGGCGTGCCGGTGGAGATCACCGAGGTGCCGGCGCCCGGCGACGGCGGCCCGGAGACCGAGTGGCAGCAGATGGACATCTCGATCGCCCGCGCGGAACTCGGCTGGGAGCCCAAGCGCACCATCCGCGCCGCCGTCGAGGCGATGTGGCTGGCCAAGGTGAACGCGCCGGAGGAGCAGTACAGCACCCCCGTGCAGTGACCTGACGGCGGGTGCGCGGAAGGGGTCGGCCCCGGGAACCAGGAGGTTCCCGGGGCCGACCCCTTTCCCCGGTGCCGCGCGGCCCGGGAAAGGGAGGAGCCCCCGGCGGACGACGCGCGTCCACCGGGGGCTCCCCGCTGACCAGGGGTCAGATCGTCACATTACTTGACGATCTTGGTGACCTGGCCGGCGCCGACGGTGCGGCCACCCTCACGGATGGCGAACTTGAGGCCCTCCTCCATGGCGACGGGCTGGATCAGCGCGACGGTCATGGCGGTGTTGTCGCCCGGCATGACCATCTCGGTGCCCTCGGGGAGGGTCACGACGCCGGTCACGTCGGTGGTGCGGAAGTAGAACTGCGGACGGTAGTTGTTGAAGAAGGGGGTGTGACGGCCACCCTCGTCCTTCGACAGGATGTAGGCCTGGGCCTCGAAGTCGGTGTGCGGGGTGACCGAACCCGGCTTGATGATGACCTGGCCGCGCTCGACGTCCTCGCGCTTGATGCCGCGGAGCAGCAGACCGACGTTCTCACCGGCCTGGCCCTCGTCGAGCAGCTTGCGGAACATCTCGATACCGGTGACCGTGGTGGTGGTCTTGGTGGTCTTGATGCCGATGATGTCGACGGTCTCGTTGACCTTGAGGATGCCGCGCTCGATGCGGCCGGTGACGACGGTGCCACGACCGGTGATCGTGAAGACGTCCTCGATCGGCATCAGGAACGGCTGGTCGGTGAGGCGGGCCGGGGTCGGGATGGCCTCGTCGACGGCGTGCATCAGGCCGAGGAGCTTCTCGCCCCACTCCTTGTCGCCCTCGAGCGCCTTCAGCGCCGAGACACGGACGACCGGCAGGTCGTCGCCCGGGAACTCGTACTCGGAGAGGAGCTCGCGGACCTCGAGCTCGACGAGCTCCAGGATCTCCTCGTCGTCCACCATGTCGGCCTTGTTCAGGGCGACGACGATGTAGGGGACGCCGACCTGGCGGGCCAGGAGGACGTGCTCCTTGGTCTGCGGCATCGGGCCGTCGGTGGCGGCGACGACGAGGATCGCACCGTCCATCTGGGCCGCACCGGTGATCATGTTCTTGATGTAGTCCGCGTGACCCGGGCAGTCGACGTGGGCGTAGTGACGCGCCTCGGTCTGGTACTCGACGTGCGCGATGGAGATGGTGATACCGCGCTGACGCTCCTCCGGCGCCTTGTCGATCTGGTCGAACGGCGTGAAGGGGTTGATGTCCGGGTACGCGTCGTGCAGCACCTTGGTGATGGCCGCGGTCAGCGTGGTCTTACCGTGGTCGATGTGACCGATGGTGCCGATGTTGACGTGGGGCTTCGTCCGCTCGAACTTCGCCTTCGCCACTGCAGTCCTCCTGAGGACAGTTCTGTACGCCGTACGACGTCAGTTGGTCTGGATCGGGTTTTTGGTAACGGGGCGCTGGTGTCGCGCCCCGTAGCCGTCCCGCGGGTGGGGGTGCCGGAGGGCTCCCGGGCGGAACCCGGACGGGTTGCGTCCGGGTGCCCTCCTTCTAGCCTAAAGGGTCTGATTCATCCCGATTACCGGGACGTCACTCGCCCTTGGCCTTGGCGATGATGTCGTCCGCCACGTTCCGCGGAACCTCGGCGTACGAGTCGAACTGCATCGAGTAGCTCGCGCGACCAGAGGTCTTGCTGCGCAGGTCACCGACGTAGCCGAACATCTCGGAGAGCGGCACCAGCGCCTTGACGACGCGGGCACCGTGACGCTCCTCCATGGCCCGGATCTGGCCACGGCGGGAGTTGATGTCGCCGATCACGTCGCCCATGTAGTCCTCGGGGGTGGTGACCTCGACGGCCATCATCGGCTCGAGCAGAGCCGGCGACGCCTTCTTGGCACCTTCCTTGAACGCCATGGAACCGGCGATCTTGAACGCCAGCTCGGACGAGTCGACGTCGTGCGACGCGCCGTCGAGCAGGCTGACGCGGACGCCCTGGAGCGGGTAGCCGGCGAGCACGCCGAACTCCATGGCCTCCTGGCAACCGGCGTCGACCGAGGGGATGTACTCCTTCGGAACGCGGCCACCGGTGACCTTGTTCACGAACTCGTAGCCCTCGCCGGACTCCAGCGGCTCGATCGCGATCTGGATCTTCGCGAACTGGCCGGAACCACCGGTCTGCTTCTTGTGCGTGTAGTCGATGCGCTCGACGGCCTTGCGGATCGTCTCGCGGTACGCCACCTGCGGCTTGCCGACGTTGGCCTCGACCTTGAACTCGCGGCGCATGCGGTCGACCAGCACCTCGAGGTGCAGCTCGCCCATGCCGGCGATGATCGTCTGGCCGGTCTCCTCGTCGGTGTTGACCTGGAAGGACGGGTCCTCCTCGGCCAGGCGCTGGATGGCGACACCCAGCTTCTCCTGGTCGCCCTTGGACTTGGGCTCGATCGCGACGCGGATGACCGGGGCCGGGAAGTCCATGGACTCCAGGATGACCGGCTGCTTCTCGTCGGACAGCGTCTCACCGGTGGTGGTCTGCTTGAGGCCCATGACGGCGATGATGTCGCCGGCGCCCACCGAGTCGATCTCCTCACGCTTGTTCGCGTGCATGCGGTAGATCTTGCCGATGCGCTCCTTCTTGCCCTTGACGGAGTTCAGCACCGAGGTGCCGGACTCCAGGCGGCCGGAGTACACGCGGACGAAGGTGAGCTTGCCCAGGTGCGGGTCCGACATGATCTTGAACGCGAGCGCGGCGAGCGGCTCGTCGTCCGAGGCCTGGCGGACGATCTTCTCGTCGGGGTTGTTCGGCTTGGTGCCCTCGATGCCCTCGATGTCGAGGGGCGACGGCAGGTACTTCACAACCGCGTCGAGCAGGGGCTGGACGCCCTTGTTCTTGAAGGCCGAGCCGCAGAAGATCGGGGTGAAGTCCGAGTTCAGCGTGCCCTTGCGGATCGCGGCGACCAGCAGCTCCTCGGGGATGTCCTCGCCCTCCAGGGCGAGCTCCATCACCTCGTCGCTGACGTTCGACACGGTGTCGATCAGGGCCTCGCGGTACTCCGCGGCCTGCTCGGCGAGGTCGGCCGGGATGTCGACGGTGTCGTACATCTCGCCCTTGGGCGCGTCGGCCGAGTAGACCAGGGCCTTCATCTTCACCAGGTCGACGACGCCGGTGAAGTCGGCCTCGGCACCGATCGGCAGCTGCATGACCAGCGGGGTGGCGCCGAGGCGGTCCACGATGGTCTGCACGCAGAAGAAGAAGTTGGCGCCCGTGCGGTCCAGCTTGTTGATGAAGCAGATGCGCGGGACGCCGTAGCGGTCAGCCTGCCGCCACACGGTCTCGGACTGGGGCTCGACACCGGCGACGCCGTCGAACACCGTCACGCCACCGTCGAGCACGCGCAGCGAGCGCTCCACCTCGACGGTGAAGTCGACGTGGCCCGGGGTGTCGATGATGTTGATGGTGTTGTCGACGCCGTCGAGGGTCCAGTGACAGGTCGTCGCGGCCGACGTGATGGTGATGCCGCGCTCCTGCTCCTGCTCCATCCAGTCCATCGTGGCAGCGCCGTCGTGGACCTCACCGATCTTGTACGAGACACCGGTGTAGAACAGGATCCGCTCGGTGGTGGTGGTCTTGCCCGCGTCGATGTGCGCCATGATCCCGATGTTGCGGACCTTGGCGAGGTCAAGGGAGGTTGCAGCCATGGTGGCTCGTTCTCTCTCTGTCTAGTGACGGGGTTCGGACTACCAGCGGTAGTGCGCGAAGGCCTTGTTGGACTCGGCCATCTTGTGGGTGTCCTCGCGACGCTTCACGGAAGCGCCCAGGCCGTTGCTGGCGTCGAGGATCTCGTTGAGCAGACGCTCGGTCATGGTCTTCTCGCGACGGGCGCGGGAGTAACCGACCAGCCAGCGCAGCGCCAGGGTGTTGGCGCGGCCCGGACGGACCTCGACCGGCACCTGGTAGGTGGCGCCACCGACGCGGCGGGACTTGACCTCGAGGGTCGGCTTGACGTTCTCCAGGGCGCGCTTGAGCGCGACCACCGGGTCGGCGCCGGTCTTCTCGCGGACGCCCTCGAGGGCGCCGTAGACGATCCGCTCGGCGGTGGAGCGCTTGCCGTGCAGCAGGATCTTGTTGACCAGCGAGGTCACCAGCGGGGAGCCGTAGACCGGGTCGATGATGACCGGGCGCTTCGGGGCGGGGCCCTTACGAGGCATTCTTACTTCTCCTTCTTGGCGCCGTAGCGGCTGCGAGCCTGCTTGCGGTTCTTGACACCCTGGGTGTCGAGCGAACCGCGGATGATCTTGTAGCGGACACCAGGAAGGTCCTTCACACGGCCACCGCGGACCAGCACGATGGAGTGCTCCTGCAGGTTGTGGCCCTCGCCCGGAATGTAAGCGGTGACCTCGATCCCGCTGGTGAGGCGCACACGGGCGACCTTGCGGAGAGCCGAGTTCGGCTTCTTCGGGGTGGTCGTGTACACACGCGTGCAGACGCCGCGACGCTGGGGCGAACCCTTCAGTGCGGGCGTCTTGTTCTTCTCGACCTTGTCCTGCCGGCCCTTTCGGACCAGCTGCTGGATCGTAGGCACCGTTTCTCCGTTTTCTGTGTGCCAAGGCTTGGTGGAACTAACCTGCGGTGTGGCCCACACCCTCCGACCCACGCGGTCGGGCGTGTTGGGCCTTCTTCGGGGGAAGAATCGCGGAATCCCATGAGCTGCGCTGCGGCTACGGCACACACCGAGCGGGTGGAGTCTCCGCCGCGGCGGCCGATCTGCTGGCACGCACAAGGACCCGGGCACACCCCAGGCACAAGGTCAGAGCGTACCTAGCGCACAGGCGGCGGTCAAAACAAATGGAGCGCGCCCGGCCGGGCACGCCGCCGGGCCGGGCACGGGATCGGGCCGCCGCGGGGCGCGGCTCAGCTCCCCGAGATCCCCGCGAGCACCATGAGCAGGGCGAGCAGCGTCCAGCCGGCCACCGAGAACCAGCCCAGCGCCAGGCCCACCACCGCCAGGCTGTCGCCGGACTCGCCGGTGGCCCGGATCCGGTTCCGGGCCATGTGGCCGGTGATCACGGCGGGCAGCCCGGTGAGGCCGGCGGTGACCATGGTCAGGCAGCCGAGGGTCAGCGACGCCACCGCCAGGCCGTTCTGCCGGGCGGCCGGCGGCGGGGGCGGGTAGGGCGGGAGGAAGGTGTGCGGCACCACCGGCACCACCGGCACCGCGACGGCCGGGGCGGCCGGGGCGAGCGGCTGCACCATCGGCCCGGCCGGCAGGTCGGCCACCAGCGCGGCCAACTGCCCGTAGGTGGCGGCCTGGTGCGCGGCCGACATCCGCTGCTCGTACTCGGGGGCGGTCAGCCGGCCCTCGGCGTAGGCGGCCTTGAGCACGTCGATGGTGCGCTCGCGGTCGGTGTTGGCGGCCCGCATCGCGGACTGCGGCGTCGGCGCCGGCTGCCAGGGCTGCTGCCCGTACGGCGCCGGCGGCCCCCATTGACCTGCCACCGCGGCCACCTCCCCTTCCCCGTGCTGCGCGTGCCTCCAGCATGCAGGACGAACGGCGGGGGCGGGTAGTTGCCGGACCCGGCGGGCAATGCGTGGCGCACCGCCGAACGGGGGATGTCCGGGTGGGGGGAAACGATCATATGGTCGCGGTCGGAGCACTCGGCACCGCCCCAACGCCCCGCCGTCCGCCCCCGAACCGTCCCCGAACGGTCCGGACCGTCCCGAACCGCACCCGACCTGGAGGCCACCCGCCATGGAGGCGACCAGCCCGCCGCCGCCCGCCGTCTCGATCCGCGACCTGTGGAAGCGCTTCGGCGCGCAGACCGCCGTCGCCGGACTGAGCCTGGACCTGCCCGCCGGGTCGTTCATCGGCCTGGTCGGGCCGAACGGCGCCGGCAAGACCACCACGCTGTCGATGGTCACCGGACTGCTCCGGCCGGACCGCGGGACGGTGCTGGTGCACGGCGCGGACGTCTGGCGGGACCCGGTCGCGGTGAAGGCCCGGATCGGCATCCTGCCGGAGGGCCTGCGGATGTTCGAGCGGCTCAGCGGACGCGAACTGCTGCGCTTCAACGGCCGGTTGCGCGGCCTGGCCGGCGCGGAGACCGACCGGCGGGCCGAGGAGCTGCTGGCCGTGCTGGACCTGACCGGCGCCGCCGACAAGCTGGTCGCCGACTACTCCACCGGCATGCGCAAGAAGATCGGCCTGGCCGCCGCGCTGCTGCACAACCCCGACGTGCTGTTCCTGGACGAGCCGTTCGAGGGCGTCGACCCGGTCTCCGCGCAGACCATCCGCTCGGTGCTGACCCGCTACGCCGCCTCCGGCTCGACCGTGGTGTTCTCCAGCCACGTGATGGAGCTGGTCGAGTCGCTGTGCGACTGGGTCGCCGTGGTGAACGCCGGCCGGGTGGTCGCCGCCGGACCGATCGACGAGGTGCGCGGCACCCGTTCGCTGCACCAGGCGTTCCTCGGGCTGGTCGGCGTCCGGACGGACGACGGCCCGGCCCTCGACTGGCTGGGCGGGGGCCACCGGTGAGCGCCGTCGTTCCCCGCTCCCCCGACCCCGGTCCCGGCCCCGCCGGCCCCGCCGGCCCCGCCGCCGCTGCCGCCGCGACCGCCGCCGCCGATCGGGCGGCCGTCCGGGCGCTGGTCGCGCTGAAGCTGCGGCTGCTCCGGAACGGGCTGCGGCGCAGCCGGGGACTGGCCGTCGGGTACGTGGCCGGGGTGGCCGCCGGGCTGCTGGTCGGCCTGTCCGGCGCGCTCGGCCTGGCCGCGCTGCACGGCCGGGCCGGGGCGGCCGACGCGGCCGCGGTGCTGGTGGCGGGGCTGACGGTGTGCTGGGCGGCGATGCCGCTGTTCTTCTTCTCCAGCGACGAGAGCGCCGACCCGACCCGGCTGACCATGCTGCCGCTGCGGCCGTCCGCGCTGCTGCGCGGCAGCCTGCTGGGCGGGCTGGTCGGGCCGGGCCCGCTGGTCAACGTGCTGCTGCTGACCGGCGGCGCGGTGGCGGCCGGCCGGGGCGCGGCCTCGGCGGCGGTGGCGGTGCTCGCGGTGCCGCTGGTGCTGCTGGTGCTGGTCGCGCTGATCCGGGCGGTCGGGGCGGCCAACGCCCGGATGCTGTCCAGTCGGCGCGGCAAGGACCTGGCGATCTTCGGCGGCCTGCTGTTCGCGCTGCTGGCGCAGGCGGGCAACCTCGGCCTGCAGAGTTCGCTGAACGGCTCGCAGCCGGGCGTCGACCTGTCGGTGCTGCACCCGTACGCCTCGGTGGTGCGGTGGATCCCGCCGGTCGCCGCGCTGGACGCGGTGCGCTCGGCCGGGGAGGGCGCGTACGCGCTCGCCGCCGGGCAGCTGCTGCTCACCGCGGGGGTGCTGGCCGGGCTGCTGGCCTGGTGGTTGCGCAGCCTGCGGGAGCTGATGGTCAGCGGCGACTCCTCGACCCTGCTGGAGGGTTCGCCGGCGGCCTCGGCCCGGGCCGAGCGCCGGTGGCGGCTGCTGCCCGGGGGCCGGGTGGGCACGGTCGCCCAGCGGCAGCTGCGGTACGCCTGGCGCGAGCCGCGGGCGAAGGCGGCGGTGTTCACCGGCATCGGCATGACGGCGGTGATCGCGGTGCTGTCGGTGGTGCAGGGCTGGGGCTCGGTGTACGTGGTGGCGGTCGGCGGGCTGATGCTGGGCCTGCAGGCCGGCAACCTGTTCGGCGCCGACGGCTCCGGGTTCTGGATGGTCGGCGCCACCCTCGCCACCCGCCGGGACGCCCGGGACGAGCTGCGCGGCCGGGTGCTGGCGATCGCGCTGTACGCCGTGCCGGTGCTGCTGCTGTTCGGCCCGCCGACCGCCGCCCTGACCGGCGACTGGGACGACCTGGCCGCCGCCCTCGGCCTGGCGCTGGCCGCCCTCGGCACCGGGCTCGGCCTCGGCTGCCTGTTCAGCGTGCTCGCGCCGTTCGCGCTGCCCGCCGACGGCAACCCGATGCGCAACGCGGCCCCCGGGCAGAACGGCGCGGTGATGCTCAACGCCTTCGGCTCGCTGCTCGGCACGGCGGTGCTCTGCCTCCCGGTCGGCGCGCTGCTCGCCTTCGCCCTCCTCGGCCACCACCCGTCCTGGCCCCTGCTGCCGGTCGGCGCCCTGTACGGGACGGCCCTGGCCCTGCTCGGCGCCCGGGTCGCGGCGGGCCGGCTGGTCGGGCGGGTGCCGGAGGTCCTCGCCAGGGTGGTCGAGCGCTAGGCGTGACCGCGCGCCGGGCGTGACCGCGCGCCGGGCCTGACCGCGCGCCGGGCCTGACCGCGCGGCCCCGGCCCCCGGCGGGCGCCGCCGGTCCGCGGTGCGCTCCGGCATCATGGAGGGCGTCCCCTCCCCCGTCCCCCGCAGGAAGCAGGAAGCGCCGTGGCCAGCACCGATCAGCCCGTGGACGAGCTGGTGGCGGAGGCGGTGGCCCGGGTGGCGGGTGCGCCGGCCGGGGGGTCGGAGTTCGTGGTGGACGGGGCAGCCTCGCTGCTGGCGGCGTCGGCGGAGCGGTGGCCGGCGGTGAGCCGGGCGCTGCTCGGGGCGGCCGAGCGCGCGGTGGGCCGGTGCTGGGCGGCGGGGTGGCAGCCGGCCGACCTGGTGCGGGTGGCCCGGCGGGAGCTGGGTCCGGTGCAGGTCGCGCTGGCGGTGGACCTGATCGCGGCGGAGGGCCGGCGGTACCCGTCGGCGTCGTTGGAGCGGCGCTGGCTGGAGCAGTTGCGGGAGTTGGACGCGCGGCCGTGGTGGCCGTCCGACGAGGCGTACCTGTCGGAGTTCGCGGCCCGGCACCGGCTGGACCGGTTCGCGCTGGCCACGGCGGCGCTGGAGCTGCTGCGGGCCTGGTCGCTGCTGCCGCCGGTGCAGCCGGTGGGCCCGGCGCCGGGCGGGTCGGCGCCCCGGGCGAGCGCCCCGCGCGCGGACGAGCCGCGGATGCTGGGGCGGATCCGGGCGCTGCTGGCGAAGGCCGAGTCGACGGAGTTCCCGGACGAGGCGGAGGCGCTGAGCGCGAAGGCCCAGGAGCTGATGGCCCGGCACTCGATCGACGAGGCGCTGCTCGCGGCGGGCGGCGGCCGCTCGGCGGACGATCCGGCGGCCGTCCGGATCGGCGTGGACAACCCGTACGAGGGCCCCAAGACGATGCTGCTGGACGCGGTGGCGGCGGCGAACCGGTGCCGGGTGGTGTGGGCGAAGGAGTTCGGGTTCTGCACGCTGGTCGGCTTCGACGCCGACCTGGACGCGGTGGAGCTGCTGTACACCTCGCTGCTGGTGCAGGCGACGGCGGCGATGCACCGGGCGGGCAGCCGGAAGCACAAGGACGGCGCGGCCCGCACCAAGGCGTTCCGGCAGTCCTTCCTGGTGGCGTACGCGGCCCGGATCCGGGAGCGGCTGGCGGAGGCCACCGAGCGGGCCACCGAGGACGCCGCGGCGGGCCGCGCGCACGACGCCGACGCCGGGGCCGGGGCCGGGACCGCTCCGGGCGCCGCGCCGCTCCTCCCCGCCGGGGGCCTGCTGCCGGTACTGGCGGCCCGGGCGGAGGCCGTCGACGACGCGGTGGGCAAGATGTTCCCCAAACTGGTGTCGCAGCGGGTGCGGGTGAGCGACGGCGAGGGCTGGGCCGAGGGCCGGGCCGCCGCCGACCGCGCCTCCCTGCACCGGGGCTCGGGGCGCATCGCGCGCTGACCCGGCCCGGCGGCACCCCGAGCGGGGGGACGCCCGATGGATCTCGCGCGACACACGGACCGGGTACGGGGAGCCCTGCTCGGCGGGGCGCTGGGCGACGCGCTGGGCTGGCCGGTCGAGTTCCAGCGCCTGGACCGGATCCGGGCCGCGTACGGGCCGGACGGCCTGACCGACCTGGCGGACGCCGGGCGCGGCGGCCAGGTCACCGACGACACGCAGATGACCCTGTTCACCGCGGAGGGCCTGCTGCGCGGCGGCACCCCGCAGGACCTGCACGCCGCCTACCTGCGCTGGTTCCACACCCAGCGCCTGCCCGGGCCGGTCCGGGACCCGGACGGCTGGCTGTCCGGGCACCCGTTCCTGTACGCCTCGCGGGCGCCGGGCAACGCGTGCGTCACCGGCGTGCTGCGGAGCTACCGGCCGGCCGCGCCGTTCGGCCAGGACGGCCCGGTCAACCCGCACTCCAAGGGCTGCGGGACGGTGATGCGCTCGGCCCCGTTCGGCCTGGTCGGCCTCGCCCCCGGAGACGCCTTCCGGCGGGCCGCGGTCGCCGCCCAGCTCACCCACGGCCACCCCACCGGCTACCTGGCGGCCGGCGCCCTCGCCGAACTGGTCGCCCGGATCACCGCCGGCGCCCCGCTGCGCGCCGCCCTCGACGCGACGCTCGCCCGGCTCGACGCCGAGCCCGCCGGCCTGGAGACCGCGCGGGCGCTGCGCCGGGCGGTCCGGACCGCCGGGGCGGAGCCCGCCTCGGCGGAGGCGGTCGAGCGGGTCGGCCTCGGCTGGATCGCCGAGGAGTGCCTGGCCGTCGCCGTCTACGCGGCCCTGGCCGGGGCGGACGCCCGCGCGGCCCTGGTGCTCTCGGTCAACCACTCCGGCGACAGCGACTCCACCGGCGCGGTCTGCGGCAACCTGGTCGGCGCGCTGTACGGCCTGTCCGGCCTGCCCGCCGACTGGTGCGCCCTGGTGGAGGGCCGCGAGACCGTCCTCCGGGTCGCCGACGACCTGGTCACCTTCGTCCACGGCGACCGCACCACCCTGGCCGCCCGCTACCCGCAGCCCACCGCCACCGCCGGTGCCGCACCCGCCCCCGTCCTCGCCCCCGCACCGGACGACCCGGACCGGCGCACCCGCTTCCGCCGGCGCGACTGACCCGGGCGCGGGCGTCCAGGAGCCCGGGGGCGGCTCCCGTTCAGTCCCAGAGCGCCCCGAACGCCAGCAGTTCCTCGCGGTACTCGATCCGCGCCGCCCACTCCCGGGGCCAGGCGTCAGCGCCGTGGTGGGCGCCGGCGAAGGCGCCGGCCAGGCAGGCGAGGGAGTCGGAGTCGCCGGAGGAGACCGCCGCGCGGCGGACCGCGGCGACCGGGTCGTCGGGCAGCAGCAGGAAGCAGAGCAGCGCGCTCGCGAAGGCCTCCTCCGCGACCCAGCCCGCGCCGGTGCGCTCGCACGGGTCGGCGTCGACGTCGGCCGCGGCGAGCGCCGCGTCGAGCCGGTCGAGGGCGCGCAGGCATTCGTCCCAGCCGCGGGCGATGAACTCCTCCGGGGAGCCGAAGTGGTCCCGGGAGGCGAGGTCGCCGAGCCAGAACCCGTCGTAGCGGGTGCGCTGCTCGTGCGCGTGGGCGCGCAGCCGGGCGGGGAGTTCGGCGGGGTCGACGCCCCGGGCGAGCCAGCGGACGGTGAAGGCGGTGAGTTCGCTGGCGGCGAGCGCGGTGGGGTGGCCGTGGGTGAGGCCGGACTGCAGCTGGGCGGCGCCGGCCACCTGGCGGTCGGTCAGGTCGCGGACCAGGCCGAGCGGGGCGACCCGCATGTTCGCGCCGCAGCCCTTGGAGCCGAGGTCGCCGGCGTCCTGCCAGGGGCGGCCGGTGGAGAGCCGGAAGCAGGAGCGCAGGCAGGTCATGCCGGGGGCGCGGTCGTTGTCCGGGGAGCGCCACCAGTCCACGAACTCCGCGCGCAGCGGGAGTTCGAGGCGCAGCGGGACGAGCGGGCCCTCGGCGAGGGCGTCGCGCAGGGCGCGGGCGAGGGCCAGGGTCATCTGGGTGTCGTCGGTGACCCGGGCCTTCTTCGGGAGCGGGAGCTGCCACCAGTCGGGGCTGAGCAGCCCGATCTCGGCCAGGGTGAGGAACTCGGTGCGCTTGCCGATCGCGTCCCCGATCGCCAGCCCCAGCATCGCCCCCGTCGCCCGTCGCACCGCGCGTTCCCCCTTCTCCGGGTCAGACCTCGACCAGTAGCCGTTCGAGTCCGCGGATCACGTAGCCGGGGCGCCACTCGGGTTCGCGCAGCAGCGTCAGCCCGGGGGCCTTGCGGAGCAGCGCGCCGTAGGACTCGGTGAGTTCCATTCTGGCGAGCGGGGCGCCCAGGCAGAAGTGGATTCCGGCGCCGAAGGTGAGGTGCGGGTTGTCGGTGCGGCCGAGGTCGAGCCGGTCGGGGTCGGTGAAGCGGGCGGGGTCGCGGTTGGCGGAGCCGAACAGCAGGGCGACCTCGGCGCCGCGCGGGATGCGCGTGCCGGCCACCTCGACGTCGTCCAGCACCCAGCGTTCGAACATCTGCAGCGGGGTGTCGTACCGCATGAGTTCCTCGACGGCGGTGGGCAGCAGTTCGTCCACGGCGCCGCGCAGGCGGGCGAGTTCGCCGGGGTTGCGGAACAGGGCGAGCCAGCCGTTGCCGGTGGTGTTGACGGTGGCCTCGTGGCCGGCGTTGAGCAGCAGGACGCAGGTGGAGACGGTCTCCTGCTCGCTGAGCACCTGCCCGTCCTCGGCGGCCAGGACGAGCGCGCTGATCAGGTCGGGTCCGGGCGCGGCGCGCCGGCGGCGGATCAACTCGCGCAGGTAGGACGAGAATTCGAGGCTGGCGGTGACGGCGCGGCGGGCGGTCTCCGGGCCGGGGTGGAGTTCGAACATGCCGGTGATGTCGGCGGACCAGGGGCGCAGCAGGTGCCGGTCGCCCTCGGGGATGCCGAGCATCTCGGCGATCACGGCGACCGGCAGCGGTTCGGCGACCTCGGCGATCAGGTCGCCGCCGCCGGCGGCGAGCAGGCCGTCGACCAGTTCGCCGGCCAGGCGGCGGACGGTGGGGCGCAGCGACTCGACGGTCCGCGGCGTGAAGGCCTTGGCCACCAGGCGGCGGATCCGGGTGTGGTCGGGGCCCTCCAGGTCGAGCAGGCCGTGGTCGTTGAGGGTGTGGAAGGGTTCGTGCGCGGGGTCGGGCGCGGGACGGCCGAACTCCTCGTGGGTGAAGCGGTGGGTGTACGTGCGGCCGAGCCGGCGGTCCCGCAGCAGCGCGTTGACGTCGGCGTGGCGGGAGACGAGCCACTGCCCGGTCGGCTCGTGGTGGTGGACCGGCGCCCGCTCGCGCAGCGCGGCGTACGCCGGGTCGGGGTGGGCCACGAACGCGGCCGACCGCGGGTCGAAGGCGTCGCTCGCCATCGGGTCCTCCCTGCTCGTCGGGCGGCCATGCTACGGGGCACGGGGGACGGGAGACGGGGGGCGGGCCGGCGGTGGGCCGCGGCGGTCGGGCGGGCCGGCGGTGGTCAGACCGCGGACAGGTCGCCGTCCACCAGGCGGGCCACCAGCGCGGGCAGCGCCCGCGAGATCGGGGTCCGGATCACCTCGTGCGCGTCCGCGTCCAGGGGCGTGGGCTCGCCGTTGACGACGATCAGCCGCGCGCCGTGCTCCAGCGCGATCTTCGGCAGCAGCGCGGCGGGGTGCACCTGGAGCGAGCTGCCGACGGCCAGGAAGACCTGGCAGTTCCTGGCGATCGCGTCGGCCTGCTCCAGCACCCGCTCGTCCAGCGCCTCGCCGAACATCACGGTGCGCGGCCGCAGCACGCCGCCGCAGTGCGCGCAGTCCGGGTCGGGTTCGCCGGCCGCGACCCGGTCCAGGACGGCCGCCATCGGGCCGGGCGCCCGGCAGTCCGCGCACTGCACCTCGGTGGCGGTGCCGTGCAGTTCGACGACCTTCCGCGCCGGGAGGCCGGCGGCCTGGTGCAGCCCGTCGACGTTCTGGGTGAGCACCCGCACCGGGACGCCGGCCCGTTCGAGCGCGACCAGCGCCCGGTGGCCCGCGTTGGGCTCGGCGCCGACCGCGCCGGCGTCGCGCCGCATCAGCCAGGCCCGGCGGCGGACCCCGGGGTCGGCCAGGTAGGGGCCGATCGTCACCAGTTCCTGCGCGCTCGGGTCGCGCTGCCAGAGCCCCTGCGGGCCCCGGTAGTCGGGGATCCCCGAGTCCGTGGAGATGCCCGCGCCCGTCAACACCGCCACCAGCGGTCGCTTACCGGTCATGCCCCGGAGGGTACGGATTCCGCACCCCCCGGGGCCACCGGTTATCGCCGCCGGGGCGGGCGGGTCACAGCAGCCGCTTGATCTCGCCGCGGGCCCGGTAGAAGCCGCCGGACTCGGAGCGGCGCACCTCGGCGACCAGGTAGCGCGCCCCGGCGACCCGGACGTCCTTCGGGAACTGCACCCGCAGCGCGGCGTCGTAGCCGGGCGTGACCACCCGCACCCGCAGCCGGCCGCCCTCGGCCACGCACTCCACCTCGACGCCGGCGCCGCCCGCCCCGGTGGCCACCGCGCCGGCGCTGACGGTCTCCAGCGCGGCGCCCGCCACGACCCGCTCGACGCCCGCGCCGCTCACCTCGGCGGTGGCCGGCAGGGTGCCCTGCTCGGCGTCCCGCACGGCGCCCTGGGAGGCGTCCAGGCAGGCCAGCGAGCCGTCGGTGGTGACCAGGTAGAGCCGCCCGTCGCGGTACTGCATGCTGTACGCCGAGCCGCAGCCGGTGCCGAGCTTCCACAGCCGGGTGCCGTCGGCGGCGAAGCAGTAGACGGACGAGTGGTTGTCGCCGGCGAACACGAACTCGCCGTCGGGGGAGGCCGCGCAGGAGAACACCGCGGCGTCGCACTTGTACGCGGCGGCCTCCGAGCCGTCGGCCTTGCGCAGCCGGTGCACCCAGCCCTGCGAGGTGCCGGCGAACACCTCGTCCCTCTCCTGCCAGCCGAACAGCACCGAGCCCTTGGTGCGGGTGTGCCAGAGCTGGTCGCCGCCGCGCTTGGCGTACCGGGCGACGCCCGCCGACCAGCCGTGGTAGACCGACTCGGCGTCGCAGCGCACCATCCAGCCGGCGGAGCCCTGGGCGTTGCGCCGCCACTGGAACTCGTCCTCGTGGTCGACGGTGGTCAGGCCGCCGCGCTCGTCGGCGACGCCGAGCACGCCGTCGTGGATGTCCAGCCAGTAGATGTCGACGTCCTGGGCGATCTCGTACGCCACCCGCGGCACCTTGCCGCCGAGGTCGTACACCTTGCCGTCGTCGCAGCCCGCGTAGATCCACCAGTCGTCGGCGACGATGCACTTGACGCCGTCGGGCAGCCCGAACCGGCCGGTGACCTGCCCGTCGGTGGTCAGCGTGTAGACGTCGCCCTGCTCGTTGCCGACCCAGGCGTGCTCCTCGCCGACGTACACGCCGAACGCGGGCGAGCCGGAGCGGAAGCGCCACAGCAGCGGCGCCTGGCGGGCGGTGGAGCGGGTGGAGGTGATCTGCCGGCGGGTCACCGAGCGGCGCTGGCGCACGCCCCGGACGGCCGGGGCGTAGCCCTTGCGGACCTTCTCGCCGATCTTCTTGGCGGCCTGGGCGGCGGCCTTCTCGGAGCTCGCGCAGACCGTGGTCTTGGTGGTGCCCGGTTCGCCGATCCGGCCGTAGCGGATCGTCAACTCGGCTTCCTTGACCGTGACTTCGTAGAACTTGTGGGCACTCCCCTCGTCCTCGGAGAGTTCCAGGTAGGTCACCTGCGGGTCCGCGGAAACGGTGGCAGACATGGCCGACGCCCCTTTCGGGCACAGAGTTCGGGGGTGCCGGCGGGGTTCCGACCGCCTGCCGACACCACTCAACCTATGCCCTGGCACCGACAGTTGGCGATCAGCCGGTGCTGACCCGGACGTCTCCGGTGCCGGTCCGGGCGACCAGTGTCCGGGCGGCGCCGGCCTGCGTCGGGACGGACACCCGGGAGTCCCCGGTGTCGGTGTGCGCGTCGACCGCGTAGGCCTGCCCGGCGGGCACCGTCAGCCCCACGTCGCCGGTGTCGGAGCGCAGCTCGGCGCCGGCGGGCGCGGTCGCGAAGCCCGCCGCCACGTCGCCGGTGCCGGACTGCAGCCGGACCTTCCCCGCCCCCAGCCCGTCCGCGTCGATCCCGCCGGTGTCGACCTTCACCTCGACGTCCCCGGTGACGTCCCGCACCCGGACGTCCCCCGTCCCGGTGACCAGCTTCAGCTTCGTCCCGGCCGGCACCCGCACCTGGTAGTCCACGCCGCAGTTGGAGCAGCTGTACGACAGCTTCAGCACCCCGTCAGCGAGCGTGTGCACCGCCTTCGGCTCCCCGTTCCGCCAGTTGCGCCGCTCCACCACCTGGGCCGGCCCGTCCCCCGCCGTCACCCGGATCGCGCCGGTCTCCCCGCGCACCTGCAGCTCGGCGACCTGCCCGTTCACCTCGTACGACACCGTCTTGCGCTGCTGCTCGTCCCACGGCCCGCAGCCGACCGCCCCGACCACCAGCAGCCCCACAACGGCCGCCGTCCCCACCAACCGCTTCACCGCGGCCTCCCTTCGACTCCCCCAGTCTCCCGGCCCGCCCCCCGCCCCCGCCTCCCTCCCGGGTCTGGTTCCGCGACCCGCGACCCCCCAGGGGATCCCCTAATGGAGAACGCCGCAGGGCGGCCACCCCTGGTGGGGTGGCCGCCCTGCGGTCCGTACCGGAGGATCAGCCGGTGTACGGGCCGTAGTCGTAGTCGTCCAGCGGGACGGCCTGGCCCGAGCCCGCGCCGAACGGCGACAGGTCGTAGTCGTCGTAGCCGACGGCCGAGTACATCGCGGCCTTGGCCTCCTCGGTCGGCTCGACCCGGATGTTGCGGTAGCGGGGCAGACCCGTACCGGCCGGGATGAGCTTGCCGAGGATGACGTTCTCCTTGAGGCCCAGCAGCGGGTCCGACTTGGCGTGGATCGCCGCGTCGGTGAGCACCCGGGTCGTCTCCTGGAAGGAGGCGGCCGACAGCCAGGACTCGGTGGCCAGCGAGGCCTTGGTGATGCCCATCAGCTGCGGACGGCCGGAGGCGGGGTGGCCGCCCTCGGAGACCACGCGACGGTTCTCCTGCTCGAAGCGGCCGCGCTCGACGAGCTCGCCCGGGAGCAGCTCGGCGTCGCCCGACTCGATGATCGTCACGCGGCGGAGCATCTGCCGGATGATGATCTCGATGTGCTTGTCGTGGATCGACACGCCCTGCGAGTTGTAGACCTTCTGGACCTCGGCGACCAGGTGGATCTGGACGGCACGCTGGCCCATGATGCGCAGCACGTCGTGCGGGTTGGTGGCGCCGACGGTCAGCTTCTGGCCGACCTCGACCGCCTCGCCCTCGCTGACCAGCAGCTTGACGCGCTTGGAGACCGGGTAGGCGATCTCGTCCGTGCCGTCGTCGGGGGTGACGACGACCTTGCGGGTCTTCTCGGTGTCCTCGATCCGGACCCGGCCCTGCGCCTCCGAGATCGGGGCCACGCCCTTGGGGGTGCGGGCCTCGAAGAGCTCGACGACACGCGGCAGACCCTGGGTGATGTCGTCACCGGCCACACCACCGGTGTGGAAGGTGCGCATGGTCAGCTGGGTGCCGGGCTCACCGATGGACTGGGCGGCGATGATGCCGACCGCCTCGCCGATGTCGACCAGCTTGCCGGTGGCCAGCGAGCGGCCGTAGCAGAAGGCACAGGTGCCGACCGCGGACTCGCAGGTCAGGATCGAGCGGACCTTGACCTCGCTCACGCCGTGCCGGATCAGCTCGTCCATCAGGACGTCGCCGAGGTCGGTGTTGGCGGTGGCGATCAGCTTGCCGTCGACGGTGATGTCCTCGGCGAGCATGCGGGCGTAGACGCTGGTCTCGACGTCGTCGGCCTTGCGCAGCACGCCGTCCGCGCCGACCGAGCCGATCGTCAGCTTGAGGCCGCGCTCGGTGCCGCAGTCCTCCTCGCGGATGATCACGTCCTGCGAGACGTCCACCAGACGACGGGTCAGGTAACCCGAGTCGGCGGTGCGCAGCGCGGTGTCGGCCAGACCCTTACGGGCACCGTGGGTGGAGATGAAGTACTCCAGCACGGACAGGCCCTCACGGAACGAGGCCTTGATCGGACGGGCGATGGTCTCGTTCTTCGCGTTCGACACCAGACCGCGCATACCGGCGATCTGACGCATCTGCATCATGTTTCCGCGCGCGCCCGAGTCGACCATCATGAAGATGGGGTTCGTCTTCGGGAAGTTCGCGGCCATCGCGTCGGCGACCTCGTTGGTCGCGCGGGTCCAGATGCCGATGAGCTCGGACTTGCGCTCGTTGTCGGTGATCAGACCGCGCTCGTACTGGCGCTGGACCTTCTCCGCCTGCGCCTCGTAGCCCTCCAGGATGGCGGGCTTGCTCGGCGGGACGATGACGTCCGAGATCGAGACGGTGACGCCGGAGCGGGTCGACCAGTGGAAGCCGGCCGCCTTCAGGTTGTCGAGCGCCGCGGCGACGACGACCTTCGGGTAGCGCTCGGCGAGGTCGTTGACGATCGCCGAGAGCTGCTTCTTGCCGACCTCGTAGTCGACGAACGGGTAGTCCTCGGGCAGCAGCTCGTTGAAGAGCGCGCGGCCCAGGGTGGTGGTGATCCGGAACGGCTCGCCCTCGTGCCAGGTCGGCTGCCCGTCCTCGTCCACCGGCGGGGTCCAGCCGCGGGGCGGGACGGTGCCGGCGCCCAGGCGCAGGTCGATGGTGGCCTGGACGTCCAGCTCGCGGGCGTCGAAGGCCATGATCGCCTCGGCGGTCGAGGAGAAGGAACGGCCCTTGCCCTTGACCTCCTCGCGGTCCGAGGTGAGGAAGAACAGGCCCAGCACCATGTCCTGGGTCGGCATGGTGACGGGGCGGCCGTCGGCCGGCTTCAGGATGTTGTTCGAGGACAGCATCAGGATGCGGGCCTCGGCCTGCGCCTCCGCGGACAGCGGCAGGTGCACGGCCATCTGGTCGCCGTCGAAGTCCGCGTTGAACGCGGTGCAGACGAGCGGGTGGATCTGGATGGCCTTGCCCTCGACCAGCTGCGGCTCGAAGGCCTGGATGCCGAGGCGGTGCAGCGTGGGCGCGCGGTTCAGCAGCACCGGGTGCTCGGCGATGACCTCTTCGAGGACGTCCCACACCACGGGGCGGGCGCGCTCGACCATGCGCTTGGCCGACTTGATGTTCTGCGCGTGGTTCAGGTCGACCAGGCGCTTCATCACGAACGGCTTGAAGAGCTCCAGCGCCATGGCCTTGGGCAGGCCGCACTGGTGCAGCTTGAGCTGCGGGCCGACGACGATGACCGAACGGGCCGAGTAGTCGACGCGCTTGCCGAGCAGGTTCTGGCGGAAACGACCCTGCTTGCCCTTGAGCATGTCGGACAGCGACTTCAGCGGACGGTTGCCGGGGCCCGTGACCGGGCGGCCGCGGCGGCCGTTGTCGAAGAGCGCGTCGACGGCCTCCTGGAGCATGCGCTTCTCGTTGTTCACGATGATCTCGGGCGCGCCGAGGTCGAGAAGCCGCTTCAGGCGGTTGTTGCGGTTGATGACGCGGCGGTACAGGTCGTTCAGGTCGGAGGTGGCGAAGCGGCCACCGTCGAGCTGGACCATCGGGCGCAGGTCCGGCGGGATCACCGGGACGCAGTCGAGCACCATGCCCTTGGGCTTGTTGCTGGTCTGCAGGAAGGCGGAGACGACCTTGAGGCGCTTGAGCGCGCGGGTCTTCTTCTGGCCCTTGCCGGTGCGGATGATCTCGCGGAGGCGCTCGGCCTCCTCGCCCAGGTCGAAGGACTCCAGGCGGTCCTTGAGGGCCGCGGCGCCCATCGAGCCGGAGAAGTAGGTGCCGAAGCGGTCGCGCAGCTCGCGGTAGAGCAGCTCGTCGCCCTCCAGGTCCTGGACCTTGAGGTTCTTGAACCGGCTCCAGACCTCGTCGAGGCGGTCGATCTCGCGCTGCGTGCGGTCGCGCAGCTGCTTCATCTCGCGCTCGGCGCCCTCGCGCACCTTGCGGCGCACGTCGGCCTTGGCGCCCTCGGCCTCCAGCTCGGCCAGGTCGGACTCGGCCTTCTTGGCCCGGGCCTCCAGGTCGGCGTCGCGCCGGTTCTCGATCTGCTGGCGCTCGACCGAGACGTGCGCCTCCAGGGACGGCAGGTCGCGCTGGCGGCGCTCGTCGTCGACCCAGGTGATCATGTAGGCGGCGAAGTAGATGACCTTCTCGAGGTCCTTCGGCGCCAGGTCCAGCAGGTAGCCCAGGCGGGACGGGACACCCTTGAAGTACCAGATGTGGGTGACCGGGGCGGCCAGCTCGATGTGGCCCATCCGCTCGCGGCGCACCTTGGCGCGGGTCACCTCGACGCCGCAGCGCTCACAGATGATGCCCTTGAAGCGGACGCGCTTGTACTTGCCGCAGTAGCACTCCCAGTCCCGGGTGGGACCGAAGATCTTCTCGCAGAAGAGGCCGTCCTTTTCCGGCTTCAGCGTGCGGTAGTTGATGGTCTCCGGCTTCTTCACCTCGCCGTGCGACCACTGGCGGATGTCGTCGGCGGTGGCCAGTCCGATGCGGAGCTCGTCGAAGAAGTTGACGTCAAGCACTGGTCGTCAAGCCCTCTTTCGTGATTCGAGAGTCTGTCTGTTGGTCTGAGGGGGGCCTGGGGGTCGGGCCGGCCGGGTTCTGCACCCGGCCGGCCCGGCCTCCGTCAGACCTCTTCGACGCTGCTCGGCTCGCGCCGGGACAGGTCAATGCCGAGCTCCTCGGCGGCGCGGAACACGTCCTCGTCGCTGTCGCGCATCTCGATGGACTGGCCGTCCGAGGACAGCACCTCCACGTTGAGGCAGAGCGACTGCATTTCCTTGATGAGGACCTTGAAGGACTCGGGAATGCCGGGCTCGGGGATGTTCTCGCCCTTGACGATCGCCTCGTAGACCTTCACGCGGCCCAGGACGTCGTCGGACTTGATGGTGAGCAGCTCCTGCAGCGCGTAGGCCGCGCCGTACGCCTCAAGGGCCCACACCTCCATCTCACCGAAGCGCTGACCACCGAACTGCGCCTTACCACCGAGCGGCTGCTGGGTGATCATCGAGTACGGGCCGGTCGAACGGGCGTGCAGCTTGTCGTCGACCAGGTGGTGCAGCTTGAGGATGTACATGTAGCCGACCGAGATCGGCATCGGGAACGGCTCGCCGGAGCGGCCGTCGAACAGCCGGGCCTTGCCGGTGGAGTTCACCAGGCGCTCACCGTCACGGGTGAGGGTGGTGTTGTCCAGCAGGCCGGTGATCTCGTCCTCGCGGGCGCCGTCGAAGACCGGGGTGGCGAGGTTGGTGCCGCCCTCGACCGTGTCGGCGCCGATCGCCTGGAGCCGCTTGGCCCACTCGTCGGCGAGGCCGGAGACGTCCCAGCCCTGCTTGGCGAGCCAGCCGAGGTGGATCTCCAGGACCTGTCCCGGGTTCATCCGGGACGGGACGCCCAGCGGGTTCAGGATGATGTCGACCGGGGTGCCGTCCTCCAGGAACGGCATGTCCTCGACCGGCAGGATCTTGGAGATGACGCCCTTGTTGCCGTGGCGGCCGGCCAGCTTGTCACCGTTGGTGATCTTGCGCTTCTGGGCGACGTAGACGCGGACCAGCTGGTTCACGCCCGGGGGGAGCTCGTCCCCCTCCTCGCGGTCGAAGACGCGCACGCCGATGACCTTGCCGGACTCGCCGTGCGGGACCTTCAGCGAGGTGTCGCGGACCTCGCGGGCCTTCTCGCCGAAGATCGCGCGGAGCAGGCGCTCCTCCGGGGTCAGCTCGGTCTCGCCCTTCGGGGTGACCTTGCCGACCAGGATGTCGCCGGTGACGACGTCGGCGCCGATCCGGATGATGCCGCGCTCGTCGAGGTCGGCGAGGACCTCCTCGGAGACGTTCGGGATGTCCCGGGTGATCTCCTCGGGGCCCAGCTTGGTGTCACGGGCGTCGACCTCGTGCTCCTCGATGTGGATCGAGGAGAGGACGTCGTCCTGGACGAGGCGCTGCGACAGGATGATCGCGTCCTCGTAGTTGTGGCCCTCCCACGACATGAACGCCACGAGGAGGTTCTTGCCGAGGGCCATCTCGCCCTCGTCGGTGCACGGGCCGTCGGCCAGCACCTGGTTGACCTCGACCCGCTGGCCCTCGTCCACGAGCACCTTCTGGTTGAAGGCGGTGCCCTGGTTGGAGCGGGTGAACTTGGCGGCCCGGTAGGTGTTGTACGTGCCGTCGTCGTTGGCGACGGTGACGTAGTCGGCCGAGACCTCCTGCACCACGCCGGCCTTGTCGGCGGTGATGACGTCCGCGGCGTCGACGGCGCAGCGGTACTCCATGCCGGTGCCGACCAGCGGCGCCTCGCTGCGCAGCAGCGGGACGGCCTGGCGCATCATGTTCGAGCCCATCAGCGCGCGGTTGGCGTCGTCGTGCTCGAGGAAGGGGATCATGGCGGTCGCGACCGACACCATCTGGCGCGGCGAGACGTCCATGTAGTCGATCTCGGTGCCGGGGATGTAGTCGATCTCGCCGCCGCGGCGGCGGACCAGGACGCGGGGCTCGGCGAAGGTCAGCTCCGCGGTGAGCGGGGCGTTGGCCTGCGCGATGACGTACCGGTCCTCCTCGTCCGCGGTCAGGTAGTCCACGGCCTCGGTGACGACGCCGTCGACGACCTTGCGGTACGGGGTCTCGATGAAGCCGAACGCGTTGACCCGGCCGTACGAGGCCAGCGAGCCGATCAGACCGATGTTCGGGCCTTCGGGGGTCTCGATCGGACACATGCGGCCGTAGTGCGAGGGGTGCACGTCACGGACCTCGAAGCCGGCCCGCTCGCGGGACAGACCACCGGGGCCGAGCGCGGACAGACGGCGCTTGTGGGTCAGGCCCGACAGCGGGTTCGTCTGGTCCATGAACTGCGACAGCTGGCTGGTGCCGAAGAACTCCTTGATGGAGGCGACGACCGGCCGGATGTTGATCAGGGTCTGCGGCGTGATCGCCTCGACGTCCTGGGTGGTCATCCGCTCGCGGACGACGCGCTCCATCCGGGCCAGGCCGGTGCGGACCTGGTTCTGGATGAGCTCGCCGACGTTGCGCAGGCGGCGGTTGCCGAAGTGGTCGATGTCGTCGACCTCGATGACGATGTCGCGGCCCTCGTCATCGCGCCACTCGGTCTCGCCGGCGTGCAGCTTCACCAGGTACTTGATGGTGTTGATGATGTCCGGCTCGGTGAGCACGCCGGAGTCGAGCGACTCGGCGTTGCCCAGCTTCCGGTTCACCTTGTACCGGCCGACCTTGGCGAGGTCGTAGCGCTTCGGGTTGAAGTAGAGGTTCTCCAACAGCGTCTGCGCGGCCTCGCGGGTCGGCGGCTCGCCCGGGCGCAGCTTGCGGTAGATGTCGAGCAGCGCGTCGTCCTGGCCCTGGGTGTGGTCCTTCTCCAGGGTGGCGCGCATCGACTCGTACTCGCCGAACTCCTCCAGGATCATCTCGGTGGTCCAACCGAGGGCCTTGAGGAGCACGGTGACCGACTGCTTGCGCTTGCGGTCGATGCGGACACCGACCATGTCGCGCTTGTCGATCTCCATCTCCAGCCAGGCACCGCGGGAGGGGATGATCTTGGCGGAGAAGATGTCCTTGTCGGAGACCTTGTCCAGGGTGGAGTCGAAGTAGACGCCGGGGGAACGCACCAGCTGGGACACGACGACACGCTCGGTGCCGTTGATGATGAACGTGCCCTTGTTGGTCATGAGCGGGAAGTCGCCCATGAACACGGTCTGGGACTTGATCTCACCGGTCTCGTTGTTGGTGAACTCCGCGGTGACGAAGAGCGGGGCCGCGAAGGTGAAGTCGCGGTCCTTGCACTCGTCGATGGAGTTCTTCGGCGGCTCGAAACGGTGGTCCCGGAAGGTCAGGGACATCGACCCGCTGAAGTCCTCGATCGGGGAGATCTCTTCGAAGATCTCCTCCAGACCGGACTTGGTGGGGACGTCCTGACCACTCTCCAGGGCAGCCTCGACCCGGGACTTCCAGGCCGCGTTCCCGAGCAGCCAGTCAAAGCTCTCGGTCTGCAGGGCCAGGAGGTTCGGGACCTCGAGGGGCTCCTTGATCTTCGCGAACGAGACGCGGAGCGGGGCGGTGGATGCGGAATTGTTCGAGGCGTTGCGCGGCGCGGCCAAGAGGGGGGTCCTTCCGAGGGCTCGGAGCTCACTACGCGCATACCGGCCGGGCCTTGGCCGAGGCGGAAAACCCCAGGTCAGGACAGGGACCACTCCGGGCGACGAGTCACGGAGCAGCTAACAGGCAGCGCAAAGGGACAGTGTAGCCAAAGGCGACACTGCTAGCAAGCCCTGATTCGGAGACCGAATCGGACGCTCCTCCCGTACAACCGACAACCCGGGCAGTGATCCCTCACCGGCCGGGCCGTCGCACCCACTTCTGCGTCACCGGGAACCTTCCCAGTGCCGCCCCCGAATATGCATCGGAGGCGGTTCCGCTTGGGCACGCGCCTTGAGAATCGCGCGCCGCGTGCTGTTCGTCAAGGCCCGCACCAGGGTGTGGACCTCGTACTGCCCATCGTCCGGACCGCGCCCCGCGTTACACGCTGCCTGCACCCGGGGGCCGACGGACAGCGATCACCCTACCCCCGGGCCCCGACAGGGGCCGAGTCCGGCTTGGGCCATCGGGAGCAACGCCCGGCGTGTCCCCGGACGCGAACAGGCCGGGCCGGCCACCCCGAAGGGTGGCCGGCCCGGCCGGAAGAGCACCTCTCAGAGAGAGGAACGGGTCACTTGACGGTGACCTTGGCGCCAGCGCCCTCGAGCTGGGCCTTCGCCTTCTCGGCGACGTCCTTGGCGACCTTCTCCAGAACCTTCGCACCGGCGGTGTCGACGAGGTCCTTGGCCTCCTTCAGGCCGAGGGAGGTGAGGGCGCGCACCTCCTTGATGACCTGGATCTTCTTGTCGCCGGCACCGTCGAGGATGACGTCGAACTCGTCCTGCTCCTCGACGGCCTCGGCGGCGGCCGGGCCGGCGCCGGCGGCGGCGACGGCGACCGGGGCGGCGGCGGTGACGTCGAACTTCTCCTCGAAGGCCTTGACGAACTCGGAGAGCTCGATCAGGGTCATGCCCTCGAACTGCTCGAGCAGGTCCTCGGTGCTGAGCTTCGCCATGATTGGCGTCCTTCCACTAAATCGGCAGGTGCCGGATGTACGGGTTGGCGGGCGTGCTTACGGGCCCGCTGGGACGGGAGTGGTTACTCCGCGTCCTCGGCGGGAGCCGGAGTACCGGCACCGCCCTGCTCGACCTTCTCGCGCAGCGCCTCAACGGTGCGCACGAGCTTGGACGGGAGCGCCTGGAAGACGGCGGCAGCCTGCGAGGGCTTGGCCTTCAGGGCGCCCGCCAGCTTGGCGAGCAGCACCTCGCGGGACTCGAGGTCCGCGAGCTTCTTGATCTCATCGGCGGACAGCGCCTTACCGTCAAGGACACCGCCCTTGATGATGAGAGCAGGGTTCTCCTTGGCGAAGTCACGCAGAGCCTTCGCCGACTCCACCGGGTCACCGGTGACGAAGGCGACAGCCGTCGGACCGGCGAACAGGTCGTCCAGCTCGGAGATCCCGGCCTCGTTGGCCGCGATCTTGGTCAGCGTGTTCTTCACCACGGCGTAATCGGCGTTGCCGCCGAGCGAGCGACGAAGCGTCTTCAGCTGCTTCACCGTGAGACCGCGGTACTCGGTCAGAACGGCGGCGCTGGAGGCACGGAACTTGTCCGTGATCTCGGCGACGTCGGCAGCCTTGTCGGGCCTGGCCATAGGCTTACGCCTCCTTCCGTGATGTCGAAGTCGGGCCGACCTTCGAGAAGTCGACCATCCAACGCCGCGGACCTCAGGAAGCGAAGAAGCCCCGGCGCGCAGGCACCGGGGCTCGCAATGACCTCGACGGACCGTGAACGGGCCGGAGATCTCCACTCTGCTCCACAACCTGCGCGGGCGACCCGCACGGATGCGGATCCTTCGGCCCCGTCCTCCCTCTCGGGCGAACGGCGACAACCAGCGGTCTTTGGCTCGGCCAGCCTAACCGGACCCGCCCGGTTTGACCAAATCCGGCTCAGGGGAGCGGCGGCGGGCTGGCGCCGGGGGCGGTGTCGGCCTCGGCCGGGGCCTGGACGGAGATCGCGGAGCCGCCGAAGTCGGTGTAGTCGACGGTGTCCACCTCGGCCGCGGCCCGGCGTAGCCGGACCAGCTGGTCGTGCTCGTCGAGCCAGAGGTCGAGCACCACGTCGCCGGCGCCCAGCGCCTTCTCCAGCGCCTGCCGCCGGGTCTGGTCGAGCTGGGTCTGCGCGGCCGCGTACCGGGCGGCGGTCACGGTGGCCCGGTAGTGCTCGACGGTGGTGTCGAGCAGCTTCTCCTCGCCGATCAGCCGGGGCTCCTCCGCGGCGGCCGCGGCGACGACCGCGACCACCGGGCTGAGCCGGTCGATCAGGTCGCCGTACGGGATCCGGCCGTCGGAGAACTTCTGCCAGCGCGGCCCGCCCAGCCGCACCCCGCTCTCCCGGTCGCCGCCCAGGTAGGCGGAGGTGTCCAGGACGATCAGCGTCGGCCCGTCCGGGGCGGCCTGGTACTTCAGCACCGTCTTGGGCGCCCAGAACAGCGCGCCCTTGGCGGTCTCCCCGCCCAGCACCGCCGTGTACTCGGCCCGCCGGGCGTCGTGCAGCGCCAGCTGGGCGGAGAGCACCACCCCGTGCGGGGAGCGGTCGGTCGGGCTGGGCTGGGCGGTGGACGGGGACGGGCTGGCCGACGTGGCGGCCCGCCCGGGGGTCCCCGCCGAGCCGGTGCAGCCGGCGGCCGCGCCGCCCAGCAGGACGACGGCCAGCAGGGCCGCGGCCCGTCGCGCCGGTGCCGCCATCGCTCCGCCTCCCGCCCTCGCCGCCGTCCGGTCCCCCTCACGATGCCATGCGCCCCCGCCCGCTCGGCGGTCGGCCCATCTCATCGGATTCTCAGCCCGGTCCGGGCCGGACTCTACCGAACCGCTCCGCACCCGGCGCAAACCCTTTCCGAACGCCACCGGGCCCGCACCCCCGGAGGGGTGCGGGCCCGGTGAGACGCGATGACCGCGCGGGGCTGACTCGGGGTCAGACCGCCGCCGGGTCCTCCTCGACGAGGAGGTTGCGGGTGCGGTTCGGGTCCACCTGGATGCCGGGGCCGATCGTGGTGGAGAACGCGATCTTCTTCAGGTAACGGCCCTTGGCGGCCGACGGCTTGGCCCGGAGGACCTCGTCGAGCGCGGCGGCGTAGTTCTCGACCAGCTGCTCGTCGGTGAACGAGGTCTTGCCGATGATCAGGTGCAGGTTCGAGTGCTTGTCGACGCGGAACTCGATCTTGCCGCCCTTGATGTCGTTGACGGCCTTGGCGACGTCCGGGGTCACGGTGCCGGTCTTCGGGTTCGGCATCAGGCCACGGGGACCGAGCACGCGGCCCAGGCGGCCGACCTTGCCCATCAGGTCCGGGGTGGCGACGACGGCGTCGAAGTCCAGACGACCCTTGGCGACCTCGTCGATCAGCTCGTCCGAGCCGACGATGTCGGCACCCGCGGCACGCGCGGCCTCGGCACGCTCACCGTTCGCGAAGACCAGGACCCGGGCGGTCTTACCGGTGCCGTGCGGGAGGATGACGGTGCTGCGGACCATCTGGTCGGCCTTGCGCGGGTCGACGCCCAGACGCATGGCGACCTCGACGGTGCCGTCGAACTTGGTGGTGGAGGTCGCCTTGGCGAGGCGGACGGCCTCGAGCGGGGCGTAGATCCGGGCGCGGTCGACCTGGGCGTCCGCGGCCTTGAGGGCCTTGCTGCGCTTCACTGCTGCTCCTGGTGATTAATGGAGTTCGTGGGAACGGGCCGCGCTGGCCCTACCACGGGAGGACGTACGGGGGCTTGGTCAGCCCTCGACGGTGATGCCCATCGACCGGGCGGTGCCGGCGATGATCTTCTCCGCCGCGTCCAGGTCGTTGGCGTTCAGGTCGGGCATCTTGGTGGTGGCGATCTCGCGCACCTGGGCCGAGGTCAGCTTGGCGACCTTGGTCTTGTGCGGCTCCTTGGAGCCCTTGTCGATGCCCGCGGCCTTCAGGATGAGGCGAGCGGCCGGCGGGGTCTTCGTGACGAAGGTGAAGGAGCGGTCGTCGTAGACCGTGATCTCCACCGGCACGATCATGCCGCGCTGCGACTCGGTGGCCGCGTTGTACGCCTTGCAGAACTCCATGATGTTGACACCGTGCTGACCGAGCGCGGGGCCGACCGGGGGGGCCGGGTTGGCCGCACCGGCGTTGATCTGGAGCTTGATAAGCCCCGTGATCTTCTTCTTCTTGGGAGGCATGTCTCTCCGGGTCCTTCCGAGAGGTGATTGCTGATGTGCCCGGCCCCGGGGCGAAACCCGACCGCCAGGACACACATCGGACCAGGCTAACCGGTCAGGTGTCGCTGGACCAAAACGGTGCCGGGGCGGAGGCTCTCGCCCCGCCCCGGCACCGGAGACCTTCGGGTCAGTTCTTCTGGATCTGGTCGAAGGAGAGCTCGACCGGGGTCTCCCGGCCGAAGATCTCCACCAGGCCCTTGACCTTCTTCGAGTCGGGGTTGATCTCGTTGATGGTCGCCTGCAGGGTCGCGAACGGACCGTCGGTGACGGTGACCGAGTCGCCGACCTCGAAGTCCAGCACCTGCACCTCGACCGGGCGCACCGGCGAGGCCTTGCCGGCCTCCTTGGCGGCGGCGCGCTCCACGTCGGGGGCGAGCATCTTGACGACCTCGTCCAGGGTCAGCGGGTACGGGTCGTAGGCGTTGCCGACGAAGCCGGTGACGCCGGGGGTGTTGCGCACGACGCCCCAGGACTCCGGGGTGAGGTCCATCCGGACCAGCACGTAGCCGGGGAGCTTGTTCTGCCGGATGGTCTTGCGGTCGCCGTTCTTGATCTGGACGACCTCCTCCTGCGGAACCTGGGACTCGAAGATGTAGTCCTCGACGTTCAGCGAGACGGAGCGCTGCTCCAGGTTCTGCTTCACCCGGTTCTCGTAGCCGGCGTAGGTGTGGATGACGTACCACTCGCCCGGGGCGCGGCGCAGCTGCTCGCGGAACTCGGCGACCGGGTCGCTCTCGACCTCCTCGGCGGGCTCCGCCTCCTCGGCGGCCTCCTCGTCGAGGGCCTCCGCGGCCTCGGCCTCGGTCTCGTCCACCTCGTGCACGGCGGCGGCCTCGGCGGGCTCGCCCGCCTCCAGCTCGTCGGCGGCCTCGACCTCGTCCTCCTCGGCGTCCGCCTCGTCCACGATCTCCTCGGAGGACTCGACGTCGGCAGCTTCGTCGGCAGCCTCGGCCGCGTCCAGCTCGGCGGCGACATCCGCCTCGCGGACGGTCTCGTCGGCGTCGTACAGGGGGGACTCAGACACGGTCGCTGCTTCTTTCCTGGTTGTGGAACGGATACCTCAACAGTACCGACTCAACGGTAGCCGCCCGTTGCCCTTCGCGCCGACAGCTCGACCCGGGCCGAAGGGTTCGGCCCGGGTCGGGGTGGAGTATGCGGTGCGGGACCTGCGGGGATCCCTGCGGGGTTCGGCCGGATCGGGCGTCAGCCGAAGATCCAGAAGGCACCCTTCGCGAAGACCCAGTCGAGGCCGGCGACGACCAGCATCAGCACGATCACGAAGGTCACGACGACCGTGGTGTACTGGATCAGCTGGTTGCGGGAGGGCCAGACGACCTTGCGGAGCTCGGCGATGATCTGGCGGTAGAAGATCCCGATCCGGGCGAACAGGCCCTTCTTGGCCCGCTTGCCGGACTTCTTGCCGCCCTCGCCGCCGGCCGCCTTGTTCGCGCGCCGGCGCTCGCGCCGGGACAGCTTGCCGTCCTCGGTGCTGGTGGTCTCGTCCGCGGCGCCTTCGGCCCCCTCGGGGTTGCCGCTCTCAGGCGTTGCGGTGGAGCCCGTGGTCTCCGTCACTCGTCCTCACCTGAATCCCGGTCCTGCGGAGGTCCGTGCCTGGTGCACGGGCGATCCGGCGAAAAGCTGTGGGGTGGGGCCCTCTCCGCATCAAGCCCGCTCGCTCTGCGGAGCGAACGGGCTTGGCACGGATCGAGCTGCAGGGCACGAGGGACTCGAACCCCCAACCGCCGGTTTTGGAGACCGGTGCTCTACCAATTGAGCTAGTGCCCTACGGAGCCTCGCGGCTCCGGCGTGGCCCCCAACCTACCGCATCCGTCCGGCCGTGTGGTGTACCCGGCCGAAGGATCCGCACTTCGGGAGCCATCGAGCAGTGAGTGTACGGGTTCTTCGCCGATTGGTCGAACCTCATTCACCGGGATCCACATTCGCCGACTTTCGACGCCGTCCGCCCGAGATCCTCCGGCTCCGATCGCCGTCCGCCCGAGATCGTCCGGAGCCGTGGGGCGGTCGCCGGAGCGCCCCGGCGGGGACCGGGAAACCGCGATGTCCGGCGCCCGTGTGGTCTGGGAACATTCAACCCATGAGCGCACCCACCCCCGAGAACGTCCCCCCCGCCGCCCGCCGGGTCTCCGCCCGGGTCGGCGCCATCGCCGAGTCCGCCACCCTGGCCGTCGACGCCAAGGCCAAGGCCCTCAAGGCCGCCGGGCGCCCGGTCATCGGCTTCGGCGCCGGCGAGCCCGACTTCCCGACCCCCGGCTACATCGTGGACGCCGCGGTCGCCGCCTGCCAGGACCCGGCGAACCACCGCTACACCCCGGCCGGCGGCCTGCCGGAGCTGAAGGCCGCGATCGCCGCCAAGACGCTGCGCGACTCCGGCTACCAGGTGGACGCCTCGCAGGTGCTGGTGACCAACGGCGGCAAGCAGGCGATCTACAACGCCTTCGCCGCGATCCTGGACCCGGGCGACGAGGTGATCATCCCGGCCCCGTACTGGACCACCTACCCGGAGGCCGTGAAGCTGGCCGGCGGCACCCCCGTCGAGGTCGTCTCGGACGAGACCACCGGCTACAAGGTCTCGGTGGAGCAGCTGGAGGCCGCCCGCACCGCCAGCACCAAGGTGGTGCTGTTCGTCTCGCCGTCCAACCCGACCGGCGCGGTGTACACCGAGGCCGAGGCCGAGGCGATCGGCCGCTGGGCGCTGGAGCACGGCCTGTGGGTGCTCACCGACGAGATCTACGAGCACCTGGTCTACGGCGACGCCACCTTCACCTCGCTGCCGGCCCTGCTGCCCGAGCTGGCCGACAAGTGCGTCGTGGTCAACGGCGTGGCCAAGACCTACGCGATGACCGGCTGGCGGGTGGGCTGGCTGATCGGCCCGAAGGACGTCGTCAACGCGGCCGCCAACCTGCAGTCGCACGCCACCTCGAACGTCTCCAACGTGGCGCAGCGCGCGGCGCTCGCCGCCGTCTCCGGCGACCTCGCCGCGGTGGACGAGATGAAGACCGCGTTCGACCGCCGCCGCCGCACGATCGTGGCGATGCTGAACGAGATCGAGGGCGTCTACTGCCCCGAGCCGGAGGGCGCGTTCTACGTGTACCCCTCGGTCAAGGACCTGCTGGGCAAGGAGCTCCGCGGCAAGCGCCCGCGGACCTCGGCCGAGCTGGCCGCGCTGATCCTGGACGAGGCCGAGGTCGCGGTCGTCCCGGGCGAGGCCTTCGGCACCCCCGGCTACCTGCGGCTGTCCTACGCGCTCGGCGACGCCGACCTGGTGGAGGGCGTCAGCCGGATGCAGAAGCTGCTCGGCGAGGCCCGCGCCTGACCTCCCGTCAGCACCGCCCCCCGCACCTCACCCGATCGGGCGGGGTACGGGGGGCGGTTCCTGTTTCCGGGGGTTTTGCGGCAGGATCGGTGAATGGATCGCCTGCGTGATGTCCGGAGCCTGCCGAAGGCCCATCTGCACTTGCACTTCACCGGTTCGATGCGCCCCGCGACGCTGCTCGAACTCGCCGACAAGCACGGCATCCGGCTGCCCGAGGCGCTCAGCTCCGAGCACCCGCCCAAGCTCCGGGCCACCGACGAGCGCGGCTGGTTCCGCTTCCAGCGGCTGTACGACACCGCCCGCTCCTGCCTGCGCGACGAGTCGGACATCCGCCGGCTGGTCCGGGAGACCGCCGAGGACGAGCGCGCCGACGGCTCCCGCTGGCTGGAGATCCAGGTCGACCCGACCTCGTACGCGCCGCTGCTGGGCGGGCTGACCCCGACCCTGGAGCTGGTGCTGGACGCCGTCCGGGAGGCCTCCGAGGCGACCGGCGTCGGCATCCGGGTGCTGGTCGCGGCGAACCGGATGAAGTCCCCGATGGACGCCCGGACGCTGGCCCGGCTCGCCGTCCGGTACGCCGACCGGGGCGTGATCGGCTTCGGTCTCTCCAACGACGAGCGCCGGGGCCTGGCCCGGGACTTCGACCGGGCCTTCGCCATCGCCCGCGGCGGCGGGCTGATCGCCGCCCCGCACGGCGGCGAGCTGGCCGGGCCCGACTCCGTCCGGGACTGCCTGGACGACCTGGGCGCCACCCGGATCGGCCACGGCGTGCGCGCCGCCGAGGACCCGCGGCTGCTGCAGCGGCTCGCCGACCGCCAGGTGACCTGCGAGGTCTGCCCGGCCTCCAACGTCGCCCTCGGCGTCTACGACAGCCCCGAGCAGGTGCCGCTGCGGGCGCTCTTCGAGGCCGGCGTCCCGCTCGCGCTGGGCGCCGACGACCCGCTGCTGTTCGGCTCCCGGCTCGCCGACCAGTACGCGCTGGCCCGCGAGTCGCACGGCTTCACCGACGCCGAGCTCGCCGAGCTGGCCCGCCAGTCGATCCGCTCCTCGCGGGCCCCCGAGCACGTGGTGAAGGAGCTGCTGGGCGAGGTCGACGCCTGGCTGGTGGAGGAGCCGGCCTAGGCCCCGCAGCCGGACGGTTCAGAGGCTGACGCCGACCATCACCGGCTCGTTGACCAGCTCGACGCCGAAGGCCGCGCGCACCCCGTCGCGCACCTCGCGGGCCAGCGCCAGCAGGTCCTCGGTGGTGGCCGAGCCGCGGTTGGTCAGGGCGAGGGTGTGCTTGGTGGAGAGGGTGGCCGGGCCGCTGCCGTGGCCCTTGCGGAAGCCCGCGTTGTCGATCAGCCAGGCGGCGGAGGTCTTGGTGCGCCCCTCCCCCGCCGGGTAGCTGGGCGCCCGCAGGTCGCCCAGCCTGGCGGTGAACGCGGCGAACTGGGCGTCCGTCAGGACCGGGTTGGTGAAGAACGAGCCCGCCGACCAGGTGTCGTGGTCGGCCGGGTCGAGCACCATCCCCTTGCCGGCCCGCAGCCGCAGCACCTCGGCGTGCGCCTCGGCCAGCTTCACCCGCCCGCCCGCCTCGACGCCCAGCGAGCGGGCCACCTCGGCGTACTTCACCGGCGAGGACAGCCCGCCCCCGTCCGCCAGCCGGAACCGCACCCGCAGCACCACGTACCGGTCCGGGTCGGCCTTGAAGCGGCTGTGCCGGTACGAGAAGGCGCAGTCGGCGTTGGAGAGCGTGACGCTCTCGCCGAGCAGGCGGTCGTAGGCGACCACCTCGGCGATGGTCTCGGCAACCTCCTGGCCGTACGCGCCCACGTTCTGCACCGGCGTCGCGCCCGCCGAGCCCGGGATGCCGGCCAGGAACTCGATCCCGGCCAGGCCGGCGTCGACGGTGCGGGCCACCGCGTCCGACCAGACCTCGCCGGCCGCGAGCTCCAGCAGCGTGCCGTCCAGCGTGAAGCCCTCGGTGGCGATCCGCACCACCGTGCCGGGGAAGCCGGCGTCCCCGATCACCAGGTTCGACCCGCCGCCGAGCACCAGCAGCGGCTCGCCCGCCGCGTCCGCCGCCCGCACCGCGGCGACCACCTCGGCGTCCGTCCGTGCCGTCACCAGCCGTCGCGCCGGGCCGCCCAACCGCAGCGTGGTCAACGGCGCCAGCGGCACATGCATCTCCTCGATCACCGCCCCAGCGTAAGCCAGCGGCCCGGTGCGGGCGGCGAGGCCCGTCACCGGGGCCGCGGTCCGGCGTCCGCCAGCCGCCGTGCCGCCTCCGTCCAGTCCGGCGGGTCCGGCGTCCGCGCCGCCCAGTCGGCGAAGGCGGCGTGCTCCATGACGGGCCGCAGTCCGGTCATCGCCCGGTGGTGGGCCTCGGAGCGGACGAACGCGGTGAGCGCCTCCCGGTCGCTCCAGGCGGAGAGCACCCAGAAGGTGCGCCGCAGCGGCGCGGTGCGCAGGGCGACGCCGAGCGAGCCGGGGGCCCGGCGGGCCTGGGCGCGGACCTCCAGGGACCGCCGCAGGAAACCGGGCACGTGCCGCAGCCCGCGCACCCGCAGTTTCGCGACCATCACCACGGGCCGGTCCGGCGGCCGCCGCGCGGCGGGTCCGGGGCGCCAGGGCAGGGTCAGGGTGAACACGGTGGTTCTCCTCTCTCTTCTTCGTCGCGTCGTCCCGGCCGTCAGACCAGCGCGGCTTCCGGGCGGGCCGCCCGGGCCGGCCGGGCGCCGTGCCGGGGCGGGACGAGCGCGGCGGCGACCGCGCCGGCCCCGATCGCGGCGGCGCCGACGAGCAGCGCGGGGACCAGTCCGTCGGTGAAGGCGGCGGTGCTGCCGTAGCCGCCCCGGGCGGAGAAGACCGCGGACAGCACGGCCACCCCGAGCGCGCCGCCGACCTCGCGCACGGCGTTGCTCGCGCCGGAGGCGACGCCCTGTTCGGCGGGGCGGACGCTGGCCATCACCAGGTTGGCGGTGGGGGCGAAGTAGAGGGACATCCCGACGCCGCAGACCATCAGCACCGGCACCTGCGGCCCGTACCCCTCGGAGTGCTCGGCGAGCAGGGCCATCCCGAGCAGGCCGAGGGCCTGCAGGACGAGTCCGGTGACGACGATGGAGCGGCCGCCGATCCGGTCGGCCAGGATCCCGGCGAACGGGGCGACCAGCAGCGGCATCGCGGTCCACGGCAGCATCCGGACGCCGGCCTGTTCGGCGGTGTAGCCGTTGACGCCCTGGAAGTACTGGCTGATCAGGAAGATCGAGCCGAACATGCCGAGGAACATCAGCAGGCCGGCCGCGTTGACGGCGCTGAACGCCCGGCTGCGGAACAGCCGCATCGGCAGCATCGGCCGCTCCGCCCAGCGGACCTCGTACCCGACGAAGGCGGCCAGCAGCAGGACGCCGGCGGTCAGCGCGCCGAGCACCAGCGGGTCGGTCCAGCCGTCGGGGGTGCTGCGGATCAGGCCGAGGACGAGGCCGAACAGGCCGCCGCTGACCAGCAGGGTGCCGGGGAGGTCCAGCCGGGGGTCCTCGCCCCGGCTCTCGCCGAGCACGGTGCGGGCGAGCGGCAGCAGGAGCAGGCCGACCGGGACGTTCACCCAGAAGATCCACTGCCAGGAGAAGTGCTCGGTGAGGCTGCCGCCGATCAGCGGCCCGGTGGCGACGGCGAGGCCGCTGACCCCGGACCAGACGCCGAACGCCGCGCCGCGCCGGGCGGCGGGCACCGCGACGGTCAGCAGGGTCAGCGTGAGCGGCACCATCACCGCCGCGCCGACGCCCTGGACGGCGCGGGCCGCGATCAGCGTCCCCATGTCCGGGGCGAGCGCGGCGGCGGCCGAGCCGAGGGTGAAGACGGCGAGCCCGCCGAGGAAGAGCCGGCGCCGGCCGAAGCGGTCGCCGAGGGCCGCGCCGAACATCAGCAGGACCGCGAAGGTCAGGGTGTACGCGCTGACCGTCCACTCCAGGTCGGAGAGCGCGCCGCCGAGGTCGGCGCGGATCGCGGGCAGGGCGGTGGTGACCACCAGGTTGTCGAGCCCGGCCATGAAGCTCGCCACGCTGACGACCACCAGGGTCCAGACGGCTTGCCTGTTCATCGGTGCTTCCCCCAAAGGTTGTGATTGATCAATAACTTTCGTGGGCCGAAAAAAGGGCGCCCGCCGCCGTCGGCGGAGCGCCTCAGCCTTCCCCGGCCGTCTCCTCGTGCTTCCCGCTCAGCTCCAGGAACGCCGACCAGAGCCCGTGCTCCAGCGGGTACCCGAGCGCCACCAGGGTGTTGATCAACATCCCGTGCGCCATGAACTCGGCGGCCTTCGCCCGGTCGCCGATCCGCTCCTCGATCCGCCCGAACAGCCGCGACCAGCCCGCCCGCGCCGTCTCGCCGATGTCGCCGTCGCCGGCCGACTCCGCCGCGAACACCGAGACGTAGATCTGCATCTGCATCATCACCTGCTCGCGGTCCTCGACCAGGCCCAGGTAGGCCTCGCCCATCGCGTCGCAGGCCGCCTCCCCCGCCAGCCCCTCCGAGGCCCGGTCGAAGACCTGCCAGGTCTCCTCCATGCAGTGCTCGGCCGCCGCCTCGAAGATCGCCTGCTTGTTGGGGAAGAGCCGGAACAGGTACGGCTGCGAGACGCCCACCCGGCGGGCGATCGCCTCGGTGGACGTCCCCCGGTAACCGCCGCGGGCGAACTCCACCATGGCCGCCCGGACGACGCTCTCGCGCCGCTCCTCGGCGGACATCCGCATGCTGTTCCTGGCCACACCCGAAGATTAGTGATTGGCCAATAACTTGGCAAGCGCCCAGCTCGGGGGCGTGTGCCGCCCCCCACGGGCGCCCCCCGGACGTCCCGCCGACACCCCGCCGGCGCCCCGGGAACGGCGCGGGGGCCGGAGGCGACGCCCCCGACCCCCGCCCGCGCACCCGCGCCTCAGCCCAGCCGGACGACCGCCCGGGCCATGCCGAGGACCTTCTGCCCCTGGCTGGTCGCGACCAGGTCGACCCGGACCCGGTTCTCCTCCAGCAGCGCGGCGACCTTCGCGGAGACCTCGATGGTCGCGCCCACGCCGTCGTTCGGGACGACCACCGGCTTGGTGAAGCGGACGCCGTACTCGACCACCGCGGACGGGTCGCCGACCCAGTCGGTCACCACCCGGACCGCCTCGGCCATGGTGAACATGCCGTGCGCGATGACGTCCGGGAGGCCGACCTCCAGGGCGAACTTCTCGTTCCAGTGGATCGGGTTGAAGTCCCCGGAGGCACCGGCGTACTGCACCAGCGTCGCCCGGGTGACCGGGAAGCTTTGGGCCGGCAGCTCGGTGCCGACCTGGACCTCGTCGAAACGGACCGCCACGGTCACTCCCCTCCGGCTTCCGCGGCGGCGCGCGCCACCAGCGTCATGATCGACGTCACTACGTGCTCGCCACTCACGTCGTCCAGCTCGCCGCGGATGGTGAGCACCTCGTTGCCCGCCAGCGACTTGATCGCGTCGATGGAGATCGTGACCGAGAGCCGGTCACCGGCCCGGACCGGGCGGGTGTAGACGAACTTCTGGTCGCCGTGCACCACCCGGCTGTAGTCCAGGCCGAGTTCCGGGTCCTCGACGACCTGCGCGGCGGCCCGGAAGCTCAGCATGAACGGGAAGGTCAGCGGAGCGATGACGTCCGGGTGCCCGAGCGCCTTCGCGGCCTCCTGGTCGACGTACGCCGGGTTCGCGTCACCGATCGCGACGGCGAACTCGCGGATCTTCTCCCGGCCGACCTCGTACGGCTCGGTGGGCGGGTACGTCCGCCCGATGAACGAGGGGTCGAGCGGCATGGTGCAACTCCTCTGGTACGTCCGGTGCGACGGGCTCCGTCATGCAGAAATGACTCCAGGCCGCTCCCCGTGATGGGGTGCGGCCTGGAGTCGAGGCAAAGTCAGCGGGTCTCGCGGTGCGCCGTGTGCGAGTTGCAACGCGGGCAGTGCTTCTTCATCTCAAGACGGTCCGGGTCGTTACGCCGGTTCTTCTTGGTGATGTAGTTCCGCTCCTTGCACTCCACGCAGGCCAGCGTGATCTTCGGGCGGACGTCGGTGGCAGCCACGGGAGTGCCTTCCTGGGACAACGAATAAGAACACAGACAAGAGTAGCCGATCGGGAGTGATCCCCCCGATCGACTACGCGGGGTAGCGGTGACCGGACTTGAACCGGTGACACAGCGATTATGAGCCGCTTGCTCTACCAACTGAGCTACACCGCTTTGATGACCGGAACCCCGCCGGAGCGGGGAACCCTTCACCAGAGCCCCCATGCGGAATCGAACCGCAGACCTTCTCCTTACCATGGAGACGCTCTACCGACTGAGCTATAGGGGCGAACGAGGAAGAGATTACACGGTTCCGGGCCAGAGGTGAAATCCGTATCCGCGCCGGATCTTCGCAGGTCGGCAGGCCCGCACTGACGGACCGTCGGACGACACCCGTTCGACCGCCGCCGCAACCGGAACGCGCCGACACGTCCCGACGCCCGCCTCCGACCGTCCCGCCCGAACCCGGCCTAGGCTCGACCGTCAGTGATCTCTCGGACGCCCCCGCACCGGGCGCCGGGCGGTCGACCGGACTGGAGGAGCGGGCCGATGAGCGAAAGCAGCGAGGGCGCCCAGCCGCCGCCGTCCGCCAACCCGCTCGGGCACGGGCCGGTGCTGCTGCTCACCGGGGCGCGACTGCTGGACGGGCGGGTGGCGGACGTCCGGATCAGCGGCGACCGGATCCAGGCGGTCGGCACGGTCGGCAGCCTCGGGCCGATGCCCGCGCTGCCCGGGCAGCCGACGGTCACCACCGGCGCCCGGATCGACCTGTCCGGCTACCTGCTGCTGCCCGCCCCGGCCGAACCGCACGGACACTACGACAGCGCCTTCACCGCGGCGCCGCCCGAACCGGGCGGGGGCGGGGGCGCGCCGGACGGGCCGGACGAGCTGGTCCGCCGGGTCACCGAGTCCGCGCTCACCTCGCTCGGCTACGGCGCCACCGCCCAGCGCACCCACGTCCGGATCGGCGACGCGCACGGGCTGGGCCGGCTGGAGGCCGTCCTCACCGCCCGCCAGGCGCTGCGCGGCCTGGCCGAACTGCAGGCGGTGGCGATGCCCCGCCTGCTCACCGGCCGGGCCGGCGCGGACGGGCGGGCCCAGCTGCGGGACGCGCTCAAGCTCGGCGCGGACGCGGCGGGCGGCTGCCCGGACCTCGACCCGGACCCGGTCGGCTACGTGCGGGTGCTGCTGGACGCCGCCGCCGAGGCGGACTGCCCGGTCGACCTGCACACCGACGCCGCCGACCGGGCCCAGCTCGCCCGCCTGGTCGCCGCCCTCGCCCCGCACCGGCCCCGGGTCGCGCTCGGCCCGTGCAGCGCGCTGCCGCCCGGCGGCGCCGACGTGCTGGCGGGCGCCGGCGTCCGGGTGGTCTGCCTGCCGCAGAACGGCGGCTGCACCGGCCTCGAAGGCCCCCCGACCGGCCTGCCCCCCGCCCTGGTCCGGGAGTTCGCGCACGCCCGGGTCGCCCTCACCGCCGGCGGCGGCGGCCTGCGCGACGCCTCCAACCCGGTCGGCCGCGCCGACCCCCTCGACGCCGCCCGCCTGCTCGCCGCCGGCGGCGCGCTCTCCCCCGAAGCCGCCTACGACGCCGTCTCCGCCCAGGCCCGCACCACCCTCGGCCTGCCCCCCGTCCGGGTGGACGCGGGCTTCCCCGCCGAACTCCTCGCCATCCGCGGCGACAGCCTCACCGGCGCCCTCTCCGGCGGCCACTCCCGCCTGGTGGTCCACTGCGGCCGCGTCGTCTCCCGCACCAGCGCCGTCCGCGAGTTCGCCGACACCGTCACCCTCGCCCTCCCCCGCCAGAACCACCCGGGCTGACCCGCCGGGCCCCGCCGGGCCCCGTCCGGAGCCGGGCGCACGACGAAGAAGCCCCCGGGCTGCGTCTCCGCAGCCCGGGGGCTTCTTCACTATCCAGTGGCTGGTGCAGGGTTCGAACCTGCGTAGCTTGCGCGACAGATTTACAGTCTGCTCCCTTTGGCCGCTCGGGCAACCAGCCAGGGATGGTGTCTGGCGGAGCACTGCCCCGTTCGACGTCGTAAACGATACCTGATGTGGGGGGGTGGTTCGCCACCCGGTTACGTCACGTCGTGATCAAGGTCGGCGCGCGGTTGGTGCGGGCGGGGGCCCGGGGGGCTGGATAGGCTGGGGCGTCGCCCGCCGGTGGCGGGCGGCGCGACCGTGCAGCCTGTAGTGCAAGGAGACCAACACCCATGGCCGACTCCAGTTTCGACATCGTCTCGAAGGTCGAGTGGCAGGAGGTCGACAACGCGATCAACCAGACCTCCCGCGAGATCGCCACCCGCTTCGACTTCAAGAACGTGGGCGCCGAGATCAAGCGGTCCGGCGAGAAGATCGAGATGAAGGCCAACGGCGAGGAGCGGGTCCGGGCGATCCTGGACGTGCTGCAGACCAAGTTCGTCAAGCGCGGGCTGTCGCTGAAGGCGCTGGACGCGGCGGAGCCGCAGCTGTCCGGCAAGGAGTACAAGATCTTCGCCGACATCAAGGAAGGCATCACCACCGAGGATGCCAAGAAGGTCGCGAAGATCATCCGCGACGAGGGCCCGAAGGGCGTCAAGGCGCAGGTCCAGGGCGACGAGCTGCGGGTCAGCTCGAAGTCGCGGGACGACCTGCAGACCGTGCAGGCCCTGCTCAAGGGCAAGGACCTGGACTTCGCGCTCCAGTTCGTCAACTACCGCTGAGCGGCGGGACGCGAGTCCCGGCACCAGGGAGGGCGCACCGGCCACGGTGCGCCCTCCCGGCGTTCGCGGGCCCGTCAGGAGGTGCCGGACGGGGTGGCGGGGAGGGTGCCGAGCAGCCCCCGCAGGGTGTCGGTGAGCTGGTCGACCAGGTGCTGGACGAAGCCCTGGTCCGGGGCGCCGGGGGTGCCGGGAGCACCGCCGAGCAGCCCGGTGACGGCGCCGAGCAGCCCGGCGGTGTCGGGGGCGGACGGGACCGGGAGGACCGACGGCGCGGCGGGCGGGGCGGGCGCGGACGGCAGGGCCGGGAGCGCCGGCGCCGCCGGGGCGTTCGGGACGGCGACCGGCAGGGGCGGCAGCGCGGCGGGGCGGGTGAGGGCGAGGGTGGGGCCCGCGGCGGTGGCGGGGCGGGTGCGGAACGCGTCGGCGGGGTCGGCCGCGGACGCGGGGGCGGCGGTCGCCAGGGTGACCGCGCCGAGGGCGAGGACTGCGGTCAGCGCGGCGGCCGGCCAGTGGGCACGCATGGTAAAGCCGTTCCTTTCGGGGGGAGTTCAGGCGTTTCGCCTGCCATCCACACGTTGGGCCACCCGAAAGGCCGCGGCCACCGCTCGTACGCCGAACGGTGCGCCGGTCAGGCGGGCCCCCGGTGGCCGGCGACGGCGAGGGCGGCCGCGATCTCCGGGACGGCGCCGGCGGTGGCGCCGAGGGCCCGCAGGACGCGGTCGAGCGGGGGGCCGTCGGCGGGGGCGAGCGGACCGAGGACGATCCGGCCGTCGTACCAGAGGGCCGCGCGGCGGCCGCCGGGGTGTTCCGGGTCGGACTCGGCGTAGGCGATCGGGGCGGCCTTCGACCAGCCGGCGATCCGCAGGGCGAATCCGGACGGGAACCGTTTGAAGCCGAAGTCGGGCGCGTTGGAGGGGTGTTGGAGCGCCTCGTGGAGTTCGTCGGTCATCGGCACCAGCGCGAGGCCGTGCGGAAGGGCCACGGCGTGCGCGAGCGGGACCTCGGCCGCCACCACCGCGATCAGTTCCTCGGCGGCGATCAGCGCGTTCAGTTCGTATGACACCGCCCCATTCTCCGCCCCGGAAGTCATCAGGTCAGGAAAACAATCGAACTGACTATCCATCCGATATGCCGGACATCGGCCGCACCCGCTCCGAGCTGCGGAAACGCTCCTTCATCGGCGAGACCCGGAAAACGGTTCGTCAGCGCTCGACGAGGCGCGCGCGCCCTCCGGTACGGCAGAGTGGACGGGGTGACCCGTACTCCGCCGCAGCGCCCGGCCACCGGCGCCAAGCCCACGCCAGAAGAGCTCGCCGCCGCCCAGGACGGCACCATCGAGGACGTGATCGCGCCCGGCCTGCGGGTGCTGTTCTGCGGGATCAATCCGGGCCTGTGGTCGGGCGCCACCGGGCAGCACTTCGCCCGGCCGGGCAACCGGTTCTGGCCCGCCCTGCACCGGTCCGGCTTCACGCCGAGGCAGTTGCGCCCGGCCGAGCAGCGGGAACTGCTCGCCCTCGGGCTGGGGATCACCAACGTGGTGGCCCGGACCACGGCGAAGGCGGCCGAGCTGACCGCCGAGGAGTACCTGGAGGGCGGCCGGGCGCTGGAGGCCCGGGTGCGGCGGCTGCGGCCGCGCGTGCTGGCGGTGCTCGGGATCGGGGCGTACCGGGCGGCGTTCGGCCGGCCGCGGGCGACGGTCGGGCCGCAGCCGGAACCGATCGGCGACACCGAGGTGTGGCTGCTGCCGAACCCGAGCGGGCTGAACGCGCACTACTCGCCGGACGGGCTCGCGGCCGAGTTCCGGGCGCTGCGCGAGCACCTGGAGCGCGCGGACGGGTGAGGCGGGCGCCCGGTCGTCCCCGGAACGACGGACGGCTCCGGGGGCCGGTCCCCCCGGTCCCCCGTCACGCCGCCAGGAGTCGGGCCTCGAAGCGGGCGCGTTCGCGCACCACGTACGCGGCGTCGGAGAGGTACATCAGGTGGTGCCCGTCGGCCAGGTGCGAGGCGAACGCGGCGCTCCCGGCGGCGGCTTCGGCCCGCATGTGCGCGACCAGGGCGTGCAGCCGGGCCTCGATCGCGTCGACCAGGCCCGCCCGGTCGGCCCGGCCGAGGCCGTACGCGTCGCAGAACTCCCGTACCCGCAGGGCCTGTTCGTCCGGGGTGCCGAAGCCGTCGGCGTTGCCGGGGGCGGTGGTGGGGGCCCAGCGGTAGGCGGCGTAGGCGACGTCCCAGAGCCGGGGGCCGGGGTGGGCGGTGTCGAAGTCGATGACGCCGACCACCCGTTCGCCGTCCAGCACGCAGTTGTGCGGGGCGTAGTCGCCGTGGCAGACCACCTCGGCCGGTTCGCGGGCGGGCAGCATCCAGCCCTCGGCGGTGTAGCCGACGGTGGCGTCGTGGTACGCGCGCAGCAGGCGGGCGGCGTCGAGCAGCGCGGTGCGGGAGGCGGCGGCCGGGGTGGGCGGGTAGTCGGAGACCTCGCCGGGCAGGAAGTCGAGCACCTCCCGCCCGTCCTCGGTCAGCCCGTGGAACCGCGGCCCCGCCGCGAACCCGGCCGCCCGGACGTGCGCCAGCAGCCCGTGCACGGCCGGCGACCACGGCCCGGTCGGGCGCAGCACCCGGTCCCCCCGCCGCTCGACCTGGTTGACCCCGCCGGCCATGATCTCGCCGTCCGTCACGTGCCCCTCCTCGCACTCCCGCCGCCACCGACCGGTTGTACCCCCGCACCGGCCCTCCGCACGACCGGTTTTCCCGTCGGCGCCCGGCGGGCGCGGCACCGCCGCCGGATCAGCGGGCCCCGAACCCCTGGTCGGTCGGGACGATGTCGCGGCCGAGCGGGGTGAGCGAGACCGGCACCATCTTCAGGTTCGCCCAGCCGAACGGGATCCCGATGATCGACAGGAACAGCGGGACGCTGGTGACGATGTGCCCGAGGGCCAGCCACCAGCCGGCGAAGACCAGCCAGATCACGTTCCCCGCGCAGGACGGCGCGCCCGCGTCGGCCCGGACCACGGTGGTGCGCCCGAACGGCCAGAGCATGAAGCCCGCGAGGCGGAAGGCCGCGATGCCGAACGGGATCGTGATGATCAGGACGAAGCAGACGATGCCGGCGAGCGCGTACCCGAGGGCCATCCACAGGCCGCAGAAGAGCAGCCAGATCACGTTGAGCAGGAAGTTGACCAGCTTCATGCCCTCCAGACTCGCACGCGCCCGCCCGGCTGCCCAGCGGGCCGGGGAGGACGGGCGACGGCCGCCGGAGCGCGCGAGGGGCCCGCCCACGGGGGGGCGGGCCCTTCGTCGTTCGGCCGGACGGGCGGGGTCAGGTCAGCAGCTTGTCCTTGGCCCGCTGGTACTCCTCCTCGGACAGCGCGCCGCTGCTCTTGAGGTCGGCCAGCTTCGCCAGGTCCTCCACGTGCCCGCCGGGACTCCCGCCGGGGGCTCCGCCGCCGCCGGTGCCCGCCGCCTTGCGGACGTAGTCCTGGAAGGCGGCGTCGGCCCTCCTGGCCTGGTCGACGTCCCGTTGGTGCATCGAGCCGCCGCGGGCGATCAGGTAGACCAGCACGCCCAGGAACGGCAGCAGGATCACGAAGATCGTCCAACCCGCCTTGCCCCAGCCGCCCATGTCCTCGCTGCGGAAGATGTCCGTGATGATCTTGAACAGCAGGAAGAACCAGAGGATCCAGAGGAACAGCTCCAGCATCGTCCAGAAGATGTTGAGCAGCGGATAGTTGTCCATGACGCTCCGATCCCGCGCACAGTCAGACGGAACGTCCCCGCGCCTCGAACGGCGTAGGGACGAAACGATTCTTACCACCGCAAAACGGGCATCGCATCCGCAGGACGACCCCGGCGCGGCCTCAGCACGGCCTCGGCAGGGCGCCAGCGCGGCGTCAGTGCGGCTCGACCGCCGGGCGGTCGTTCTGCAGCCGGTCGTACTCGGCGATCTCCGGGTGGTGCAGGTCGAAGGCGGGCGACTCGGAGCGGACCCGCGGCAGGGTGGTGAAGTTGTGCCGGGGCGGCGGGCAGGAGGTGGCCCACTCCAGCGAGCGGCCGTAGCCCCACGGGTCGTCGACCTCGACCCCGGGCGCGTACCTGGCGGTCTTCCAGACGTTGTAGAGGAACGGCAGGGTGGACAGGCCGAGCAGGAACGAGCCGACGGTCGAGACGGTGTTCAGCGTGGTGAAGCCGTCCGAGGCCAGGTAGTCGGCGTAGCGGCGCGGCATGCCCTCGGCGCCCAGCCAGTGCTGGACCAGGAAGGTGGTGTGGAAGCCGACGAACAGCGTCCAGAAGTGGATCCTCCCGAGCCGCTCGTCCAGCATCCGCCCGGTCATCTTCGGCCACCAGAAGTAGAAGCCCGCGAACATCGCGAACACCACCGTCCCGAACACCACGTAGTGGAAGTGCGCGACCACGAAGTACGAGTCCGAGACGTGGAAGTCGATCGGCGGGGAGGCCAGCAGCACGCCGGTCAGACCGCCGAACAGGAAGGTCACCAGGAAGCCGATCGACCAGAGCATCGGCGTCTCGAAGCTCAGCGAGCCGCGCCACATGGTGCCGACCCAGTTGAAGAACTTCACGCCGGTCGGCACCGCGATCAGGAAGGTCATGAACGAGAAGAACGGCAGCAGCACCTGCCCGGTGACGAACATGTGGTGCGCCCAGACCGTCACCGACAGGCCGGCGATGGCGATGGTGGCGGCGATCAGACCGGAGTAGCCGAAGACCGGCTTGCGGGAGAAGACCGGCAGGACCTCGGTGACGATGCCGAAGAACGGCAGCGCGATGATGTACACCTCGGGGTGGCCGAAGAACCAGAACAGGTGCTGCCACAGGATCGGGCCGCCGTTGGCCGGGTCGAAGACGTGCGCGCCGAACTTGCGGTCCGCCTCCAGGCAGAGCAGCGCGCCGGCCAGCACCGGGAAGGCCATCAGCACCAGGATCGAGGTCAGCACCACGTTCCAGGTGAAGATCGACATCCGGAACATCGTCATGCCGGGCGCCCGCAGGCAGACCACGGTGGTGAGGAAGTTGACCGAGCCGAGGATCGTCCCGAAGCCGGAGAAGGCCAGCCCCATGATCCACAGGTCGGCGCCGACGCCCGGCGAGTGCACGGCGCTGTTCAGCGGCGCGTAGGCGAACCAGCCGAAGTCCGCCGCGCCGTTCGGGGTGAGGAAGCCGCCCACCGCGATCAGCGAGCCGAACAGGTACAGCCAGTACGCGAAGGCGTTCAGCCGGGGGAAGGCGACGTCGGGGGCGCCGATCTGGAGCGGCATGAACCAGTTGGCGAAGCCGGCGAACAGCGGGGTGGCGAACATCAGCAGCATGATCGTGCCGTGCATGGTGAACGCCTGGTTGAACTGCTCGTTCGACAGGATCTGGGTGCCCGGGCGGGCCAGCTCGGCCCGCATGACCAGCGCCAGCACCCCGCCGACCAGGAAGAAGGCGAACGAGGTCGCCAGGTACAGCGTGCCGATCTGCTTGTGGTCGGTGGTGGTCAGCCACACCACCAGCGCCCGGCCCCGGCGCGGGCGGGAGGCCCGGCCGAAGCGGCGGCGCGGGGGCGGTTGTGGGACGGGCGGGCCGGTCGGGCCCAGTTCGGCATCGCTCGGCAGCATGGTCACCGCACCGCACCTCCGGCATCGGGAGTGGTCAGTGCGTTCAGCCCTACCAGCGGGGCCGCGGTGCCGGGCGGACGCTCGCCGGGCGGTCGCCCGAAGGAGTCAGGCCGCGGGTCGGTCGGTCACTGCCCGGCCATCCGCTCCAGGCGGGCGATCCGCTCGCGCATCGGCGGGTGGGTGGAGAACAGCCTGGCGCCGCGCTCGCCGGGCCGGAACGGGTTGGCGATCATCATGTGGCTGGCGGTCTGCAGCTGCGGCTCGGGCGGCAGCGGCAGCCGCTGGGTGCCGGCGTCGAGCTTGCGCAGGGCGCCGGCCAGGGCGAGCGGGTCGCCGGTGATCCGGGCGCCGTCGGCGTCGGCCTGGTACTCGCGGGAGCGGCTGACGGCCAGTTGGATCAGGCCGGCCGCGACCGGCCCCAGGATCATGATCGCCAGCATGCCGACCAGGCCGGGGCCGTCGTCGTCGTCCGAGCGCCCGACCGGGATCAGCCAGGCGAAGTTGACCAGGAACATCACCACCGAGGCGAGCGCCCCGGCCACCGAGGAGATCAGGATGTCCCGGTTGTAGACGTGGCTCAGCTCGTGGCCGAGGACGCCGCGCAGCTCCCGCTCGTCCAGCAGCTGCAGGATGCCGTCGGTGCAGCAGACCGCCGCGTTGCGCGGGTTGCGGCCGGTGGCGAAGGCGTTCGGCGCGGGCGTGGGCGAGATGTACAGCCGGGGCATCGGCTGGCGGGCGGCGGTGGAGAGCTCGCGGACGATCCGGTACAGCTGCGGGGCCTCGATCTCGCTGACCGGGCGGGCCCGCATCGCGCGCAGCGCCAGCTTGTCGCTGTTCCAGTACGCGTAGGCGTTGGTGCCGACCGCGACCAGCAGGGCCACCAGCAGGCCGGTGCGGCCGAAGAAGCCGCCGATCACCAGGATCAGCGCGGAGAGGCCGCCCAGCAGGACGGCCGTCCGCAATCCGTTGTGGTGGCTGTGCACTGCGGGCCCTCCTGTGGTGCCGGTGGAAGCCGTGGAGCCGCCTCCCTCTGCCGGGATCAACGCCCCGAACTGGCCGGTTCGTTCCCTCCGGCATTCGACCACAGGTCAGAACAGGCTGCCCGACACCACCTGGAGCACCAGTTGCGGGGCCACCGAGAGCACCACCGCGCCGACCCCGGCGAGGCCCAGCGCGGCGCCCAGCGGGGCCGGGACGCGGCGCCCGGCGGCGGCGTCCCCGGCGGCCGGGGCGAACAGCAGCGCGGTCCACTTCAGGTAGTAGGCGAGCGCGATCACCACGTTCACCGCCATCACCACGGCCAGCCAGCCGAGACCGGCGTCCACCGCCGAGCGGAACACCACGACCTTGCCGAACAGGCCGACCACGCCCGGCGGCAGGCCCGCCAGGCAGAGCAGGAAGAACGCCAGCGCGAACGCCGCCCAGCGGTTGCGCCCGGCCAGCCCGCGGAACCCGTCCAGCGTGCCCGGGCCGCCGACCAGCGCGACCGCGCCGAACGCGCCCAGGTTCACCAGGCCGTAGACCAGCGCGTACGCCACGGTCGCGCCCAGCGGCTCGGCCGATCCGGCGTACCCGGCGGCGGCCAGCGGCACCAGCAGGTAGCCGGCCTGGCCGACCGAGGACCAGGCCAGCAGCCGGACCGCCCCGTGCGGGGTGTCGGTGCGCTGGCGCAGCGCGGCCGCGTTGCCGAACGTCATGGTGAGCGCGGCGAGCACCGCCAGCACCAGGCCCCAGGTGTGGCCGTACGGGCGGAACGCGACGGTGGTGACCAGCGCCAGGCCGGACAGGCCGGCCGCCTTGCCGACCACCGAGAGGTAGCCGGCCACCGGCAGCGGCGCGCCGACGTACGTGTCGGGGACCCAGAAGTGGAACGGGACGGCGGCGGTCTTGAACGCGAAGCCGACCAGGGTGAGCACCGCGCCCGCCTCGGCGAGCGGCTTCAACCGGGCGGGGGCGTGGGCCAGTCCGTCGGCGATGCCCTGGAGCTGGATCGTCCCGGCGGCGGCGTAGACGAAGCTGACGCCGAGCAGCATCACGGCGGTGGCGGTGACCGAGGAGAGGAAGAACTTCAGCGCGCTCTCCGCGCCCCGGCCGTCCCGGCGCAGGCCGACCAGGGCGAACGCGGGCAGGGTGGCGACCTCCAGCGCGATCACCAGGGTGGCGAGGTCGCGGGAGGCGGGCAGCAGGGCGGCGCCGCAGGCGGAGGAGAGCAGCAGGAACCAGTACTCGCCGCCCGGCAGCTTCTCGTCCTCGACGGTGTGCAGGGAGAGCAGCACGGTCAGCAGCGCGCCGCCGAGGGCGAGCAGCTGGAAGGCGAGCGCGAAGTGGTCGGCGGTGTAGGAGCAGCCGCCGCCCGGGCCGCTGAAGCAGAAGGTGGAGCGGGTGTCGCCGAGGGCGAGCGGCAGCAGGGCGGCCAGCGCGGCGAGCAGGCCGGCGGCGGCGAGCGGGCCGAGCAGGCGCTTGCGGGTCTCGGGCAGGAAGAGGTCCGCGACCAGCACGGCGAGGGCGGCGAGCGCGGCGATCAGCGGCGGGGCGACGGCCACCCAGTCGACGGACTGGATCAGGCCGCCCGGGTCGGCGACGGCGAGCGGCGTCAGCGGAGTCATGAGGGGCTGCCCCAGGTCGTGAGCGGTGGCCATCAGCCGCCTCCGAGGAGGTGCTTGACGGCCGGGTCGGAGAGGCCGAGGAGCAGGGCCGGCCACAGGCCCGCGAGCAGGGTCAGCGCGACCAGCGGCGTCCAGCTGGCGGCCTCGTGGCCCTGGAGGTCGGGCAGGTCGGTGACCGGGGCGGGCTGCTCCGGGTCGCCCATGCAGACCCGCTTGACCACGATCAGCAGGTAGGCGGCGGTCAGCAGGGTGCCGAGGCCGGCCAGCGCCATGTAGGTGACGAACGCGGGCCGGGAGAGTCCGGCCGCCGGGTCGAACGCGCCGTACATGGCGAGCAGTTCGCCCCAGAAGCCGGCCAGTCCGGGCAGGCCGAGGCTGGCGACGGCGGCGAACGCGAGCAGCGCGCCGATCCGCGGGGCGCGGCCGTAGAGGGCGGCGCCGGTGGCTCCGGAGAGGGTGTCGAGGTCGGCGGTGCCGTAGCGGTCCTTGACCGCGCCGACCACGAAGAACAGCAGGCCGGTGATCAGGCCGTGCGCGATGTTGGCGAACAGCGCGCCGTTCAGGCCGGCCGGGGTGAGCGAGGCGATGCCGAGCAGGACGAAGCCCATGTGGCCGACCGAGGAGTACGCGATCAGCCGCTTCAGGTCGCCCCCGGCGCCCTTGCGCGCCAGCGCGAGGCAGGCGAGCGAGCCGTAGACGATGCCGACGGCGGCGAACGCGCCCAGGTAGGGGGCGAAGGTCGCGGTGCCGTCCGGGACGACCGGGAGCAGCACCCGGACCAGGCCGTAGGTGCCCATCTTGAGCATCACGCCGGCCAGCAGCACCGAGCCGACGGTGGGGGCGGCGGTGTGCGCGTCGGGCAGCCAGGAGTGCAGCGGCCAGGCGGGGGCCTTCACGGCGAGGCCGACCAGGACGGCCAGCGCGGCGACCAGCTGGGTGGTGTGGGACAGGCCCGCGCCGTGGGCGGCGGCGAGCTCGACCATGTCGAAGGTGCCGGCCTTGACGCCGATCAGCAGGAAGCCGAGCAGCATCACGGCGGAGCCGAGCAGGGTGTACAGGACGAACCGGTTGGCGGCGGCGGTCTTCCGGCCGCTGCCCCAGCGGGCGATCAGGAAGTACATCGGGATCAGCACGGTCTCGAAGGCCAGGAAGAACAGCACCAGGTCGAGCACCGCGAAGGTGGCGAGCATGCCGGTCTCCAGCAGGAGCAGCAGCCCGGTGAAGGCGCGGCCGCCGGGCCCGGCGGGGAGCTTCTTGACCGAGTAGAGCGCGCAGAGGAAGGTCAGCAGCGCGGTGAGCACCAGCAGCGGGAGCGAGATGCCGTCGGTGCCGAGGTGGAGCCGGACGTCCAGCGCGGGGATCCACGGGACGTCGGTGACGGCCTGCATCCGGCTGGGGTCGTCGTGGTCGAAGCCCGCGGCGAGGACGACCGCCAGCAGCAGGGTGCCGCCGGTGACGGCGGTGCCGAGGCGCAGCGCCCGCCCGTCGCCGATCGGGGCGAGCGTCAGGGCGGCGCCGAGCAGCGGCAGGGCCAGGAGGGCGATGAGGACCGCGTTCATCGGGGGCTCCAAGGGCGTGCCGGGACGAGGGAACGGTGACGTGTCATCTGGTGTCGCGACACGGAATGACGTGGCACCGGATGACGTGGCAGCAGATGACGTGGCAGGGACCGGTGACGTGTCATGAGCCGACCGCCACCAGGACGGCGAGCAGCACGGCCCCGGCCAGCAGCGCGCTCAGGTAGCCCTGGGCGTTGCCGGTCTGGGCGAAGCGGACGGCGCGGCCGAGCCAGCCGGGCGCGGCGCCGGCGCCGCGGACGTACGTCTCCACCACGGCGCGGTCCAGGAACCGGACCAGCCGGGCGGCGGCCTCGGTGGGCCGGACGACCAGCGCGCCGTAGCAGCGGTCGACGCCGAAGCCGTGCTGGGCGGGCCCGTACAGCGGGCCGAGCAGCAGCCGGCCGGGGTCGGTGGCGGTGGGCTCGGCGGTCGGGCCGGCCGCAGCCGCGGCGCGGGCGTTCACGGTCCGCCAGGCGGCGTACGCGACCAGGACGCCGACCAGCGCGGCGCCGGTGCCCAGGACCGCGGTCGCGAAGCCGGGCCGCAGCGATGCGCCGTCGAGCAGCTCGGGCAGCCAGTCGGAGCGCAGTCCGAGCAGGCCGAAGCCCATGGTGGGCACGGCCAGCACCCACAGCGGCCAGCGCATCGCGGCGGGTTCGGCGTGCGCCGGGTCGGCCTCGTCGATCTCCGGGGAGTAGGGCGCGTCGGCGGGGGCGGCCACCGGCGCCACCGGCTTGGCGTGGAAGGCGACCAGCCAGAGCCGGGTGGCGTACGCGGCGGTGAGCAGCGCGGTGAGCAGTCCGGCCGCCAGCACCGTCCAGCCGGCGGAGGCGGGGACGGCGGAGGCGGGGCCGAGGGCGCCGGTGAGGGCTTCGCCGTGGGCGGCGTGCTCGGCGGCGGTGAGCACGGACTCCTTGGAGAAGAAGCCCGCGAACGGCGGCAGGCCGACCAGCGCGACCAGGGCGATGCCCATCGTCCAGTAGGCGTCGGGGACGCGGCGGCGCAGGCCGTCGATCCGGGACATCGCGCTGATCGAGTTGGTGTGCGCGGCGTGGATGACGACGCCGGCGGTGAGGAACAGCAGCGCCTTGAACGCGCCGTGCGCGACCAGGTGGAACACGGCGGCCTGCCGGTCGCCGGAGGCCAGCGCGCCGGCCATGTAGCCGAGCTGGCCGACCGTGGAGTAGGCGAGGACGCGCTTGAGGTCGTCCTGGGCGAGCGCGCACAGCGCGGAGCCGACCATGGTGACGGCGGCCATCACGGCCAGCACCAGCAGCGCGGCGGAGGAGAGCAGGAAGACCGGCAGCAGCCGGGCGACCAGGTAGACGCCGGCCGCGACCATGGTGGCGGCGTGGATCAGCGCGGAGACCGGCGTCGGACCGGCCATCGCGTCGGGCAGCCAGGTGTGCAGCGGGAACTGCGCGCTCTTGCCGGCCACGCCGGCCAGCAGCAGCAGGGCGGTCAGCGTGGGGTGGTCGAGCCCGCCGTCGGCGGCGGTGCGCAGCACCTCGGTGATCCGGAAGCTGCCCGCGTCCGCGCCGAGCAGGAACAGGCCGAACAGGAACGGCACGTCGCCGAGCTTGGTGACCAGGAAGGCCTTCAGCGAGGCGGTCCGGGCGTCGGCGGTCTCCCAGTGGTGGCCGATCAGGAAGTACGAGCAGATGCCCATCACCTCCCAGCCGACCAGTAGCACGATCAGGTCGCCGGAGTAGACGACCAGGAACATCGCGGCGGTGAACAGCGAGACCAGGGCCGCGTACGAGGGGTAGCGCGGGTCGTCCTTGAGGTACGCGGTCGAGTAGACCTGCACGCAGGTGGCGACCAGGCCGACCAGGACCGAGATCAGCGAGGAGAAGCCGTCCAGGTGCAGGGCGAGCGAGATCTCGGGGCCGCCGGTGGGGGCGAGCCGGGTGGCGGCGTCCAGGGTGCCGCCGGTGCCCAGCTGCAGGGCGGTGACCAGGGCGAGCACGGCGGAGACCGCGACCGGCAGCACGGCGAGCGGGCGGGCCAGGCCGGGGTGGCGGCGGCCGGTGGCGAGGCCGGCGGCGGCGCCGAGCGCGGGCAGCGCGGGGACGAGGATCGGCAGCGCGAGGTTCATGCGGCGGCCTGCTCCTTCGCGTGGTCGTCGGCCGCCTCGTGGCGGTCGCCGAGCGCGGTGACCTCGTCGACGGCGGCGGTGCGGCGGGTGCGGTAGACCAGCAGCACGACGGCCAGGCCGAGGCCGATCTCGGCGGCGGCGATGGTGATGGTGAACAGGGTGAGCGCCTGGCCGGCGTGCAGGGTGTCGCGCAGCCAGACGTCGAAGGCGACCAGGTTGAGGTTGACGGCGTTGAGCATCAGCTCGACCGACATCAGCACCAGGATGACGTTGCGGCGGGCGAGCACGCCGTACACGCCGACGCTGAACAGCAGCACGGCGAGGACGGCGGGGTAGGCGAGGTGCACCTCAGCGCTCCTTCTGCTTCGTCAGGCCGGTGCGCAGCTTCCCGGCCCGCGGCTTCGTCCGGCCGTCCCCGGTGCGGGAGAGCACGATCGCGCCGACCAGGGCGGCCAGCAGCAGCACCGACAGCGCCTCGAACGGCAGCACCCAGTGCGAGAACAGGTACTCGCCGGTCAGCCGGGTGGTGCCGGCCGCGCCGGACAGGTCGATCCAGGACGAGCGGAACGCGTCGACGACCAGGGTGACCAGGGTCGCGGCGGAGGCGGCGCCGACCGCGAGCGCGGCGGGGCGGTTGCCGGAGTCGGCGTCCGGGGAGCGGCCGATCGGGGCGCGGGTCAGCATCAGGCCGAACAGCACCAGCACGATCACCGAGCCCAGGTACACCAGCACCTGCACCCAGGCCACGAACTCGGCGGTCAGCAGCAGGAACTCGACCGCGAGTCCGCCGAGCGCGACCACCAGCCACAGCGCGGCGTGCACCAGCTGGCGGGTGGTCACCGAGACGACGGCGGCGCCGAGCACGAGCACACCGACCAGCAGGAAGACGACCTCCTGCCCGGTCGGCGAGAGGTACGAGCGCGCGGCGGGCTCCAGCGAGCCCGCCGCGGCCAGCAGGGTGCTCAACTCTCCCCACCCTCCTCGGCGGCGGCGGCAGCCGCGGCGGCGGCGGCCAGCTTGTCGGCGGCCTTGCGGGCCATGGCGATCTCCTTGGGCTCCTCCGCCGCGGCGTCGTGCGCGGGCGGCGGCGGGACGGTCCACATCCACTCGCGCAGCCGCTCGCGCTCGTGGGTGAGTTCGCGGATGTCGGTCTCCGCGTACTCGAACTCCGGGGACCAGAACAGCGCGTCGAACGGGCAGACCTCGACGCAGATCCCGCAGTACATGCAGAGCGAGAAGTCGATCGCGAAGCGGTCCAGCACGTTGCGGGTGCGGGCGCGGGCGTTCGGGTCGGCGGCGGGCAGCGTCTCCTTGTGGGAGTCGATGTAGATGCACCAGTCCGGGCACTCGCGGGCGCACAGCATGCAGACCGTGCAGTTCTCCTCCAGCAGCGCGATCACGCCCCGGCTGCGCGGCGGCAGGTCGGGCTGCACGTCGGGGTACTGCGCGGTGACGGTCTTCCGCATCATGGTGCGCAGGGTGACGGCCAGGCCCTTGGCCAGGCCGGAGCCGGGAATTCCCATTACGAGATCGCCACCTTGATGATGCCGGTCAGGACGAGCTGGGCCAGGGCCAGCGGGATCAGCACGGTCCAGGCGAAGCGCATCAGCTGGTCCTCGCGCAGCCGCGGGTAGGTGACCCGGAGCCAGAGCACCACGAAGGCCAGCGCGAAGGTCTTGGCCAGTGTCCACAGCCAGCCGAGCTGGTCGGCGAACGGGCCCTGCCAGCCGCCCAGGAACAGCACCGAGGTCAGCGCGCAGAGCACCACGATGCCCGCGTACTCGGCGAGCAGGAACAGGGCGAAGCGCAGGCCGGTGTACTCGGTGTACGCGCCGAAGATGATCTCCGAGTCGGCCACCGGCATGTCGAACGGCGGGCGCTGCAGCTCGGCCAGGCCGGCCGTGAAGAACACGAACGCGCCGATCAGCTGCCAGGGCACCCACCACCAGTGGAAGGCGTCCACGATGCCCGGCAGCGAGACGGTACCCGCCGCCATCGCCACCGAGGCGGCGGCCAGCAGCATCGGCAGCTCGTACGACATCAGCTGCGCGGCCGTGCGCAGCGCGCCCAGCAGCGAGAACTTGTTGGCCGACGCCCAGCCGGCCATCAGCGAGCCGAGCACGCCGACGCCCATCACGGCCAGCACGAAGAAGATGCCCGCGTCGACCACCTGGCCGACCATCCCGTCCGGCCCGACCGGGATCACCAGCAGCACCAGCAGGTAGGGCAGCAGCGCGACGGCCGGGGCCAGTTGGAAGATCCGCCGGTCGGCGCCGGACGGGACGACGTTCTCCTTCTGGACGAACTTCACGCCGTCGGCGACCAGTTGCGCCCAGCCGTGGAACCCGCCCGCGTACATCGGGCCGAGCCGGCCCTGCATGTGCGCCATCACCTTGTGCTCGGTCTGGCCGACCACCAGCGGCAGCACCAGGAACGCCACCAGCGTGCCGACGCAGCGCAGCAGCGTGTCGAGGAGGTTCACGCGCCGTCTCCGTCCTGCTTCTCGGTGGTCTCTTCGGGCTGTTCGGCCGGCTGTTCAGGTTCCGCGCCCTCGTCGTGCGCCGGTACGGGCGTGTGCCACGGGGCGTCCGACGACTGGGTGCGGGCGGTGCGGCGCGGTGCCTCCGGCCGCTCGGGCGGGGTCTCCCCGGCGGCCTGGCTGACCGAGCCCTCGCCGACGCTGCGGGTGCGGCGCGGCCGGTCGGCCCGCACCGGCGGCGGGGCGGCGGCCCCGGCCTCGGCGGCGGGCCCGGGTTCGGCGGCGGCCTGGCTGACCGAGCCGCCCTCGACGCTGCGGGCGCGGCGCGGCCGGTCGACCCCGGCGGCGGCACCGGCCCGGGCGGCGCCGGCCCGGGCCGCGCCGCGCGCGGGGCGCTCGGCGGCCGGCGGCAGGGTGCCCTTGAGCGGTCCCCACTCGTTCGGGTCGGGGACGCCGGCCGGCTGCATCTTGCGCCGGGCCGGGCCGCCGTGGTCGGCGGCCTCGCCGGGCTCCTTGGCGCCGGGCCAGTCCTTGGCGACCCGGGCGGCCAGCACGAAGTCCTTGCGCAGCGGGTGGCCCTCGAAGCCGTCCGGCAGCAGCAGGGTGACGGGGTGCGGGTGGCCCGGGAACTCGATGCCGAACATCTCCCGGGTCTCCCGCTCGTGCCAGGCGGCACCGGCGTACACCCCGACGGCGGTCGGCAGCGCGGCCTTCTCGCGCGGCACCCGGGTGCGCAGCAGCAGTCGGCGCAGGCCGCCGGGCCCGCCGACGGCGGCCAGGTGCGCGCAGACGGCGAAGCCCCGGTCGAGGTCGTCGACGGCGCTCAGCCAGTCCAGGAAGGCCAGGCCGAGGACGTCGCGGGCGGCGGTGAGCGCCTCGATCCAGTGCTCGGCGGGCACGTCGACGGTCAGCAGGTCGTACGCCTCGGTCGCGCTCGCCCACGGTCCGACGGCCGAGGCGGTGCGCTCGGCGGGCGTCGGCTCGGCGGCGGGCACCGGTTCGGCGGCGGGCGTCTCGGAGGTGTCCGGGGTGTCCGGGGTGTCGGTCACCGCCGCCCCTCCCCGGGCGCGGGCCGCAGCGGCCGGCCGAGCGCGGCGGCGGGCGCGGCGTAGCGCTGCGGGACGTCCTCGGCGGCGATCTTCTCCTGCAGCTTGAGGATGCCCTGGAGCAGCGCCTCGGGCCGCGGCGGGCAGCCGGGCACGTAGACGTCGACCGGGATGATCTGGTCGACGCCCTTGGTGACGGAGTACGAGTCCCAGTACGGGCCGCCGGAGTTGGCGCAGGCGCCGAAGGAGATGACGTACTTCGGTTCGGGCATCTGCTCGTACAGGCGCTTGACCGCGGGGGCCATCTTGTCGGTGACGGTGCCCGAGACGATCATCAGGTCGGCCTGCCGGGGGCCGGGCGCGAACGGGATGACACCCATCCGGATGAAGTCGTGCTTGGCCATCGACGCGGCGATGAACTCGATCGCGCAGCAGGCGAGTCCGAAGTTGAAGCACCAGAGGCTGTAGCGGCGGCCCCAGTTGAGCACCACCTTGACCGGGTCCGGCGCGAGCCGGGCCAGCGGGCCGAGGCGGCGCTGCTCGACGGCGGCGCCGGGGCGGGCCGGGTCGGGGATGCCGAGCGGGACGGGGCCGTTGCCCGGCGTCCCGTGCGAGTGCGTCACGTCCATTCCAGAACGCCCTTCTTCCAGGCGTAGAGCAGTCCGACCGCGAGGAAGCCGACGAAGACGAACATCTCCACCAGCGTGGTGGCCCCGAAGCCGGCGGCGGAGAACACCGTGGCCCACGGGAACAGGTAGATCGCGTCGACCGCGAAGATCACGTACAGGAAGGCGTAGACGTAGTACCGGATCTGGGTGTGCGCCCAGCCCTCGCCGACCGGGTCGACCCCGCACTCGTAGGCGAGCAGCTTCTCCGGGGTGTCGACCACCGGTCGCAGCAGGCGGTTCGCGGTGAAGGACACCACGACGAAAAGGACGCCGATGACCGCCAGCAGGCCGACCGCCGCGTAGGCGTCGAAGTAGCCGCTGCCGGCGGCGGGGTCGGCAGCGAGCGGCTGCCACTCCATGGGTCACGCCCTTCTTCTTTGCCCGTCCATAACCATCGCTATCGCGGGAGTCTATGTGCACCGTCCGTTTACTCCGTCACCCGCCCGTCCTGCAAGACGGCCGGTGGACACCCGGCGGACGCCCGGTGGCCGGCGGCGGAATTCCGCCCGCGGACGGTCCGGGTGCGGAGCGCACCGCCGGGGGTGGGGATAACCCCCGGACGAAGACGGTGTGCAGCACCATGGCGGGGGACGGTCGCCGGGCGGGATGCTGGTGATCGACAAGCACCGGCGAGATCACCAGGAGAGGGCGCCGACCATGGAGGACGAGGCGAAGCGCCCGTCGTTGTACGGGGCACAGCTGTGGCGGGAGGTGAGCAACGCGCTGCTGAACCTGCCGGTCGGGTTGGTCGGGTTCGTGGTGGCGGTGGTGCTGCTCTCCACCGGCCTGGGCCTGGCGGTGACGGTGGTGGGGCTGCCGCTGCTGGCCGCCGGGCTGGCCTGCTGCCGCTGGTTCGGCCGGCTGGGCCGGGCCCGGGCGCGCTCCGAGCTGCGCAGCGCGGTGGCCGAGCCGGAGCCGCTGCGCCCGTCCCGGGCCGGGGTGGCCGGTTGGGTGATGGCGGCGCTGGGTGACGGGCTGAACTGGCGCTCCGCGCTGTACTGCGTGGTGCTGCTGGTCTGGGGCCTCGTCACCTTCGCGCTGACGCTGGTGCTGCTGGTGGTGGGCTGGCCGGTGCTGCCCTGGGCGATGCGGGCGCTCTCCGCGGTCTCCCGCTGGCTGGTGGAGGCGCTGCTGTCGCCGGGCGCGCTGGCCGAGCGGGTCCGCGAGCTGGAGGACGACCGGGGCGCGGTGGTCGACACCGCCGCCGCCGACCTGCGCCGGATCGAGCGCGACCTGCACGACGGCGCGCAGGCCCGGCTGGTGGCCCTGGCGATGGACCTCGGCCTGGCCAAGGAGAAGCTGGAGGAGGATCCGGCGTCCGCCCGGCAGATGGTCGACGCGGCGCACGGCGAGGTGAAGCTCGCCCTGCAGGAGCTGCGCGACCTGGCCCGCGGCATCCACCCCGCCGTGCTCACCGACCGCGGGCTGGACGCGGCGCTCTCCTCGGTCGCGGCCCGCACCGCGCTGCCCGGCGGCGTCCGGGTGCACGTCGAGCTGGGCGGCGAGCGGCCGGACTCCGCGGTCGAGGGCATCGCCTACTTCACCGTCACCGAGCTGCTGACCAACGCCGCCAAGCACTCCGGCGCCCGCACCGCCGCGGTGGACGTCTGGCGCCAGGACGGCCGGCTGATGCTGACGGTGCGCGACGACGGCCGGGGCGGCGCCCGGGTGCACCCGGGCGGCGGGCTGGCCGGGCTGGCCGAGCGCGCCGAGTCGGTGGACGGCGTGTTCGTGGTGGAGAGCCCGGCGGAGGGCCCGACCCTGGTGACGGTCGAGCTCCCCTGGCACACCCGCTCCGGCCCCAAGCGGTGACGTCCGGCCGGGGGGCGCCCCCGGCCGGACGTGGACGGGCCCGGAGTGCCGCCTCCCTTGCGCGGTGCGGCACTCCGGGCCCGGGCCTGTCGGGCGCTACAGCGTCCCGAGGGTGACCTCCGCGGTCTTGGCCTGCCCGTCCCGCTGGTAGCCGACGGTGACCTTGTCGCCGGGGCTGAGCGAGGCCAGCGCGGTGGTCAGCGCGGAGGGGCTGCTGATCGCGGTGTCGTTCACCTTGGTGATCACGTCGCCCGCCTGCAGCCCGGCGGAGGCGGCCGGGCCGCCGCCGACCACCGAGACCACCGCGGCGCCGGCCGGCTGGAAGTTCGCGTCGAAGTACGGGCGGACGGTCACCCCGAGCCCGGCCCGGCCGGAGTTGCTGACCTTGCCGTCCTTGATCAGCTGGTTGGCGATGCTGGTGACGGTGGCCGCCGGGATGGCGAAGCCGATGCCGGGCGCGGCCGAGCCGTTCAGCTCCGGGTCGACGGCGGTCAGCGTGTTGATCCCGATCACCTGGCTGGAGAGGTTGACCAGCGCGCCGCCGCTGTTGCCGGGGTTGATCGCGGCGGAGGTCTGCACCATGTTGCCGATGGTGGCGCCGGGCGATCCGGCCGACTGCGGCTCGCTGACCGTCCGGCCGACCGCCGAGACGATGCCCTGGGTGACGCTGCTGGAGAGTCCGAGCGGGCTGCCCATCGCCAGCGTGATCTGCCCGACCGACACCTTCGAGCTGTCCGCGAAGGCAGCCGGCTTGAGCCCGCCGGGCGTGCTGGACAGCTTGATCACCGCGAGGTCGGACTCCGGGTAGCTGCCGACCAGGGTGGCGTCCAGCGGCTTGGTGCTGTTGGCCAGCGTCACGGTGAAGGTGGTGGCGGAGCCGACCACGTGCGCGTTGGTGACGATGTCGCCCTTGTCGTCGAAGACGATCCCGGAGCCAAGGCTGTCGCCCGCGGTGATCTGCACCACCGAGGGCAGGACCTGGGAGATCACCTGCTGGTAGTCCTGCTCCAGCTGGTTGCTGCTGGACGGGGCGGGCGCGGTCGAGGACGAGGACGGGGAGCCGTCGGCCGCCGCGCCGGTGCCGCCCTTCGCGCTGGAGCAACCGGTCACCAGCAGCGCCGCCGCGGCGATCACGGCCGCGGGTCCGAGCCACAGCTTGGGCCCGGTGGGCCGGGGGCCGGCCGGGATCGGGCGGGTCGGTTCCTTCTTCGGGCGCACGGCGGCCACCTCCGGTCGCTGGACAGAGCTTTGTCACTATTTCACCGAAATGTCCGAATGCCCGTGCGGACACACCACGTCACCGGCAAATGGCCGCCGACATAGGATCGGCCCATGGCCTGGTTGATCACCGGCGGTGCCGGTTACATCGGCGGACACGTAGTCAAGGAGCTGGTCGAGGCCGGCGAGCCGGTGGTCGTCCTGGACGACCTGAGCAGCGGGTCCGCCGACCGCCTGCCGGCCGGCGTCCCGCTGGTGGTGGGCTCCACCCTGGACCGCCCGCTGCTGGACGAGGTGATCGCCGGGCACGGCGTGACCGGCGTCCTGCACATCGCCGCCAAGAAGCAGGTCGGCGAGTCGGTCAGCGAGCCGCTGCTCTACTACCGGGAGAACGTCGAGGGCCTGCGCCTGGTGCTGGAGGCCGCGGTGGCCGGCGGCGTGCGCCGGATCCTGCTGTCCTCCTCCGCCGCCGTCTACGGCATGCCGGACGTCGACCTGGTGACCGAGGCGACCCCGTGCGCGCCGATCAACCCGTACGGCGAGACCAAGCTGGTCGGCGAGTGGCTGCTGTCCTCGGCGGCCGCCGCCTACGGGCTGTCCACCGTGGCGCTGCGCTACTTCAACGTGGCGGGCGCGGCCTCGCCGGAGCTGTCCGACGGGGGCGCCACCAACCTGGTCCCGATGGTGTTCGAGCGGCTGACCGCCGGGCGGCCGCCGCGGGTCTTCGGCGCCGACTACCCGACCCCGGACGGCACCTGCGTCCGCGACTACATCCACGTCTCGGACGTCGCCTCCGCCCACCTGGCGGCGGTCCGCCGGCTGAACGCGGCCGGGCCGGAGGAGCGGGTCGACCTGGTCCTGAACATCGGCCGGGGCGAGGGCGTCTCGGTGCGGGAGATGCTGGTCGAGATCGGCGCGGTGACCGGCCTGGACACCACCCCCGAGATCGCCCCGCGCCGGGCCGGCGACCCGGCCCGGGTGGTCGCCTCCGCCGACCTGATCCGGCGGGAGCTCGGCTGGAGCGCCCGCCACGACGTCCGCGAGACGGTCGCCTCGGCCTGGGCCGGCTGGCGGCACCACCACCCGTAGGCCCCGCACGGCCCTGCACGACGCCACGGCCCCGGACCTCGCGCGAGGTCCGGGGCCGTGGCCGTGGCGTCTGCGCGCCGCCTACTGCGGGACGGCGGTGCCGTAGAAGGAGTCCAGCGCGTACACGCAGCGGTCCTTGGAGCCGACGAACACCCGGCCGCCGACCGCCACCGGGGAGCCGGTGAGCTCGCCCTTGGTGCCCAGCTCCCAGCGCAGCCGGCCGGTGGCCAGTTCCAGGGTGTGCAGCGAGTGGTCGCGGCTGCCCAGGTGGACCAGGCCCTCGGCGACCGCCGGGGAGCCCACCAGCTCGCCCCGGGTGGTGTAGCGCCAGCGCTCCCGGCCGCCGGCCGCCTCGAAGGCGAACAGCGTGTCGCCGGAGCCCAGCAGCACCGTCCCGTCGGCGACCACGGCCGGCTCGGCACCCTGCCGGGCGGCGGTGGCGGCCCGCCACCGGCCGTGGCCGGTGGCGGCGTCCAGCGCGTACAGGGTGCCGAGGTAGTCGGCGACGTACACCGCGCGGCCGTCCACCGCGGGCGGGGTGAACAGCACCACGGGCGCGTCGAACCGCCAGCGCTCGGCGCCGGTGGCCGCGTCCAGCGCGTGCACCCGCTGACCGGACGTCACGTACAGCACCCCGCCGCGCTCGACCGGGCGGGACGGCACCTCGCCGCCCAGCGGCACCGCCCAGCGCACCCCGCCGCCCAGCGGGTCCACGCAGTGCAGGCGGCCGCCGCCCTGGTAGTAGGCGGCGCCGGCGATCAGCGCCGGGCCGGACTGCGGGTTCTCGTACTCCTGCTGGGCGTCGTCGGTCCGCCACAGCTCGGCGCCGGTGGCCGCGGCGCGCAGCTGCACGCCGCCGCCGCGCACGCCGCAGCACAGCACGCCGTCGGCGGCGTCCAGCGCGTACACCCAGCCGTCCAGCGAGTGGCGCCAGCGCTCGGTGCCGTCGGAGGCGTCCACCGTGTACAGGTGCGGGCCGTCGGCGGCGTGCAGCCGGCCGCCGTCCACGGCCAGCGCCCAGGCCACGTCGCGGGTCTTCCAGCGGCGCTCGCCGGAGCCGATGTCCAGCGCGTGCACCTCGAAGCTGGAGGCGAACAGCGTGCCGTCGGCGACCACCGGGGTGCCCCACACGTCGTTCGACATCCGGAACCGCCAGGGCCGCCAGCGGGCCGCGGGCTGCGGCGGGGCGGCGGACGGGGCGGAGCTGCGGCGCACCCAGTCGGTGCCGGCCGGGACGGCCGGGGGCGCGGCGGGCTCCACCCGCGGCCCGGGGCCTATCGGCACGTGCGCCCCGGGCAGCCGGATCTCGGCGTCGGAGCCGGCCGGGCGGGCCGGACCGGACGGGCCCGGGAGCTCCGGGCGGCGGTGCGGGCGGACCCGCTCGGTGGCGACCTCGGACTCGGAGACCGGCCCGGGCGCCGCGACCGGCGCCCCGACCGGGGCGGGCGGTAGCGGCGGCGGCCCGACCGGCTGGGCCGGCAGCGCGACCTGCGGCTGCGGCTGCTGCTGGGGCTGCGGGCGGGCCGGCGGCGGCTGCTGGGCGGTGACGGGACGTCTGCTGCTGCGCTTGGCCTCGATCAGGTCGAGCGCGGCGGGCGGCAGCCAGTCGCCGGCCTCGCCGGAGGCGTCCGCCCGGGAGAACAGGTGCGGGGCCAGCTCGGCCTGGATCTGGGCGGGCGTCGGCCGGTGCTCGGCGGTGGGGCGCATGCAGGCCCGCACCAGGTCGACCAGCTCGGCCGGCAGCCCGGACAGGTCGGGCTGGTCGCGCAGCAGCTGGAACACCGTCTCGACCGGGTTGGAGCCGCGGTACGGCGGGTGCCCGGTGGCGCAGAACACCACCAGCGAGCCGAGCGAGAACACGTCGCTGGCGCCGGTCACGCTGCGGCTGTCCCGGGCCTGCTCGGGCGACATGTACGCGGGCGTGCCGACCGCGACGTTGGTCATGGTCAGCCGGGTGCTGGAGACCCCGGCGGCGATGCCGAAGTCGATCACCCGCGGCCCGTCCTCGACCACCAGCACGTTGGACGGCTTGAGGTCCCGGTGCACCAGGCCGGCCGCGTGGATGGACTGCAGCGCCTCGGCGATGCCCGCGGTCAGCCAGCGGACCGCGTCGGCGGGCAGCGGCCCGCAGTCGTTGACCAGGTCCTCCAGCGAGGGCGCGGGCACGTACGCGGTGGCCAGCCACGGGACGGCCGCGTCGGCGTCGGCGTCCACCACGGCGGCGGTGTAGAAGCCGCCGACCGTCTTGGCCGCGGCGATCTCGCGGGCGAAGCGGACCCGGAACAGGTTGTCCTCGGCCAGCTCGCTGCGGACGGTCTTGACGGCCACCCGGCGCCCCGAGGCCGACCGGGCCAGGTACACCAGGCCCATGCCGCCCGCGCCGAGCCGGGCCAGCACTTCGAAGGGCCCGATCCGCCTCGGATCGTGCGCCGTCAGCTGGTCCACTCCTCAGCCACCTCCCCTTCCGCCAACGCCCCCCGGCGGTGGCGCCCCCCGATTCTCCAATGCCCGCCGCCCGGGAGCCAATCTCCCCCGCCCGGGACACGCCCCCGGGTACCGGAGCCGCCCCCTCCGAGTGGCCCGGCGGCGGCCGCCGGGGCCCCCTCAGCTGACTTGTCGTCACGCTGTGGGGTCATCAGCACACGGGGGGGCAACAACTCACGCGGAAAAGGCACGGTTTCCCCCCTCACCCGGACTAATAGTCGCACTACCGATTAGCGCCAAGATCTTGCCGCTGTAAGCTGACGGCATGACAGGACAAGTTCGCACCGTCGACGGTCGCGTCGCCGGGCGGCGCGGACAGGAGACGCGGCAGAAGCTGCTCGACTGCCTCCGCGAGATGCTCAGCACGTCGCCGTACCGGGACGTCAAGGTCATCGACGTCGCCCGTATGGCGGGAACCTCCCCCGCGACCTTCTACCAGTACTTCCCGGATGTCGAGGGCGCAGTCCTTGAGATCGCCGAGGAAATGGCCGAGGACAGCGGCGGGCTCAAAGAGCTCGTCGATGGAAAGTCCTGGGCGGGAAAGTCCGGCTTCACCACTTCCGAAGAACTGGTGGACGGATTCCTCGCCTTCTGGCGCAAGAATGACGCCATTCTCCGAGTGGTCACACTCGGTGCCGCGGAAGGGGACAAGCGGTTCTTCAAGATCCGCATGAAGGTCCTCAACTCGGTGGCGGGCCCACTCGCCGAAGCCGTGCGCAACAACCAGGGCAAGACCGACAAGACGGTCGAACCGGCGGCGATCGCCGGCGCCCTGGTGTCGCTGCTCGCCGCGGCCGCCGAGCACGGCAAGGCGTTCACCTCGTGGGGCGTGAAGGTCAAGGACCTCAAGCCCAACCTGGCGCTCCAGGTGTACCTGGGAGTCACCGGAAAGAAGCCGCCGAAGTAAGACAGCAGCCCACTGGCGCTCGGCCCCGGTTCCTGTCCGGGTGTGTCGGATGCGGCCGTGCCTCGGGGGAGGTTCGCCGACGTACCGCGGAGCGCCGTCCTTCAACGGACGGAGGGGCGGCCGGGAGGATTCACCTCCCGGCCGCCCCTTCGTCGTGTCCGCGGGCCCTCAGGGGCAGCGCACGACCTGTCCGGCGTAGGCCAGGCCGCCGCCGAAGCCGAACAGCAGCACCGGGTCGCCGCTGTTCAGCTCGCCGCGCTCGACCAGCTTGGAGAGGGCGAGCGGGATGGAGGCGGCGGAGGTGTTGCCGGAGTCGACGACGTCGCGGGCGACCACCGCGTCCTCGGCCAGGCCGAGCTTGCCGGCGATGGCGTCGATGATCCGCAGGTTGGCCTGGTGGGCGACGAAGCCGCGCAGCTCGGACGGCTCGACGCCGGCCTTCTCGCAGGCCTTCCGGGCCAGCGGGGCGACCTGGGTGGTGGCCCAGCGGAACACGGTCTGGCCCTGCTGGCTGATGACCGGCTTCCAGCCGCTGATCGCGACCGCCTCGCCCTTCTCCGGCGCGGAGCCCCACACCACCGGGCCGACCCCGGCCCGCTCGTCGGGGACCGCCTCCAGCACGGCGGCCCCCGCGCCGTCGCCGAAGATCACGCAGGTGGTGCGGTCGGTCCAGTCGATGATGTCGGACATCCGCTCCACGCCGACCACCAGCGCCCGGGTGGCCGCGCCGGCCCGGATCGCGTGGTCGGCGGTGGCCAGCGCGTACGAGAAGCCCGAGCAGGCGGTGTTCAGCTCGTACGCGGCGGGGGCGGGGATGCCGAGGCGGGCGGCGACGGCGGCGGCGGTGTTGGGGCTGCGCTCGACGGCGGTGCAGGTGGCGACGGCGACCAGGTCGACCCGGTCGGGCGTCACGCCCGCGTTGGCCAGGGCCTTCTCGGCCGCGGCGACCGCGAGGTCGACCAGGGTCTCGTCCTCCGCGATGTGCCGGGTGCGGATGCCGACCCGGGAGCGGATCCACTCGTCGTCGGTGTCGACCATCGCCGAGAGCTCGTCGTTGCCGAGGATCTTCGACGGCTGGTGGTGGCCAAGCGCCACGATGCGGGAGGCGGTCATACAGCCACTCAACCGGGTTACCGGTGAGTCGGGAGGTAACGCCCTGGCACAGGATCGGGTGCCGGAAGCTGTAGGGGCCTCACAACCGGCCGCTGATCAGGCGGCCAGCGAGGGGGCGTCGCCCATCATGATCATCGGGTGCAGCGCCGGGTCCAGGGTCCGGATCAGCTCGACCATGTGGTCCTCGGTGAGCGAGACGCAGCCGTGGGTGGGGCCGCCGTGGTCGAGGTGCAGCCAGATGCCGCCGCCCTTGGCGGCGCCCTGCGGGTAGGTGGTGTCGAGCGGGGACCTGCCCTCGACCCGGTTGTAGTTGATCGCGACCACGTAGTCGAAGGAGCCGGCCAGCGGTTCGTCGTTGAAGCCGCGTCCGGACATCACGAAGTTCCGGTTCTCGTCGTACGGCAGCTTGGAGCCGGGGTCGGCCTTGCGGCCGCCCGCGTCGGTGAGCGAGTACAGGCCGATCGGGCTGCGCAGGTCGCCGGAGCGGTGGTCGGTGGTCCAGCCCTTGTAGGCGTTGTGGGCGGGCCAGGCCTGGCCGGCCTGCCAGCCGCCGTCCTCGCCCCGGGTCCACAGCGTGACGGTGGTGTCCGAGGAGTCCTTGCCCTGGCCGCTGGCCACCAGCAGCTGGCGGGTGTCGGCCGGGACCTTGGCCATCCAGTCGGCGCCGATCCCCGGGATGCTGGTGATCCGGTCCCGGTCGGAGCGGTCCGCGGCGGGCGCCTCGGTGTGCTGGGCCTCGGCGGCCTGCATCGGGACGACCTCGGGCTCGCGGTCGGGGGCCGCGCTGGCGGTGGCGTCCTGGAAGTCCCGGCCGGGGCCGACGGTGAACCAGCCGGCCGCCAGGGCCAGCAGGGTCGCGGTGCCGACGGTGAACTTGCGGGCCCGGCGCGCCTTCGGCTTGCGGCGGCTGCGGCGGGCGGCGGCTCGGCCCTGGGGCTGTCCGGCCTCGTCCCGGTCGGACGGCGCGGCGGCCGGACGGCGGTGCGAGGCGGAGCGGTGGGAACCGGACATGCGGACGATCCTTCCAGACCTCATGGACGTGACGGAACCCGGGCCGTGTGATGAGCCTGTGAGCATACGCGCCCGGGGAAACGTTTCTCCGCCACGGCGGCTGCCCCGGTTGCGCGTTCCCATCCCACGCGCCCCCCGGGAACGGCCCGCGCCCGGTGGCCGGAAGCGGTCACCGGGCGCGGACGGGCCCGTCGGGGGCGGCTGCCGGACGGTCAGAGGCGCATCGCCTGCGGGGTCTCCCGGCGCGCGGGGTCCGGGCCGTCGTACTCGCGGATGACCTCGTAGCGGGTGTTGCGCTCGACCGGGCGGAAGCCGGCGTCCCGGATCAGGCCGAGCAGGTCGTCGCGGCCCAGCTTGTTCGGGGTGCCGAAGTTGTCCGCGTCGTGGGTGATCTTGTACTCGACCACCGAGCCGTCCATGTCGTCCGCGCCGTGGCTGAGCGCCAGCTGGGCGGTGGTGACGCCGTGCATCACCCAGAAGACCTTGACGTGCGGGACGTTGTCGAACAGCAGCCGGGACACCGCGAAGGTCTTCAGCGCCTCGGCGCCGGTGGCCATCTCGGTGCGCGCCATCAGGCGGTTGCGGACCTTGCCGTCCTTGGAGTCGTGGAAGTCGTGCTGGTAGCGCAGCGGGATGAAGACCTGGAAGCCGCCGGTCTCGTCCTGCAGTTCGCGCAGCCGCAGCACGTGGTCGACCCGGTGCCGGGGCTCCTCGATGTGGCCGTACAGCATGGTGGCCGGGGTCTTCAGGCCCTTCTCGTGCGCCAGGCGGTGGATCCGCGACCAGTCCTCCCAGTGGGTGTCGTGGTCGACGATGTGCTGGCGGACCTCCCAGTCGAAGATCTCCGCGCCGCCGCCGGTCAGCGACTCCAGGCCGGCCTCGATCAGCTCGTCCAGGATCTCGCTCGCGCTCAGGCCGCTGATCCGCTCGAACCAGTGGATCTCGGTGGCGGTGAACGCCTTCAGCGAGACGTTCGGCAGCGCGGCCTTCAGCTCCTTCAGGGAGCGCGGGTAGTAGCGCCACGGCAGGGTCGGGTGCAGGCCGTTGACGATGTGCAGCTCGGTCAGCGACTCCGACTCCATCGCCTTGGCGAGCCGGACGGCCTCCTCGATCCGCATCGTGTAGGCGTCCTTCTCGCCCGGCTTGCGCTGGAACGAGCAGTACGCGCAGGAGGCGCTGCAGACGTTGGTCATGTTCAGGTGGCGGTTGACGTTGAAGTGGACGACGTCGCCGTTCTTCCGCGTCCGCACGTGGTGCGCCAGCCCGCCCAGCCAGGCCAGGTCGTCGCTCCCGTAGAGCGCGATCCCGTCCTCGCGGGTCAGCCGCTCACCGGCGTAGACCTTCGCCTCCAGCTCGCGCTTGAGCCCTGCGTCCATGCGGCGCTCCGCCTCCTTGCGACTTCGATTCGTTGCCGGAACCGAGACTACGCCTAGGTAGCCAGCAGACCGGCCAGCAGGGCGGGGTCGAGGTTGCCGCCGCTGACCACGGCCGCGAACACCCGTCCGCCGAGCTCGTCGGCGCGGTGGAAGTAGGCGGCGGGGGCGACCGCGCCGGAGGGCTCGGCGACCAGCCGGCCGCGGCGGGCCAGCAGGGCGACGGTGGCCCGGATCTCGTCCTCGGAGACGGTGACGATGTCGTCCACGTAGGCGGTGATGTGCTCGAACGGGAGCACGCCGACCGAGGGGGTGCGCAGGCCGTCGGCGATGGTCCGGTAGGTGTCGGCGACCGGCCAGGCGGTGCGGACGCCCTCGCGCAGGCTCTGCCGCGCGTCCGCCGCGAGCTCCGGCTCCACGCCGACCACCCGGACGCCCGGGCAGGCCAGCTTGAGCGCGGCGGCCGTCCCGGCGATCAGCCCGCCGCCGGAGACCGGCACCAGCACGGTGTCCAGCTCGTCCGGGGCGTCCTCGGCGATCTCCAGGCCGACGGTGCCCTGGCCCGCGACGACGTACGGGTCGTCGTACGGCGGCACCCACACGTAGCCGTGCTCGGCGGCGAGTTCGGCCGGGACGGTGTCGCGCTGCTCGGCGGTCACGACCACCACCTCGGCGCCGTACGAGCGGGTGTTCTCGATCTTCACGGCGGGCGAGGTGTCGGGCATCACGATCACCGCCTTGATGCCGAGCCGCCGCGCCGCGTACGCCACCGCCTGGGCGTGGTTGCCGCTGGACTGGGCGACCACTCCCCTGGCCCGCTCCTCGTCGGTGAGCGCGACCAGCCGGTTCATCGCGCCGCGGATCTTGAACGCCCCGGTCGGCTGGAGGCTCTCCGGCTTCAGCCAGAGCCGCCGCCCGCCGTCCTCGGCCCACGGGCAGGGCAGCAGCGGGGTGCGCACCGCCGTGCCGGCGATCCGGCGCTGGGCGGCGCGCAGGTCTTCCAGGTCGACCAGGGGCATGGCGGGCGCTCCTCCGGGGGCGGGGCTTATTCGGCGGGGTGCAGCGGGAGTTCGCTGACCCGGTTCTCCCACTTGGTGGAGAGCACCACCGTCGTCCGGGTCCGGGCCACCCCCTTGGTGCCGGACAGCCGCTTGACCACCGACTCCAGGCCCTCGACGTCCGGCACCCGGACCTTGAGCATGTACGAGTCGTCGCCCGCGATGAACCAGCAGTCCTCCACCTCGGGGAGGTCCTTCAGCCGGTGCGAGACGTCGTCGTGGTCGGCCGCGTCGGTGAGCTGCAGGCCGATCAGCGCCGTCACCCCGTAGCCGAGGGTCGCCGGGTTGACCGTGGCGCGGTAGCCGGTGATCACGCCCGCCTGCTCCAGACGGTTGATCCGGTCCGTCACGCTCGGCCCGGACAGGCCCACCAGGCGGCCCAGCTCGGCGTACGAGGCGCGGCCGTTCTCCCGGAGTGCCTGGATGAGCTGTCTGTCCACAGAGTCCATTGCCTGCCGCGTCCTTCCGAACCTCACCAGAACCACAGATCATTATCCGGAATCCAAGGCGCCGCGCGCCGATCAACCCGGGTATCCCAGAGAACATACTCTCCCGTAACGAGGGCGCTCACTCGCCCCGGCGCGGCCGGTTTCAGGGGTGGTTCTCCGGGGTGCTCGCCGCCTCGCCGAGGGTGCCCGACCAGCGGCGGTACAGCCCGTGCGGGACCCCGACCGCGTCCAGCACCCGGCCGGCCACGAAGTCGACCAGCTCGCGGGCGGTCGAACCGCCCGCGTAGAACCCCGGCGAGGCCGGCAGGACGACCGCGCCCTGCTCGTCCAGCGCCACCAGGTGGCGCAGCGTGCTGCCGGTCAGCGGGGTCTCGCGCAGGCAGAGCACCAGCGGGCGGCGCTCCTTGAGGGTGACCGAGGCGGTGCGCTGCAGCAGGTCCTTGGACAGGCCCAGCGCGATGCCGGCCGCGGCGCCGGTGGTCGCCGGGACGACCAGCATGCCCTTCGCCGGGTACGAGCCGGAGGACGGGCCGGCCGCGAAGTCGCCCGCGGACCAGTGGCGGACGTCCGCCAGCTCGGCCTCCCCGGTGCCGAGCCAGGCGGCCAGGTCGGCGCGCCAGTGCGCGTCGCGGAAGGAGACGCCGGTCTCGTCCAGGATGGTCAGGCGGGCGGCCCGGCTGACGATCAGGTCGACGGACTCCCCGGCGGCCAGCAGCGCGCGGACCACCGAGGCGGCGTACGGGGTGCCGCTGGCGCCGGAGACGCCGACGACCCAGGGCTTGCGGGTGGTGCTCATGGTTCCCATTGTGGGGGGCGGGCGGTCGGGGGCCGCCGCGCAGCACGGGCCCGCCGTTCCCCGGGCCCCGGGCGGGGGGCCGTCCGGCGGGTCACAATGGGTGCATGGCAGCCGAGTTGGTGGATCTGACGCATCCGGTGGTGACCGGGATGCCGGTGTATCCGGGGGATCCGGGGGTGGAGTTGCGGGCGGCGCTCACGGTGGCGGGCGAGGGGGTGAACGTGCTGGCGGTGCACCTGGGGTCGCAGACCGGGACGCACGTGGACGCGCCGTACCACCTGGACGTGCGGTGGCCGACGCTGGACGGGCTGCCGCTGGAGCTGTTCACCGGGCCCGCGGTGGTGGTGGACCTGCGGGGGCTGCCGGCCCGGGGCGAGGTGACGGCGGAGCACCTGGCCGGGGCGCTCGCGGTCTCCGGGCCGGGGACGGTGCTGCTGCTGGCGACGGGGTGGCCGCGGTACTGGGGGACGGACCGGTACTTCGCGCACCCGTACCTGGCCGAGGAGGCGGCGGCGGCCATCGTCGCGGCGGGGGTGCGGACGGTGGGCATCGACGCGCTCTCGGTGGACCCGACGCCGGACCCGGGCCCGTCCGACCCGGGGGTGGCCAGTCTGCTGGCGGAGCTGGCGGACGAGCACGACCCGGAGCCGGAGCAGGCGACGCTGACGGCGCACCGGGTGCTGCTGGGGCCGGAGGGCGGCGGGGTGATCGCGGAGAACCTGACCGACCTGTCGGCGCTGCTGGAGGCGCAGGCGGCGGGGCGGCCGGTGGAGGTCTCGCTGTTCCCGCTGCGGCTGACGGCGGCGGACGGGGCGCCGGTGCGGGCGGTGGCGCGGATCGGGTGAGCGGGCGCGGCGCGCGGGGACGGGACGCGGGGACGGGACGGGGGGACGGGACGCGGGAGGCGCCAACGCTCCCCTCGCGTCGGCGACTTGGTCTAGACCACGCCGGGAGCACCCCGCTAGGCTCCCGCCATGCCTGAGATCGTCGGTGTCGTCGAGCGCCTGTGGCGCTACCCCGTGAAGTCGGCGGGCGGCGAGCTGCTGGACTCCGTCGAGGTGGAGGAGCGCGGCCTGGTCGGCGACCGCCTGTACGCGGTGCGCGACGGCGTCGGGAAGCTCGGCTCCGGGAAGAGCACCCGGCGCTTCCGGCGGATGGACGGGCTGCTGCGGCTGAGCGCCCGGCTGGGCGTCCGGATCGACGGCCCGGAGCTGTTCGACCCGCTGGGGATGCCGGTGCCGGACCCGGACTCCTTCCTGCGCGCCTACCTGGAGCAGGAGGACGTCGCGCTGGCCCGCGAGGACGCGGTGTCGCACTTCGACGAGCTGCCGGTGAGCGTCCTCACCACGGCCACCCTGGACTGGGTGGCGCGGACGGTGCCGTCGGCGGTGGTGGACGAGCGCCGGTTCCGGCCGAACGTGCTGCTGCGGACCCCGCCGGGGACGCCGCCGTTCAGCGAGGACGGCTGGTTCGGCCGGGAGGGCCGGGTGAAGGGCGGGACGCGGCTGGCGTTCGTCCGCGCCAGCCCCCGGTGCGCGATGGTCGGGGCGGCGCAGCCCGGGCTGCCGCACTCGCCGGAGATCCTGAAGGCGATCGTCCACGAGCGGGACGGCGAGCTGGCGGCGCTGGCCGCGGTGGCCCGGCCGGGGCGGCTGCGGGTCGGGGACGCGCTCTCGCTGGCGTGAGGCTCAGGCGGAGCGGTGCGCGACCAGGCAGAACGGGTGGCCGGCCGGGTCGGTGAGGACCGTCCAGCGTTCGTGCCAGGCCCTGACCTCGGCGCCGAGGGCGACCGCCTCGGCCTCGGCGGCGGCGGGGTCGGCGACGTCGATGTCGAGGTGGAGCTGCTGCGGGTGGGCCGGGTCGGGCCAGATCGGCGGGCGGTAGTCCTCGACGCGCTGGAAGCAGAGCACCCGGCCGTCGGGCAGGTGGACGGTGGACCAGGCTTCGTCCAGCGTCCAGCGCGGGTCGGGGCGGTCGGCCTCGCCGCCGAGCAGGGCGGCGTAGAACTGGGCCAGGCCCGCCGGGTAGTGGCAGTCCAGCACCACGCACTGCAGTGTGCCGATCATCGTGCTCCCCGTTCCGCTCGCGGTGTCCCCCGCCTCCCAGCATGGCGCATCGGCGCGGCGGGTGGCGGTTCGTCCGGCGGGGGCGGCGTCCGCGCAGGTGGGAGCGGTTACCGACGGGCCGTCAGGTGGCGTAATGGTCCGGCAACGAAAACCGGGGCGCCCCGGCCCTAGGGTTGCCGCCGACAGCGCAACCGAGGGCCGGAGCAGACCCGATGACCAGCGACAACACCGTTCGCAGCCGGAGCGGCGGACCGGCCAGGCGGCCGCGGGCCGACCGGGCCCGGCAGGTCGCGGACGTGCTGCGGCAGCAGGTGCTGAGCGAGGCGTTCGGGACCGGTCCGCTGCCGCACGAGGACGCGCTGGCCCGGGAGTTCGGCGCGTCCCGGAACACCGTGCGGCAGGCGCTCGACCTGCTGCGCGGCGAGGGCCTGGTGCGCCGGGTGCCGGGGTCGGGGACGCTGGTGGCGGCGGAGAAGGTGCCGCACGGGCTGAACCGGCTGGAGGGCCTGGCGGAGACCCTGCACGAGCACGGCGAGGTGGTGAACGAGGTCCGCTCGTTCGGGCCGGTCCGGGCGCCCGGGGCGGTGGCCCGCCGGTTCGGCCTGCCGGACGGGGCGGACGTGGTGTACGTGGAGCGGCTGCGCCGGTTGAACGGGCTGCCGCTGTCACTGGACCTGACCTACCTGGCGCCGGACATCGGCGCCCTGCTGGAGCCGGCCGACCTCGCGCACCGGGACGTGTTCCGGCTGATCGAGGAGGCCGCCGGGCAGCCGCTGGGCGCCGCCGACATCACCCTGGAGGCCGTCAACGCCGACGCGCACTCCGCCGCGGTGCTCGAAGTCCCGCGCGGGGCGGCGCTGTTGATGCTGGAGCGGCTCACCACGCTGGCCGACGGCCGGCCGGTGGACCTGGAGTACGTGCGCTTCCGCGGCGACCGGCTGGCCATGCGCGGCCGCCTGCTCCGCGACCTCGCCTGACCCGGACAGGACTGGACAGACCAGTACAGACCGGGCCAGACCCGAACCGAACAGACCCGAACCGACCTTCCTCACCCTGGAGTTGGACCGATGGCGCTCGCCGACCAGCGCACCGACGTGCCCGTGACCATCGACGCCTCGCTGTGCATCGCCGGCTGCACCCTGTGCGTCGACATGTGCCCGCTGGACTCGCTGGCGATCGACGAGCAGGGCGGCACCGCGTACATGCACGTGGACGAGTGCTGGTACTGCGGCCCCTGCGCCGCCCGCTGCCCCACCGGGGCGGTCACCGTCAACATGCCCTACCTGATTCGTTGAGGAAGCGTCAGATGTCTCGTACCAGAAGGAAGTTGAGCGCCGTCACGCTGGCGTCGGCACTGGTCGCGGCGGCGGCCGGCTGCTCCTCCGGGGGCGGCTCGGACACCGTCGAGGTGGTGGTCGGCTACCAGTCGAAGACCATCAACACCGTCACCGCCGGGACGCTGCTGCGCGCCCGCGGCTTCTTCGAGCAGCAGCTCGCCGAGCTGGGGAAGCAGGACGGGCACCGCTACCGGGTGGTCTGGCAGGACTACGACGCGGGCGCGCCGATCACCGCGCAGATGCTCGCCGACAAGATCGACATCGGTTCGATGGGCGACTACCCGCTGCTGATCAACGGCTCCCGCGCCCAGGCGGCCGGCGGGCCCGGCACCCGGCTGGTGTCGGTGACCGGCTACAACCTGCTCGGCGCGCTCAACTCCGTCGTGGTGCCGAAGGACTCGCCCGCGCACACGCTGGCCGACTTGAAGGGCAAGAAGGTCTCCAGCTCGGTCGGCTCGGCCTCCGACGGCACCCTGGTGCAGGCCCTGGCCGCGGCCGGGGTCGCCGAGGCCGACATCCAGAAGCAGAACCAGCAGCCGGCCGTCGGCGCCTCCGCGCTGAAGGCGCACGCCGTCGACGCGCTGGCCCAGTTCGTGGCCTGGCCGGCCGCGGTGGTGTTCGCCGGGGACGGGCGGCTGCTGTACGACGGCGCGGCGCTCGGCCGGCCGACCCTGCACGGCGTGGTGGTGCGGCAGAAGTTCGGCACCGCGCACCCCGGCGTCGTCCGGGCCTTCCTGCGCGCCCAGGACGCCGCCACCCGCGACCTCAACGCGCACCCGCTGGACGCCGCGCGGACCGTCGCCGAGGCCACCGGCCTGCCGCCCGAGGTGGTGTACCTCTACAACGGCCCGAACGGCATCGCGACCTTCGCCACCGCCCTCGACCCGCGGCTGCTGGCCGCGCTGCGCGCGGACGTGCCGTTCCTGACCTCGGTCGGCGTGCTCAAGGCGCTCGACCCGGACCGCTTCGTCGACCCGTCCTACCTGAAGGACTCCGGCGTGAGCGACGGCGAACCCGCCCGGATCACCGGCACCGACCCGGTCTGCGGCCGGCCCGTCACCGACCCGGCGCTGGCCGGCGAGCTCTGGTACGAGGGCGAGCAGGCGACCCGGCCGGCCGCCGACCCGACCTGCCTGCTCCGGGCCGTGAAGGCGAACCCCGGCAAGCTGCGGGCCGCGTACGTGCCCGACGCGGCCACCGGCACCCGCTGGTTCGCCGACCAGGACTGGTGGGTGCGGGACGGCGACGCGTTCAAGCCCTTCACCACCGAGGACGGCGCCGGGGCCTACCTGGCCGCCCACCCGTCCGCCACCCGGCTGACCTACCGGCAAGCGCTGGACGCCGCGTGAGCGCGCGGCGCAGGCTGCTGCGGGTGGCGGCGCTGCTCGGCTTCCTCGGGCTGTGGCAGGCGCTCACCGCCTTCAAGGTGGAGGCCTGGGTGCGGTTCGACCACCTGCCGACGGTGCTGGAGGTCCTCGACGCGCTGGAGGCGCAGCTCGGCACCGCCGTGTACTGGCAGGACCTGGCCGACAGCCTGCGGCGGATCTCCACCGGCTTCGCGCTGGCCGCGCTGCTCGGCGTCACCGCCGGGGTGCTGACCGCCCGTTCGCGGCTCGCCGCCGACCTGGTCGGCCCGGTGCTGGAGCTGGTCCGGCCGATCCCGGCGATCGCGCTCGTCCCGGTGGCGATCATGCTGTTCCCGGAGAACGAGCAGGGCATCGTGTTCATCACCTGCGCCGCCGCGTTCTTCCCGGTCACCGTGGCCACCCGGCACGCGGTGCGGGCGGTGCCGCCGCGCTGGGAGGAGGCGGTGCGCACGATGGGCGGCGGGACCGGGCGGGTGCTGTTCGGCGTGGTGCTGCCGGGCGCGCTGCCCGGGGTGGTCGGCGGGCTGTCGGTCGGCCTGGGCGTCTCGTGGATCTGCGTGATCTCCGCCGAGATGGTCTCCGGCCAGTACGGCGTCGGCTACCGCACCTGGTCCGCGTACACGGTGCTGGACTACCCGGGGGTGTTCGTCGGGATGGTCACCATCGGCCTGCTCGGCTGGACCACCTCCGGCGCGGTAGAGCTGCTCGGCCGGCGGCTCACCCGCTGGCTGCCCGCCCCGGTTCCGGCGGGGGTGGGGGCATGAGCCTGCGCCTGACCGCGCGCGCCCTGAGCGTCGGCCACCCGGGGCGACCGGTGCTGCGGGACGTCGAGTTGGACGTCGCCCCGGGCGAGGTGCTGACCGTGCTCGGCCCGTCCGGCTGCGGCAAGTCCACCCTGCTGCGGGCGCTGGCCGGGCTGCTGCGGCCCACCGGCGGCGAACTGCTGGCCGACGGGCGGCCGTTGGCCGGCCCGGGGGCGGACCGGGCGCTGGTGTTCCAGGAGGACGGGCTGCTGCCCTGGCGCACCGTCCGCCGCAACGTCGAACTACCGCTGTCCATAGCAGGGTTGGGCCGCGCCGAGCGGCTCGCCCCGGTCGACGACTGGCTGGGGCGGGTCGGCCTGGAGGGCCACGGCGAGCGGCTGCCAAGGGAGTTGTCCGGCGGGCAGCGCCAACGCGTCCAGCTGGCGAGGGCGTTGGTCGGCGCGCCGAGGGCCGTGCTGATGGACGAGCCGTTCGGCGCGCTCGACCCGCAGACCCGCGCCGCGATGCAGCGGCTGCTGCTCTCCGTCTGGGAGAAGGAGCGCTGCACGGTGGTCTTCGTCACCCACGACGTGGACGAGGCGCTGCTGCTCGGCGACCGGGTCGCCGTGCTGGCCGGCGGCACCCTGGCCGCCCTGCACGACGTCCCCGGGCCGCGCGACCCCGCGGCCGACCGGAGCGCGCTGCGCGCGCTGCTCCTCACCCCGTACTCCCCACCCACCTGAGAGGCACGGCAGATGCGCACACCCGAGATCAGCGAGGCGCGCCGACTGGAGTGCGACGTCCTGGTGGTCGGCGGCGGCACCGCCGGGTCGATGGCCGCCATCGCCGCCGCCGAGGCCGGGGCGCGCGTCCTGCTGCTGGAGAAGGCGCACGTGCGCCACTCCGGGGCGCTCGCGATGGGCATGGACGGCGTCAACAACGCGATCGTCCCGGGCCGGGCCGACCCGGACGCGTACGTCGCCGAGATCACCCGGGCCAACGACGGCGTCGTCAACCAGGCCACCGTCCGGCAGACCGCCCGGCGCGGCTTCGACATGGTGCGGCGGCTGGAACGGTACGGCGTCAAGTTCGAGAAGGACGAGCACGGCGAGTACGCGGTGCGGCAGGTGCACCGCTCCGGGTCGTACGTGCTGCCGATGCCGGAGGGCAAGGACGTCAAGAAGGTGCTGTACCGCGTCCTGCGCGAGCGCCGGATGCGCGAGCGGGTCACCATCGAGAACCGGGTGATGCCGGTGCGGGTGCTCACCGAGGGCGGGCGGGCGGTCGGCGCGGCCGGGTTCGACACCCGCAGCGGCGAGTTCGTGCTGGTCTCGGCCGGGGCGGTGGTGCTGGCCACCGGGCCGTGCGGACGGCTCGGACTGCCCGCCAGCGGCTACCTGTACGGCACCTACGAGAACCCGACCAACGCGGGCGACGGCTACGCGATGGCGTACCACGCGGGCGCGGAGCTGTCCGGCATCGAGTGCTTCCAGATCAACCCGCTGATCAAGGACTACAACGGCCCGGCCTGCGCGTACGTGGCCAACCCGTTCGGCGGCTACCAGGTGAACCGGCACGGCGAGCGGTTCGTCGACTCCGACTACTGGTCGGGGCAGATGATGGCCGAGTTCGCGGTCGAGCTCGCCTCCGAGCGCGGCCCGGTGTACCTGCGGACCACCCACCTGCCGGAGGAGACCGTGCGGGCGCTGGAGTCGATCCTGCACACCACCGAGCGCCCCAGCCGGGGCACCTTCCACGCCGGGCGCGGCCACGACTACCGCACCCACGACGTCGAGATGCACATCTCCGAGATCGGCCTGTGCGGCGGCCACAGCGCGAGCGGCGTGTGGGTGGACGAGAACGCGGCGACCACGGTGCCCGGGCTGTACGCGGCCGGGGACCTGGCCTGCGTGCCGCACAACTACATGATCGGGGCGTTCGTCTTCGGCGAGCTGGCCGGGACCCACGCGGCCGGCCACCTGCCGGCCGCCCGGGCCGGGCTGCCGGCCGACCAGGTCGCCGACGCGCACCGGCTGGTCTACCGGGCGCTGGAGCACCCCGACGGGCCGCCGCAGCAGCAGGTCGAGTACAAGCTGCGGCGCTTCGTCAACGACTACGTCGCCCCGCCGAAGACCGGCGCCCGGCTCTCCGTCGCGCTCGACCACTTCGAGCGGATGCGCGGCGAGGTCGCCTCGATCGGCGCCCGCACCCCGCACGAGCTGATGCGGGCGGTGGAGGTCGACTTCATCCGGGACTGCGCGGAGATGGCCGCCCGGGCCTCGCTGGCCCGCGAGGAGTCCCGCTGGGGCCTCTACCACCAGCGCCTGGACCGCCCCGCGCAGGACGACGCCCGCTGGTTCCGGCACCTCAACCTGCGCAAGCGGGCCGACGGCGCGATGGAGTTCCTGACCCGGCCGGTCGCGCCCTACCTCGTCCCCGTCGACGGGCTGGAGCCGCCCGGCGGCGAGGTCGACCTGCTCGGCACCGTCGAGGCGATGGTGGTCGGCCGCACCGGGACGAGCGCCTCGGCGGCGGACCGGACGGCGGCCCCCGGCGCGGCGAAGCCGCGGGGCCGGGTGCTGGAGGTGCTGCGGGCCGAGGGCGCGGCGGTCGTCGACTACCTGACCGACCCCGACCCGGACGTCCGGCTGGCCGCCGTCGCCGCGCTCACCGAGCACACCCCCGAGGGCACCGGCCGCGCGCTGGTCGCCGCGCTCGGCGACCCCGACGGGCGGGTCCGCGGCGCGGCCGTCTCCGGCCTGCGGGAGCTGGTGGAGGTCCTCGACCCGGCGCTCGGGACCGCGCTGGCCGGTGCGGCCGGCTCCCCCGACCCGGTGGTGCGGGCGGGCGTCCTGGAACTCGCCCGGGTGCTGCGCGGCGGGTCGGTCCCGCTGTTCGCCGCCGGGCTGCGCGACGCGCAGACGCCGGTGCGGCTGCAGGCCGTCCGCGGGCTGGTCTCGCTGGACGCGGCGGACGCGCTGGCCGCCGGCGCGGCGGACGTCGCCCGCGAGGTGCGGGTCGCCGTCGGCGAGGGCCTCGGCGTGATCGGCGACGCCGCCTCCGCGCGGGTGCTGGCCGGGCTCGCCGAGGACCCCGACCCGCTGGTCCGGGCCGGGGCCCTCACCGGCGCGGCCGGCCTCGGCGGAGCGGGACTGGCCGACCTGGCCCAGCGCCCGGACCCGGCCTGGCAGGTCCGGAAGGCCGCCGCGGGCGTCCTCGGCGCGGCCGGGCGCTGGGCCGCGCTGGCGGCCCTGGCGGCGGACGAGAACGCGGACGTCCGCAAGGCCGCCGTCCGGGCGATGGCGGCGGGCGCCGGGGAGCCGCCGGTCGACGCGGCCCTGCGCGAACGCCTGGCGGACGGGGACGCGGACGTCCGGGCGTACGCGCGGCTGGCGCTCAAGGGGGCGTAGGAGGCCCGGACGGGCCTCCGGAGGCCCGGACGGGCCGGGGGGCCGGGGACCGGAGGCGTTGCGCCGTCCCCGGTCCCCGTCGGCGGCGGCACACGGCGGTACGGGCCCTCCGGGGGGAACCGGCGCGCGGCAGCGCGGGCCCGTCGTCGCCCGGGTCCCCGGTGCCGCTCCTCGTCCGTCTAGAAGGCGAGCTCCCCGCCGGGAACGCGGCGGGCGGGGACGTCCGGGAGGGTGTGGCGCAGGAGCGGGGCGAGGGTCTCCGGGGTGGGCGGGGTGGGGCCGAGGCCGATGGCGAGGGTGGGGCCGGGGAGGGGGTGGGGCCAGGCGTGGTGGGCGGGGGCGTGCGGGTCGAGGGCGGTGAGCAGGGCGCGGAGGCGGCCCCGGGTGGGACCGAGGCGGTCGGGGGCGGGGGTGAGCAGGAGCCAGGCGGCGTGGCGGCGGTGGAGCGGGGGCGGGGTGAGGAGGTCGGGGTGGTCGGGGCCGAGTTCCCAGGCGCGGTAGAGCTCCTCGGTGAGGAGGTCGCGGGTGCCGGCGCCGACCTGGGTGGTGCAGCTGCGGACGGGGGCGGTGGGGGTGTAGACGGTGACGGGGTCGGGCTGCGGGGTGGCGGGGCCGCCGTGCAGGGTGACGGGGTGGCGCCAGTCGTGCGCGGCCCAGACCGCGGTGAAGTGCCCGAACAGCTCGGCGGGGTCCTCGGTGGTCGTTCCGACGACGGTCCGGGCGGCGAGCACCGTCCAGGCGAGGGAGGGGAGGTGGCCGAAGGGCGCGGAGGTCAGGCCGCGGACGGACGCCCAGGCCTTGACCCGGCGGGTGAGCGCGGCGAAGGCGGCGTGGCGGGGGCCGACGGCGGCCAGCACCGCGTCGGCGTCGGTGACGGCGCTGTAGGCGATCGCGGAGTCGGCGGCGGGGGCGAGCACCAGGTCGACGGCGAGGCCGGCCACGTCCAGCCGCAGGCCGGGGACGCGGGCGCCGTGCACTTCCCGGAGGTTGCGGGCCTCGGGCAGGGCGTCCGCCACCTTCCGCGCGATCACGGCCGGTCGGACGGGCCCGGGCAGGACGGCGACCAGGTCGAGGTCGGCGCCGGGCGCGTGGCAGCGCATCCGGCGGGAGCCGGCCAGGTGGGTCCCGCCGGGTAGGACGGCGGCGATCCGGGCGGTCAACTCGTGGACGTCCGGACGGGGTTCGACGGGATCGGCGACCGCGACCGGCTCCGGGAGCTCGCGGACCGCGCCGGTGCCGAGGGTGACGACGGCGCGCGGGGTCATCGGCCCGTCGCCGCGCCGGGAGAGCAGCACGAACTCGCCGACCTCGACCGTCGTCGGCGTCAACTCGTCGGTGGGGAAGGAGCCCTGGCCGAGGGTCAGGTGCGGCCGGTAGCCGTCCTCGTGGGTGCGGCACTGCGGGAAGCGGCGCCGCAGGGCGCGGTGCAGGTCCGTCCAGCCGGTGCCGGGGCCGGCCGCCGGGTCGAGCCAGCGGGTGCCGGTGCCGGTGCCGGGCCGCTCGAAGCTCCGGACGCCCGCCAACCGGGCGGTGAACGGCGGGATCTCGGCGGCGGCCTCGGCGAGCAGCGGCAGCGCCCGGTCGAACTCGTGCTCGGCGACGAAGGCGGGCAGCAGGGTGACGTGCGGCGGCCAGCGGTCGTGGTGCGGGTCGTGCCGGGCGCGCAGGCGCTGGAGGGGCGGCCAGAGGTGGGCGGGCGGCAGCCAGGCGACGGCGGTGCGGGCGGTGGTGGGGGCGTCGAGCCGGCCGGGGGCGGCGTCCAGGTCGAGGTCGACGGCGAGGCCGTAGTGGTCGGAGGGGTGTAGGCCGTCGGGGCCGGGGCGGTGGCCGAGCAGCCGGGCGGCGGCGGTGCGCGGGCGGCCGGGGCGGAGCAGGACGCGGTCCAGCCGGCCGGGCCGGCCGGTGCGGGAGGAGACGGCGGCGAGCGGGTTGGCGACGGGGTCGAAGGTGGGGGTGTGGTCCTCGGGGCCGTGCGCCTCGGTCCAGGTGTCGCGCAGGCCGAGGGCGGTGGCGGGCGCGGCGGTGGTGTCGTTGAAGTCGCCGAGCACCAGCAGTTCGCCCCCGACGGCGGCGAACCCCTCGGCGAGGGTGGCGAGTTCGGCGCGGCGGCGGTCGGCGGCGGCGGGCGAGTGGTCGCTGCTGAGGTGGACGGCGGCGACGGTGAGCGGCCCGGCGGCGGTGTGGACGGTGACGGCGGTGACGGCCTTGTGCGGGCCGAGCGGGTGCCGCCCGGCCTCCTGGACGGGCAGGCGGCTGAGCAGCAGCAGGCCGTGCTGGTCGATCTCCCGGCCGAACGGGTCGGCGCCCAGGGTGTAGCCGGCGCGCACCCAGTCCTGCGCCAGCAGCAGCTTCACCAGGGCCGGTTCGACCTCCTGGAGGGCGATCAGGTCGGCGTCGGCGGCCTCCAGCGCGGCGAGCAGCAGCGGGCGGCGGCGGGCGGTGTGGATCAGCTCGGGGTCGTAGCGGTCCCACAGGGTGTTCCAGGTGACCACCCGCAGCCGCCCGACCGCCCCGGCTCCGGCCCCAGCCCCAGCCCCAGCCCCGGCTCCGGCTCCGGTGGGCCGCCAGCCGCGCCCGGGGTGCCAGGCGTGCGGGGTGCTCGGGGTGAAGAACGGCGCGGGCAGCGCGCGCGGGGCGGTGCGCCGTCCGGCGGTGGTGGTGTCGAGCAGGTCGGTGCCGGTCTCGCGGTCCCAGACCACCTGCCCGTCCGCCTCGACGTGCCGGACGCGGTGCCAGGGCACGTCCCCGGCGGCGGTGAAGCTCTCCAGCGGGACGCGGGTGATCCGGTCGTCGCGCTGCCGGACGCCGAGCGTGAACCGGGCCGGGTCGAACCGGTCGTCCCAGCGGACGCGTTGGCAGATCTGCTCGATCGGTCGCATCAGTCCTCCTCCTCCGCGCCGTCCGCGGCGTCCAGGGACCCCGCGCCGTCCACCACGGTGCCGTCGGCGCCGAGGTAGCGGGTGCGGTGGGCCTGTCCGGGGTAGGGCGGGCTCCAGCGGTGCAGTTGGGCGGTGAGCACCTCGGCCGGGACGGGGTGCGGGCGGGTGGCGTTGCGGCGGACGAGCTCGGCCGGGTCGACGACCGCGACCACCTGGGTGAGCAGCGCGCCGCGGCGCTCGGCGATCGCGTGCACGTGGCCGCGCTGGTGGCGGTTGAGCGAGGTGGCGTCCCAGACGGCGGTGCCGTTCCCGGCGAGGGCGGCCTCCAGTGCGGTGAGCCCGGCGCGCAGGAGTTCGGGGTTGTCGCGCTGGTCGGCGCGGGAGCCCCGGGCGGCCCGCAGCTCGTCCAGCGCGATCCGGGTGCCGGGCAGGGTCGCCGCGTACGTGGACTTGCCGCTGCCGGACGGGCCGCACAGGTGCGTCAGCCGGGGGAAGCGGCCGTCCCGCCAGGTCCAGGTGGCGGCGACGGCCTCCTCGACGGTGGTGATCCGGCCGAGGCCGTACGCCTCGCGGGCGTGGGCCCAGCAGCGGTCCCGGACGTCCGGGTCGAGGCCGGTCAGGGCCTCGCGCAGGCCGGTGCGCAGCGGGGCCAGCGGGTCGGGGCCGAGCAGTCCGGCGTCCTCGGCGTGCAGGGCGGACCAGGCGACCTCCTGCTCGGCCCCGGGCAGCGCGGCGGCGGCGACGGCGTGCAGCACGCCGAGGTCGGCGGCGGCGGTGAGGCCGGTCAGGCCGGCCCGGCGCCGCTCGTCGGGGTACGGCTGGGCGAGCCGGGGGTGCAGGCCGACCAGGTCGGCGATCCGGCGGGCCCGGCGCGGGCCGAGCGGTCCGGCCAGGGCGGGCAGCAGGGCGGCGCGGTGCTCGGCGCGCAGCGCGTAGGCGAGGACGCCGTCGAGCCGGGCGTTCCCGGTGCGGCCGAGGGCGTCGAGCCGGGCGGTGACGTCGTCGAGGCCGGTGAACGGGGAGCGGCCGAGGGCGGCGGCGAGCCCGGCGCCGTCCGGGGTGCCGCCGGAGCGGACGTGCCAGAGCGGGGCGTTCGGGCCGAGGCCGTTCTCGACCACGGCGGCGTGCATCCAGTGGGTGTCGGTGCGGACGTGCCGCGGACGGACCCACTTGGCGACCCGGCGCCCGAACCCGGCCCGGTCGAAGCCCTCGACCGTGCGCACCACGTAGCCCTCCTGGCGCTCGGGGTCGATCCTGAGCGCGCGCAGCGCCCGCTCGTCGTAGCGGCCGCGCCACAGCACCCGGGGCGTGGGCACGCCGAGGCGGTGCAGGAAGCGGACGGTGGCGTCCCAGTCGAGGCAGCGGTCCCGGTCGGTCCAGACCGAGAAGCCGTGGAACCAGCTGTCCAGGTCGGTGTAGGCCAGCGAGTGCCGGGCGTACAGGTTCTCCCCGCAGATCCGCCAGCCGGCCGGGAGGTGCGGGCCGATCCGGCCCTGGAGGCCCTTCACCCAGGCGCGGGAGGGGTGGTGGCCGGAGTCCGGGGAGCGGGCGTGCAGGCCGTCCCGGTAGAGCGTGGTGTTCTCGCCGTCGAGCTTCTCGGTGACGACCACCTCGGCCCCGGCCAGGCCGGAGGGGTCGCCGCTGCGGACGTCGTCGGCCGCCGCCCCCGGGGACCACGGGAGGTGCGGCGTCCGCGGGTAGGGGACGCGCATGCGGGCCACCCTAGGAACGCGGTGCCGGGCCCGGCCAACGAATTTGCGCGGGACGCACGACAGGGGCGCGCGGGTTCGCCCGCGCGCCCCTGGGTCTGCCGGTGATCAGATCGTCAGGCCGCGGCTGACCAGGTCGATCAGCGCGAAGCCGAACAGCGAGATCCCGACGAAGCCGTTGGTGGAGAAGAACGCCCGGTTCAGCCGGGACAGGTCGTTCGGCTTCACGATGGTGTGCTCGTAGACGAACGCGCCCGCCACCACCGCGAGCCCGCACCAGAAGAACGCGCCCGCGTCGGTCAGCACCGCGTACCAGGCCAGCAGCACGGTGGTGACCGCGTGGCAGACCCGGGCGCCGGTGATCGCGGCGGGCACCCCGAACCGGGCCGGGACGGAGCGCACGCCCGTGCCGCGGTCGGCCGCGACGTCCTGGCAGGCGTAGATCAGGTCGAAGCCGCCGATCCAGACGCCGACCGCCAGGCCGAGCACCACCGCGTCCCAGGACCAGCTGCCGGTGACCGCCAGCCAGGCCCCGATCGGGCCGATCGCCTGGGCCAGGCCGAGGATCGCCTGCGGGAAGTCGGTGAACCGCTTGCCGTACGGGTAGACCACCATCGGGACGACCGCGACCGGCGCCAGCAGCAGGCACAGCGGGTTCAGCAGCGCCGCCGAGCCGAGGAAGACCACCAGCGCGATCGCCGAGCCGACGTACGCGGTGCGCACCGAGACGGCGCCGGTGACCAGCTCGCGGCCGGCGGTGCGCGGGTTCCGGGCGTCGATCTCGCGGTCGATGATCCGGTTGGCGGCCATCGCGAAGGTCCGCAGGCCGACCATGCAGACGGTGACCAGCAGCAGTTCGCGCCAGTGCACCGACCGGTCGGCGAGGAACATCGCGGTGAGCGCGGCGATGTAGGCGAAGGGCAGCGCGAACACCGAGTGCTCGATCGCGACCAGGCGCAGGAAGGCCCGGGTCCGGCTCGGCGGGGCCTCGAACGCGTCGGCGGTGGTCATCAGAGCCCGTACTCCTTCCAGCGGCGGGTGACCCGGGCGGCGGTCTCCGGGTCGGAGGCGACCATCTCGGGCCAGCCGCCGTCGCGGGTGTAGCCCTCCTCGGGGAGCTTGCGGGTGGCGTCGATGCCCGCCTTGCCGCCCCAGAACTGCTGGTAGGAGGCGTGGTCGAGGTGGTCGACCGGACCCTCGACGACCGAGAGGTCCCGGCTGTAGTCGACGTTGCCCAGGGCCCGCCAGGCGACCTCCTGGTAGTCGTGCACGTCGCAGTCGGCGTCCACCACGACGATCAGCTTGGTCAGCGACATCATGTGGGCGCCCCAGATGGCGTGCATGACCTTCTGCGCGTGCTTCGGGTACTTCTTGTCGATCGAGACGATCACGCAGTTGTGGAAGCCGCCGGCCTCGGGCAGGTCGTAGTCGACGATGTCCGGGATGATCACCTTGAGCAGCGGCAGGAAGAAGCGCTCGGTGAACTTGCCGAGCGGCCCGTCCTCGGTCGGCGGCCGGCCGACCACGATCGACTGCAGCAGCGGACGGCGGCGCATCGTCACGCAGTCGATGGTCAGCGCCGGGAACGGCTCCTGCGGCGTGTAGAAGCCGGTGTGGTCGCCGAACGGACCCTCGGGCAGCAGCTCGCCGGGCTCCAGCCAGCCCTCCAGCACCACCTCGGCGTCCGCCGGGACCTGCAGCGGGACGGTCTTGCAGTCGACCATCCGGACCCGCTCGCCCGCGACGAACCCGGCGAACAGGTACTCGTCGATGTCGCCGGGCAGCGGCGCGGTGGCGGCGTAGGTGACGGCGGGCGGGCAGCCGAAGGCGATCGCGACGGGCAGCTTCTCGCCGCGCTTGGCGGCCACCGCGGCGTGGTTGCGGCTGTCCTTGTGGATCTGCCAGTGCATGCCGATGGTCCGCTTGTCGTGCCGTTGCAGCCGGTACAGGCCGAGGTTGCGGACGCCGGAGTCCGGGTCCTTGGTGTGGGTGAGCCCGAGGTTGAAGAAGGAGCCGCCGTCCAGCGGCCAGGTGAACAGCGCGGGCAGCCGCTCCAGGTCGACGTCGTCGCCGGTGAGCACCACCTCGTGGACGGGCGCGTCGGCGGACTTCACGTTCCGCGGCGGGACGTGCGCCATCGAGGCGAGCTTGCCGAACGCCTCCCGGAAGCCGGTGAAGCCCTGCGGGAGTTCGGGCTTGAGCAGGCCGCCGATCTTCTCGGCGATGTCGTCGGGCGACTTGAGGCCGAGCGCCTTGGACAGCCGCCGCTCGGTGCCGAAGACGTTCACGGCCAGCGGCATCGCCGAGCCCTTGACGTTCTCGAAGAGCAGCGCGGGGCCCTTGGCCTTCTGCACCCGGTCGACGATCTCGCCGACCTCCAGGTGGGGGTCGACCTCGACCTTGATCCGTTTCAGGTCGCCTTCCCGCTCCAGCGCCCGGAGGAAGGAACGGAGATCGTCGTATGCCATACCTGCCAGTATCCGGTACGGGCTAACCTGAGCCCGCCAAGGGTCCTGTCCGAACTTCACCGGAGATCTGCGCTGTGCTGAGAGTCGTGCCCATGGTGGCGCTGCTGGCCCTGTGGGTGTGGGCGTTCATCGACTGCCTGACCACCCCCGAGGACGAGATACGCCACCTGCCGAAGGTGGTCTGGGTGATCGTCGTGCTGTTCTTCCCGCTGGTCGGCTCGATCGCCTGGCTGGTGGCCGGCCGCGACCGCACCGGCGCCCGCCGCCGGGGTGCCTGGCCGTCCGGCCCGACCGCCGGGTACCCGGAGCGCGAGCGCCCCCGCCGCCCGCTCGCGCCGGACGACGACCCGGAGTTCCTGGCCTCGCTGAAGCGCGGCAACGAGCAGCACGAGGACATGCTCAAGCAGTGGGAGGCGGACCTGCGCCGCCGCGAGGAGGAGCTGCGCCGCGACGGCGACCGGCCCGAGGACGAGGACCGCCCCAGGTCCTGATCACGCCTTTTGGCGCATCCCTACCATCCGGACCCGCCGAGTGGCCCGGACCCCGGCCCGCCGGCCCCCGTGCGCCCCTGTCGACGGGCGGCCGGCCGGCCGCCTCCGCGCGCCCGCGATCCGGCCGTTGACCTGCCGGTTCGACCGTTCCCCCACCCCCTCTCCGAGGCATGCCCGGACACCCGTCCGCGGCGACCCGGCGGTAGCCCCGTGCGCCCCCTTATGTCGAGCCTGTACAGCGTTCGGCTCCCGACCTTGTACGGATTCGACGCCGAAACGCGGGCGCACTGACTCGTACTGTCGTAACAGAAGAGGTGTTCGCTGCCCCACGCGAGCTTGGAGTGGTTCGAAATGACGGTCCTGCACGATGCGCCGGTCGGCGACGAGGCTCCGGCCGACGCCCGTAGTCGGGTCGCCGAGCTGCACGAACTGCGCGAGCAGGTCCGCCGCGGGCCGAGCGAGAAGGCCACCGAGGCGCAGCACGCCAAGGGCAAGCTGACCGCCCGGGAGCGCATCGAGCTGCTGCTGGACGAGGGCTCCTTCCACGAGGTGGAGCCGCTGCGCCGGCACCGCGCCCAGGGCTTCGGCCTGGAGGCGAAGAAGCCGCACACCGACGGCGTGATCGTCGGCTGGGGCACCGTGCACGGCCGGACCGTCTTCACCTACGCCCACGACTTCCGGATCTTCGGCGGCGCGCTGGGCGAGGCCCACGCGCAGAAGATCCACAAGATCATGGACATGGCCATCGCGGCCGGCGCGCCGCTGGTGTCGCTGAACGACGGCGCCGGCGCCCGCATCCAGGAGGGCGTCACCGCGCTGGCCGGCTACGGCGGCATCTTCCAGCGCAACACCCGGGCCTCCGGCGTGATCCCGCAGATCTCCGTGATGCTCGGCCCGTGCGCGGGCGGCGCGGCCTACAGCCCCGCCCTCACCGACTTCGTGTTCATGGTCCGCGAGACCTCGCAGATGTTCATCACCGGCCCGGACGTCGTCAAGGCGGTCACCGGCGAGGAGATCTCGCAGAACGGCCTCGGCGGCGCCGACGTGCACTCCTCGGTCTCGGGCGTGTCGCACTTCGTCTACGACGACGAGCAGTCCTGCATCGAAGAGGTCCGCTACCTGCTGTCGCTGCTGCCGCAGAACAACCGCGAGATGCCGCCGTCGGTGCCGAGCGACGACCCGGTGGAGCGCCGCAACGACTCGCTGCTCGACCTCGTCCCGGCGGACGGCAACCGCCCGTACGACATGCGCAAGGTGATCGAGGAGGTCGTCGACCACGGCGAGTACCTGGAGGTCCACGAGCGCTGGGCCACCAACGTGATCTGCGCGCTGGCCCGGGTCGACGGCCACGTGGTCGGCATCATCGCCAACCAGCCGCAGTCGCTGGCCGGCGTCCTGGACATCAACGCCAGCGAGAAGTCCGCGCGCTTCGTGCAGATGTGCGACGCCTTCAACATCCCGCTGGTCACCATGCTCGACGTGCCCGGCTTCCTGCCCGGCGTCGACCAGGAGCACGACGGCATCATCCGGCACGGCGCGAAGCTGCTCTACGCGTACTGCAACGCCACCGTGCCGCGGATCCAGCTGATCCTGCGCAAGGCGTACGGCGGCGCGTACATCGTGATGGACTCCCGCTCGATCGGCGCCGACCTGTCGTTCGCCTGGCCGACCAACGAGATCGCCGTGATGGGCGCCGAGGGCGCCGCGAACGTCATCTTCCGCCGCGACATCAACGGCTCCGAGGACCCGGAGGCGACCCGCGCGCAGAAGATCAAGGAGTACAAGAGCGAGCTGATGCACCCGTACTACGCGGCCGAGCGCGGCCTCGTGGACGACGTCATCGACCCCGCGGAGACCCGCGCGGTGCTCGCCTCCTCGCTGGCCATGCTCCGCACCAAGCACGCCGACCTGCCCAGCCGCAAGCACGGCAACCCGCCGATGTAACGACCGGTCAAGCGCGCCGAAACCTTTCCGAATCAAGCTTGGGGGAGAACAGGAACCATGAGCGAACCTCTCGTCCGCGTCGTCCGCGGCTCGCTGACCGCCGAAGAACTGGCCGCCCTGACCGCCGTCCTGGCCGCCCGGGCCGCGGTGGCCGCCGCCACCGCCGCCGCCCCGGCCGTCGAACCGATCGCCACCTGGTCGCGCGTCGAGCGCCGCCCGGCCTACTTCTCCCCGGTCAGCTGGCAGCAGGCCGCGTAACGGCCGCGGACGCGTGTGCGCGCGGGGGCCGGAAGCGAGGAGATCGCTTCCGGCCCCCGCGCGCGTGCTCCTCGCGGAGCCCTACGCGGCGGCCAGCGCGGCCGGCCGGCCGGCGTGCATGGTGGTGAGGTTGGCCGCCAGCCGCTGCGGGTCCTGGGCCAGCCAGAGCCGGACCGCGGCGCCGAGCATGATGCAGGACGAGCCGAGCCGGACGCCGGTGGACTGGGCGATCCGCGCGGTGGCGATGGTGAGCAGGTCGGCCAGCTCGGTGGGGAGCCAGACGGTGAGCGCGCAGGGCGCCGGGGGGGTGATGGCGGCGAGCAGCCGGTAGGCGTCCGCCGGGCAGTGCAGGGTGGGCAGGACGTCCAGCAGCCCGTCGGCGACGACTTCGGAGACGTCGCTGTGGTGGCCCTGGGCGAGCCGTCGCAGCAGCGTGCGTTCCGCTGCGGTGATTCGGACGGTCATGATGACCTCGTCGCACTCCATGGTGCGGCCCTCCTCGCGGCTTTGTGGTGCGTGGGTGGTGGGGTGGTGGGACGGGTGTGCCGGGGCGGCGTCAGACGCCGGCGTAGGAGTGCTTGCCGGTGACGAAGATGTTGACGCCGTAGTAGTTGAACAGCCAGCAGGCGAAGGCGAGCAGGGCCAGGTAGGCGGCCTTGCGGCCGCGCCAGCCGGCGGTGGCGCGGGCGTGCAGGTAGGCGGCGTAGGCGACCCAGGTGATGAAGGACCAGGTCTCCTTCGGGTCCCACTCCCAGTACTTGCCCCAGGCGGCCTCGGCCCAGATCGCGCCCGCGATGATGGTGAACGTCCAGAGCGGGAAGACCAGGGCGTTGATCCGGTAGGAGAGCTTGTCGAGCGTCCCGGAGGCGGGCAGCCGCTCCATCAGGTTGGCGGCGCGGACGGTCAGCCCGGCCGCGACGCGGTGCTCGTGGCGGTCCTTGAGCAGGTAGGCGCCGGTGGCGATGAACGCCGCGAAGAAGGCGCCGCCGCAGATGATCGCGGTGGAGACGTGGATGCCCAGCCAGTACGAGTGCAGGGCGGGGACGAGCTGCTCGGAGTCGGTGTACAGGACGGTGACGGCGATGCCCAGGAAGAGCAGCGCGGCGATCACCACGGGCAGGCCGAGCCAGCGGACGTTCTTCTTCGCGGCCAGCATGACCACGTAGGTGGCGACCATCATCAGGGCGAAGGCGCAGGAGAACTCGTACATGTTGCCCCACGGCCAGCGCATCACCGACAGGCCGCGGGTGACCACGCCGCCGGTGTGCAGCAGCAGGCCGAGGACGGTGAGCGAGACCGCGATCCGGCCGGCCATGTCGGCCTTCTCGCTGGTGCCGGCCGGGCCGGGGCCGTCGGCCGGGCCGTCGTCGCCGCGGCCGCTGGTGACCGTGGTGGCCCCGGCGTCGGCGAGCGCGGTGCGGGTCAGGGTGGTGGTGCCGCCGCCCTGGGAGGCGACGGTGACGGTGACCTTGCGGACGCCCTTGGCCGCGGCCACGGACTCGGCGACCGACTCCGCGAGGGAGCCCTGCTGCGCGGAGCGGACGGCGACGCCGCCCTTGGACCCGAAGGTCCACTCGATCATCTGGGCGAACATGGCCAGGGTGTAGACGGCCATCGCCGAATAGATCAGGTTGTTGGAAGTCTGGGCCAACTGGGTGTTGACCTGCGCGAGCAGCACCGTCTACTCCTTGGTTTCCGGGGCGGTGGGGACGGTCGCGGCCGGGGGGTCGGTCGCGGCGGGTGCGTCGTCTTCGGGGCCGTCGGAGCCGGTCGGTTCCTCGGCGGCGGGTGCGTCGTCCTGCAGGTCGACGGCGAGCTCGGCGAGCTCCTCGGCGGTGCGGTTGGACTCGCTGCGGCCGAGGCCGGCGACCTCGACCAGGGTGCGGCCGTCGGGGCCGGCGGTGGCCCGGACCCAGATCCGGCGGCGCTGGACGAACAGCGAGCCGATCAGGCCGAGGATCGCGGCGACCGCGCCGACCAGCGCGACCCCGTTGCCGGGGCGGTGCGAGACGGTGAAGTTGGCCCACTGCTGGTAGCCGTCGAAGGTGACGCTGCCGTAGCCGTCCGGCAGCTGCCAGCCCTCGCCGACCTTGAGCGGGACGGAGGCGGGCGCGCCGTTGACCTTCAGCTGGGTCATCGCCTTGTCGTCGAGCTCGTACACGTTCTGCGGCAGGCCGCTGTCGGTGCGCAGGTCGCCGACGTACGCGTTGAGCACCAGCAGCGGGTTGGCGGCCGCCGGGAAGACCGACAGCGGGCGGCCGGTCTGCTGGAAGTTGTCCGGCGCGGTGGGTAGGAAGTAGCCGCTGAGGGCGAGCTGGGTCCGCTCGCCGTCCGGGCCGGTGCCGTAGTCGTTGACCTTGATCACGCCGGGCGAGGTGACGTTGGAGTCCTGCGGCAGGAACACCGTCGGGCCCCGGTAGACCACCTCGTCCTTGGCGTTGCGGACGGTCACCACCGGGGCGAAGCCGTGCGCGGTCAGGAAGACCTTGGAACCGCCCACCTCCAGCGGGTGGTTGACCTCGATCCTGGCGTTCTTCTGCTTGCCGGGGTCGGCGCCCTCCCAGTAGCGGACGTTGGCGACGAACTCCTTGGCGGTGCCGGCCGCCGGGCCCGAGGTCTGGAAGTCGGCGGTGAAGCCGTCCAGTTTGAAGCCGAAGGCGTCCAGGTCGTCGACGCCGTAGAACCGGGAGCCGGTGAAGTCGTCGAGCTGGGTGGTGGTGTTGGAGTAGCCCTGGCCCTCCAGCACGATCTTGGTGCCGGAGCCGCTGGCCAGGCTGGCCCAGGCGAAGCCGGTGAGCAGGGCGAACAGCGCGAAGTGGAACAGCAGGTTGCCGACCTCGCGCAGGTAGCCCTTCTCGGCGGCCACCGAGCCGCGGCCGGCGGCGGCCCGGAAGCCGCGCGCGCGCAGCAGCCGGTGCGCGGCCGCGTTGACCGCGTCGGGGGCGGCGTCGGTGTGCCAGGCCGCGTAGACCGGCATCCGGGTCAGGTTGCGCGGGGCGGCCGGCGGCCGGGCGCGCAGCACGCCGACGAACTGCCAGGTGCGCGGCAGGATGCAGCCGGCCAGCGAGACGAACAGCAGGATGTAGATCGCGGAGAACCACACCGAGCTGTACACGTCGAAGAGCTGGAGCTTCTCGAAGAGCGGGGCGACGCCCCGGTGGTCGTCCTTCCACGCCGCGACCTTGAACGCGTTGGTGTTCTGCGGCACCAGCGAGCCGGGGATGGCCGCCAGCGACAGCAGGAACAGCAGCAGCAGGGCGACCCGCATCGAGGTCAGCTGCCGCCAGAACCAGCGCAGCCAGCCCAGCACGCCTATCCCGACCGGGGCGGCGTCGTTCTCCTCGGGCGCGGTGCTGAGCCGTTCGACGTCGGGGTCCTCCGCGGCGTCGGCCGGCTGGCTGCTGGTCTTCGTGTCGCTCACGGTCAGATTCCGATCGAGAAGTTCGCGGTGAGGTACTGGAGCTGGTTGACCAGCTCGTCCCACACTCCCGTCACCAGGGCCAGGCCGACCGCGACGAGCATGCCGCCGCCGATCCGCATCACCCACTGGTAGTGCCGCTTGACCCAGCCGAAGGCGCCCAGCGCCTTGCGGAAGGCCAGCGCGGCCAGGACGAACGGTACGCCGAGGCCGAGGCAGTAGACGGCCATCAGCAGCGCGCCGCGCCCGGCGTCGGCGTCGGCCTGGCTGAAGGCCAGCGCCTGGATGGCGCCCATGGTCGGGCCGATGCACGGGGTCCAGCCGAGGCCGAAGACCAGGCCGAGCAGCGGGGCGCCGGCCAGGCCGATCGCGGGGCGGCGGTGCGAGCGCAGCTCGCGCATGCTGAAGCCGGGCAGCAGGCCCATGAAGGCCAGGCCCATCAGCACGGTGAGCACGCCCATCACGACCGAGATGACCCGCCGGTGCTCCTGGAGGGTCTGGCCGAAGGAGCCGAACAGCGCGCCGCCGGAGACGAACACCGCGGCGAAGCCGAGCACGAACAGCAGCGAGCCGGCCAGCATCCGGCCGCGCCGGGCGCCCTTCGCGTCGGAGAGGTCGGCGGCGGAGAAGCCGGTGACGTAGCTGAGGTAGCCGGGCACCAGCGGCAGCACGCACGGCGAGAAGAACGAGACCAGCCCGGCGGCCAGCGCGATCGGCAGCGCGAGCACCAGCGCGCCGCTGCCGACCGTCTCGTTGTACCCGGTGCCGGCGGCCAGCGGGCCGCTCACTTCGACTCCGCCAGCACCCGGTCGACCATGCCCTGCAGGTCCTCGGCGGACAGCGCGTGCATCGACCGGGCGGCCAGCCTGCCGTCCTTGTCGACCACGATGGTGGTCGGGATGGACTGCGGGTTGAGGCTGCCCTTGGGGAACTTGAGGATCTGGGCGCCGTCCGGGTCGTAGATGCTCGGGTAGGTCACCCCGAAGTTCTTCTCGAACGCGACGGCGTTGGCGGGGTCGGTGTCCCGGGTGTTGATGCCGAGGAACTGCACCTGGTCGCCGTACTTCACGCTGGTCTCCTGCAGGCCCTTGGCCTCGGCCCGGCAGGGGCTGCACCAGGAGCCCCAGATGTTGAGGACGACCACCTTGCCGCGGTAGTCGGAGAGCTTGAGGCTGCCGCCGCCGTCCAGCGAGGTGCCGCCGATGTCGGGGGCGGCGACCCGCTCCGCCGGGCTCGCGGTGTCTATGCCGCCCTTGCCGGTGACGAAGCCGACCCCGCCACCGCCGCCGGTGGCGGAGCTGGCGCAACCGGCGAGGACCAGGGTGGCGGCCGCGCCGAGGACGGCGGTGAGGCGGATGCGGCGGCTGGACGTCCGTGACATGTGAAAAGTTTCGCATGGCTCTTCGGCCCGTTTTAGGGGGGTCCGGCCTTGTCGACCGAACCCCCCGTGACCTGCGGTTCTTCTGCTTATGATCGTCTTAATTCGGGCATTTCGCCGCCCGCCGGGCTTACCCGCGCGGGGCCCGGTGTGAGCTACGCCCCGAAGCTCTTGCCGACCGGTTTGTCACCCTTCTTGCCCTTGCCCACCAGGTGGGCCGGCAGCAGGTCCCGGGCCGGCTCGCGGTAGCCGATCGAGACGATCCGGTCGCCCTCGTAGGTGAAGCTGGTCAGCGAGGCCAGCGAGCACTGCCGCCGCCGCGGGTCGTGCCACAGCCGGCGCCGCTCCGCGAACGAGCGCAGGATCCAGATCGGCAGCTGGTGGCTGACGCAGACCGCCTCGTGCCCGCGCGCCGCGTCCCGGGCCGCGGCGAGGGCGCCCATCATCCGGACCGCCTGGTCGATGTACGGCTCGCCCCAGGACGGCTTGAACGGGTTGGTCAGGTGCTTCCAGTACCCGGGGTTGCGCAGCGAGCCGTCGCCGACGCCGAAGGTCTTGCCCTCGAAGACGTTCTCCGCCTCGATCAGCCTCGGGTCGGCGGCCACCTGCAGGCCGTGCGCCTTGGCGATCGGCTCGGCGGTCTCCTGGGCGCGCTCCAGCGGCGAGGCCACCACGTACGTGACGTCCCGGTCCTTGAGGTGCTCGGCGACCCGCTCGGCCATCTCCCGGCCCAGGTCGGAGAGGTGGTAGTCGGGGAGGCGGCCGTAGAGCACGCCCTCCGGGTTGTGGACCTCGCCGTGCCGCATCACGTGGACGACGGTGGTCTCCCGGTTCTCCCGGTGCTGCTCGGTCACTTGGCGGTCTCCTCGGTGGCCTCGGCGGCCGCGCGGGCGGCGGCGGGCAGGGCGGCGGCGATCCGCTCGACCGCGCGCTCGTCGTGCGCGGCCGAGACGAACCAGGACTCGAAGGCCGAGGGCGGCAGGTAGACGCCGCCGCTCAGCATCGCGTGGAAGAACGCGTTGAAGCGGAACGCCTGCTGGGTGCGCGCCTCGTCGTAGTTGGTGACCTGCCGCTCGGTGAAGAAGACCGAGAACATGTTGCCCGCGGTCTGCAGCCGGTGCGCCACGCCCTCCTTGGCGAGCGCCTCGGTGACCAGTCCGGACACCTCGGCGGCGACCCGGTCGACCGTCGCGTACGCCTCGTCGGTGCAGTGCCGCAGCTGGGCCAGGCCGGCCGCGGTGGCGATCGGGTTCCCGGAGAGCGTGCCCGCCTGGTAGACCGGGCCGGCCGGGGCGAGGTGCGCCATCACGTCGGCGCGGCCGCCGAACGCCGCGGCGGGGAAGCCGCCGCCCATCACCTTGCCGAAGGTCAGCAGGTCCGGCGCCCAGCCCTCCTTGGCGGCCTCCAGGCCGTACCAGCCGGCCTTGGAGACCCGGAAGCCGGTCATCACCTCGTCCGAGACGAACAGCGCGCCGTCGGCCCGGCAGAGCTCGGCCAGGCCCCGGTTGAAGCCGGGCAGCGGCGGGACGACGCCCATGTTGCCGGGCGAGGCCTCGGTGATCACGCAGGCGATCTGGCCGGGGTGGGCGGCGAACGCGGCGCGCACCGCGTCCAGGTCGTTGTACGGCAGCACGATGGTGTCGCCGGCCTGGGCGCCCGTCACGCCGGGGGTGTCCGGCAGGCCGAAGGTGGCGACGCCGGAGCCGGCCGCGGCCAGCAGCGCGTCCACGTGGCCGTGGTAGCAGCCGGCGAACTTGACCACCTTGGCGCGGCCGGTGAAGCCGCGGGCCAGCCGGATCGCCGACATGGTCGCCTCGGTGCCGCTGGAGACCAGTCGGACCTGCTCGACCGGCGCGATCCGGGCGACGATCTCCTCGGCCAGCTCGACCTCGCCCTGCCCGGGCGTGCCGAACGAGGTGCCCAGGGCGACCGCCTGCCGCACCGCCTCCACCACCGCCGGGTGGGCGTGGCCGAGCAGCATCGGACCCCAGGAGCAGACCAGGTCCACGTACTCGCGGCCGTCCGCGTCGGTCAGGTACGGGCCGGTGCCGGACACCATGAAGCGGGGCGTGCCGCCGACCGCGCGGAAGGCCCGCACCGGCGAGTTGACGCCGCCGGGGGTGACGGCCAGGGCGCGGTCGAACAGCGACTGGGACTGGGGGGCTTCGTACGGGTAGCTCATCCGCTCGCTCATCCGTTGGGTGCTGGGAGCGGTCGGGAACCGCTCTTACCCGCACATGGTCTCAAATCGTGTCCTGGCGTTCTGCATGTCGGGCCCGATCATCTGGAACGATGATCCGTGTGCTGCTCCCTCACCGGCTGTACCGAAGGTAAGGTCGGGTGACGCGCGCTCGTGTAGCACGCCGACAGACGGGTAAGGGGCATGTTCGGAGGGACACCGGACGTGCGAGGGTCTGTCGATTCCGGCGAGTTCCGGTGAGGATGGTCCGAGTGTCCGACAGGCAGGACGGTTCCGACGAGGTCGCGGGGCACGGCCGCCGACCCCGCGAGACCGGCGGGGGTACGGGAACGGGCAGGGGAAGGAGGGGGGAGGGCAGAGTGGGGGTCACCTACAAGTACTTCGGCGCACCGGACCGCGCGACCGCCGCCAGGGTTCCCACCGCCCTCGGCCCCGGCGGCCTCGGCCTCGACGCGGGCGAGCTCGGCGCCCTCGGCCGGCTCGGCGACCTGATGGAGACCAGCGGCTCGGTCAACGGCCACCTCTCCACCAAGATCAAGCCGGAGACGATGAGCGCGATGGTGCTCACCGGCATCCAGGGCGTCCCGCTGCACCACGTGCCGCCGCTCGAACTGGTCGTCCTGCACCCCGACTACGCGGTCGTCCAGCTCCCGCACACCGTGGTCGAGCCGCTCCGCAAGGCGGAGGAGACCGAGCTCGGCGCCGCCGCCTTCATCTGGTCCACCGTCCCCGACCGCCGGGGCCCGCGGGACGCGTTCGTCATCTACCAGATGCTGCACGAGTGGCAGGACTTCGCCAACCGCCTGCACGAGGCCGGCCACCAGCTGTACTGCCTGGTCTGGCCCTGAACCGGGCCGTCGGCACCCGGCGGTAGCGTGGGCGCTCCCCGCTACCCGGAAGGCCCGACGGTGGACCTCACCCGCCCCTCCACGGAGCAGATCCTGGCCCTGATGCCGGAGCTCGCGCCGCACGGCCGCCGGGCCGCCCGGCTCTGGCCCGCCTCCGGGGCGCCCGGGCCGGACGACAGCTCGATCGGCGGCCCGGTCCGCTGGCCCGCCGACGAACCGTGGCCCCGCTGCCCGGTGGCGGAGGACGGCGATCCGGAGTGCTTCCCGGCGCTGTTGCCGCTCGCCCAGCTGCGCGCCCGGGACGTGCCCGGCCCGTGGTGGCCGGACGGGCCTGACGGGCCGGACGGGCCGGACGGGCCGCAGGTGCTCTGGTGCCCGGTCGAGCACTGGGACGCGCCGGCGGGTCAGGCCGACGTGAGCCCGGTGGTGGCCCTGCGCTGGCGGCGCGCCGCCGAGCTGGCCGCCGCCCCGGTGGCGGACCCGCCGCCGCCGTCGGAGCTCGCCGAGGAGTGGTACCTGCCGCGGCCGTGCGTCCTCGCGGTGGAGCACCTCACCGACTTCCCCTACCCGGAGGAGCTGCCGCCCGAGCTGCGGCCCGGCCTGGAGCGACTGCTGCGGGCGACCGACCCCGAGGGCGGGGACGTGATCACCCGGGTCCCCGGCTGGAAGCTCGGCGGCTGGCCGTCCTGGCACCTCAACTACCCCTACCAGCACGTGTGCGACTCCTGCGGGGGCCCGCTGACGCTGCTGTTCACCATCGCCAGCGACGACACCACGGGCGTCACCGTCGGCCGCTGGGGCGAGCTGCGGATCTTCGGCTGCCCGGCCGACCACACCCACCCGTTCGTCGCCGACCTGCACTGACGGCCGCACCGGCCGCGGGCGTCGGGGCAGGTCGGCCGGCGCCGAGCACGGGGCCCCGGCCGGCCGGGACCGACCGGGCGTCAGGCGCCGGTCAGGGGGTGACCACCGCGAACGCCGGGTCGGACTCGTCCAGGACCGCGAACAGCCTCGTCAGCACGGCGGGGTCGCCGTCCAGGGTGAGCCCGTCGGTGCCCTTCCCGGCCAGCAGGCCGAACAGTTGCGGCTTGCTGAGCGTGACGGTGAGGTCGGCCGGCCCCGGGTCGGCGGCGGTCTCGGCGTGCACCAGGACGCCGTTGCGCAGGGTGACCCGGTGGGTGGTGCCGAGGTCGGTGAACTTCCAGACGGTGCTGAGCCGTTCGTTCCAGGCCGCGGGGCCGTCGACCCGGATCGCCAGCGAGTCGAAGACCTGGTCGACGGTGAGCGCCCCGGCGAAGCTGCCGGCCCCGAACGGCATCGCCTTCGGGGGGTTGCGCAGCTCCAGCGCGCCCATCAGGTAGCAGTTGCGCCAGGTGGCGTTCTCGGCGCCGTACCCGAGCCGTTCGAAGACCTGCGCCAGCTGCTCCTTGGCGTCCGCGTCCTCCGGGTCGGCGAACACCGCGTGCTTGAGCAGCTGGGCGGCGAACCGCAGGTCGCCGGAGTCGGCGTACCGCCGGGCCTTGGCGAGGACGGCGTCCTGGCCGCCGATGCAGTCGACGTAGCGCTTGGCGCTCTCGGTCGGGGGGTGCTCCCACAGCGAGGCCGGGTTGCCGTCGTACCAGCCCATGTAGCGCTGGTAGACGGCCTTCACGTTGTGGCTGACCGAGCCGTAGTAGCCGCGGGCGTGCCAGGCGGCGGCCAGGGCGGGCGGGAGTTCCAGCTGCTCGGCGATCTCCGTGCCGGTGAGGCCCTGGTTGAGCAGGCGCAGGGTCTGGTCGTGCAGGTAGCCGTACAGGTCGCGCTGCTCGGACAGGAAGCGGGTGAGCCGCTCGGTGCCCCAGGTCGGCCAGTGGTGCGAGGCGAACACCACGTCGGAGTCGGCGGCGAACAGCTCGATCGCCTCGGTGAGGTAGCGCGACCAGATCCGGGCGTCGCGGACCACCGCGCCGCGCAGGGTCAGGATGTTGTGCAGGTTGTGGGTGGCGTTCTCGGCCATGCACAGGGCGCGGCGCTCGGGCAGGAAGAAGTTCAGCTCGGACGGGGCCTCGGTGCCGGGGGTCAGCTGGAAGCGGAACAGGACCCCGTCGAGCCGCTCCTCCTGGCCGGTGCGCGTGACGTCGAGGGTGGCGGGCACCAGGCTCGGGGTGCCGTGCGAGGCCGTGTGGCCGAGGCCCATGCCGACCAGTCCGGTCGGGCCGGCCGGCAGGTCGCCGCCGGAGTAGTAGTCGCCGCGCCGCAGCATCGCGGTGCCCGCGTACACGTTCTCGGCGACCGAGTGCTCCATGAACCCGGCCGGGGCGACGATCGGGACGTCCGCGCCCTCGGGCAGGACGCCGCCCACGCCGCCGAAGTGGTCGATGTGCGAGTGGGTGAACAGCACGGCGGTGACCGGGCGTTCGCCCCGGTGCGCCCGGTAGAGCGCCAGGCCGGCCGCCGCGCACTCGGCGGACACCAGCGGGTCGACCACCACCACCCCGCGCTCGCCCTCGATCAGCGTCATGTTCGACAGGTCGTAGCCGCGGATCTGGTAGACGCCCTCGGTGACCTCGAACAGCCCGGCTCGGGCGGTCAGTTGGGACTGCCGCCAGAGGCTGGGGTGGACGGTGTCGGGGCACTCCCCGGCCAGGAAGTCGGTGGCCCGGAAGTCCCAGGCGACCCGACCGTCCGCCGTGGTGACGGTGTCGGTGTCGGGCGGGGCGACCAGGCCGCGGTCGGCGTCCTCGAAGTCGGTGCGGTCGGAGTAGTCCAGCTGGTCGTGGTGGGTCACCGTGGCGCCTCCCGGGTCGCGGGCCGCACCCGCGCCGCTCGCGGGCAGTCCCTCCCCCACCCTCCGCCGCCGCGCCCGGGCCCGCCCCGGCGCGCCGCCGCGCGCTGCTCCGAAACGGTGAACGCGGCCGGTCCGTCCACAGGCCTGTGGAAAACTCCGGCCGCTCCGGCTCAGGCGTCGAAGTCGTACTCCAGGATGTACGAGGCGGCGTCGAGCACCATCTCGTTGACCTCCACCGCCTGCCCGTCCTCGGCGAACGCGGTCCGGTGCACCAGGAGGACCGGGGTGCCGGGCGCCAGCGCCAGCCGCTCCGCCTCGTCGCCGGCGGGCATCCGGGAGCGGATCTGCTCCTGGAAGTGCACCGGCTTGTGCCCCAGCTCGGCGAGCCGGGCGTAGGTCCCGCCGGGGCCGGTGTCCGGGGCGGTGATCGGGCTGCCGGCGACCAGCGCGGCCGGCAGGTACGAGTCGGAGAGCAGGACCGGCTTGCCGTCCAGCACGAAGCGGCGGCTGCGCACGCAGGCCGGTTCGTCGCCCTTGAGGCCGAGCACGGCGGCGATCCGCTCGGGGGCCTCGCGCTCGGTGACGCTCAGCTGGTCGACCGTCAGTTCGCGGGCGGCTATGTCGGCCGACCAGACCGAGGCGCCGCCGCCCCAGGTGCGGCCGGAGAGCCGCTGGATGCCGCGCCGCCGTATCGGCCGGAACTCCCGGACGAACACGCCGACGCCCCGGCGGGCCTCGACCGTCCCCTCGTCCTTGAGCACGCCGAGGGCCTGACGGGCCGTCATCCTGGCCACGCCGTAGGTCGCCATCAGGTCGTTCTCGCCCGGGAGCCGGTCGCCGGGCCGGTAGCGGCCGGAGTCGATCTCGCGCTTGAGGTCCTCGGCGATCCGCTGGTACTTGGGCTGCGGGACGCGTGGGTGACTGGTCATGGCGGCGGACTTCCTTCCCCTCTTCTCTAGACATCCTACGCGCGGTGTGACCCCTGACGCATTGACATCTCTAGAGATTTCAGCTTGTCTAGAGATGTTGGGATCTGACATACCCTCATATCGGCTGACGAGTCTCCGCCCATCGGGCGAAACCGCGTGAGGAGCCCGCCATGTCCGTCCACCGTCGATGGTTCTCACTGCCCCGCGAGCCCGCCACCGTCGCCGCCGGACGCCGCCGGGTCCGCGACCTCCTCTCCTCCTGGAACACCCCGCTCGACGAGGACACCCGCTTCGCCCTCGACCTGGTCACCTCCGAGCTGCTCGGCAACGCCGTCCGCCACGCCACCGGCCCGGCCGTCACCGTCGGCGTCCACGCCGACCCGCTGCACCACCGCGCCGTCATCGAGGTCTACGACTCCTCCCCCGCCCTGCCCCGCGTCCCCGGCCGGCCCGACGAGGACGCCGAGTCCGGCCGCGGCCTGCTCCTGGTCGCCGGACTCGCCCTCGCCCACGGCGTGGTCCGCAAGCGCGGCGGCAAGTGGGTCTGGGCCGAGATCGCCCTCCCGGGCGCGGCCGCCCGCCCCGCCCCCGGGCCGCAGGACGACGCCCCGCGCAGGCTCCCGCGCCAGGCGGCGCCCGGCACGATCGCGCCCTGGACGATGACCTGCCCGTAGCCGGGCCGCCCGGCGGGACGCCCGGTCGTCGGGCCGTCAGGCCGTCAGGCCGTCAGCGCGCGGTGCAGCTCCGGCGTCCCGTGCCCCAGCGCGCGGGCCGCCAGCCAGGCCGCCGCGCCCGCGCCGTCGCCGGCGGTGCGCAGCGGGGCGGCGGGCCAGCGGGCGGCGAGCAGCGGGCGGAGGCGGGCGGCCAGCGGGGTGTCGGCGGTGAGCAGGCCGCCCGCCAGCACCACGGGCAGGGCGGAGCCGGGCGGGCGGAGCAGCGCCAGGGTGTCGAGCAGGTGGTCGGCGGCGCGGTCGACCAGGGCGCGGGCGGCGGGGTCGCCGGTCCCGGCGCGGGCGAGGACGACGGGGGCGAGCCGGGCCAGGTCGGTGGGGGCCCCCGCGTGGACGGCGGCGATCAGCGCCGCGCGCGGGTCCGCGCCGGGGCCGTCCGGGCCGGTCAGCTCCGCGGCGAGGGCCGCGTCCAGGCCGGTGAGCGGCTCGTCCCGGTCGAGGGTGGCGAGGGCGCCGGCGACGGCCTCGCGGCCGAGCCAGACGCCGGAGCCGCGGTCGCCCAGCAGCCAGCCGTGCCCGTCCGCGGTGCGGCGCACCGCGTGGTCGCGGATCTCGGCGGCCATCCCGCCCGTCCCGCTGAGCAGCACGTTCCCGTCGGGTTCGGGGGTGCCGGCGGCGTGTGCCAGCACCACGTCGCTGACCAGTTCCGGGTGCGCGCCCAGGTCGAGGCCGTCCCAGAGTTCCGCGAAGTCCGGCCGGGCGACCAGTCCGCCCGCGAGCCCGAGCACCCCGGCCGTCACCCGTCGCGGGTCGAGCCCGTCCAGCGCGGCCCGCACGGTGCCGCCGATCTCCCGCGCCGCGGCCGCCACCCCGTGCGCGACCGGGTTCCCCCCGGCCCCCCGGGCCCGCCCGAGCACCCGCCCGTCCAGCCCGGCGACCACCGCCCGGGTGCTGGTCCCGCCGACGTCCAACCCGAGCACCAACGCCGCACCGGCCACCGCGAACCTCCTGGCAGAGAGGCCCCCATGCTATTCGGGGCCGGAAAACCGGTACCGCCCCGCGCCCGCCCCCGGCAGGATCGGCCGGGTGACGGAGACGCCGAAGAGGCAGGTCAGGGCGGACTACGACGAGGAGACCGTGACGGTCTACCAGGCGTTCCGGCCGGAGATCGCGGAGCCCGCGGTGGCCGGGGGGCGGTTCCCGGCGGCGTTCGACCCGGGGCGGACGACCTGGGTGAAGCCGTCGTTCCGCTGGCTGATGCACCGCAGCGACTGGGCCCGGAGCGCGGGGCAGGAGCGGGTGCTGGGGGTGGTGCTCCGGCGGGCGGGGTTCGACGCCGCGCTGGAGGCGGCGGTGCTGAGCTCGTACGAGCGGGGGGTGCACGCGTCGCGGGCCGAGTGGCGGCGGGAGCTGCGACGCGGCGGGGCCCGGGCGCAGTGGGACCCGGAGCGGGACCTGGACCTGCGGCCGCTGGGGCACCGCTCGCTGCAGCTGGGGCTGAGCGGCACGCTGGTGGAGCGCTACCTCGGCGAGTGGCTGGTGCGGATCGACGACCTGACGCCGCTGGCCCGCGCGTTGCACGCGACCCGGGACCCGGCGCTGCTGCCGCCGGAGCGGCCGTACCCGCTGCCCGCGGGTGCGGCCGTCCGGCTGGGGGCGTCCTGACCCGCCGGGTCAGCCGTGCAGATAGACGATGCCGAGCTTGGTGAGCCGCCAGTGCTGGGCGGCGGAGCCGTCGTCGGCGGCGAGTCGGACCAGGGGGTCGCCCTGGGCGTCGGTCTGCGGGCCGGCGGTGGCGAGCATGGCGGGGGCCTGGGAGTCGGCGAGCTTGTAGGTGCCGTCGCCGACCGGTTGGAGCAGCCAGCGCTGGTTGCCGCCGCCGTTGCAGCGCCACTGCTCGATCTTGGCGCCGGGGGCGGTGGAGGCGCCGGCCACGTCGAGGCACATGTCGCGGTTGCCGCTGAAGTCGAGTTCGTAGCTGCCGCCGGCCTTGGCCTCCAGGACGAAGGACTGGTTGAGCCCGCCGGTGGCCGGATAGGTGATCGCGGTGCGGCCGTCGGTGGCGTCGCCGTAGCTGCCGCCGCCGGCCAGGTCGAGGACCCGGCCGTCGGCCTGGTTGGTGAGCTGGTACCAGGCGCCGTCCTCGGGGGTGTCGGGGAAGGGCCTGCCGGGGGTGAGCGGGGTGATCGAGGTGCCGTTCTGCTGGTTGAGCGAGCAGAACGCCTGGCTGAGCCCGGCCTGCTGGTAGAACTGCCGCAGGCAGGCGGCCTCGGCGGCGTAGCCGGCCACCCGCAGGTGGTACGACTGGCGGACGTTGTTCATGCACAGGCCGGGGATGGCGATCGGGGTGTCGCAGCCGTTGCGGGTGGTCTCGGAGAGGTCGATCACGTCGCCGTTGGTGTACTCGTACGGCGAGCTGGTCCACTCGGCGCAGACCTCGTGGCCGAAGGCGACCCGGCGCTGGTCGAGGTAGCGCACGCCGGGGACGCCGGCGGCGGCTTCGCGCAGGGCGTCGCTGAGGGTGGGGACGACCCAGTTGTGGCCCCAGGCGAGGTCCTCGGGGAAGGCGGGGCAGCCGTCCGCGACCTTGCCGGCGTAGTCGTTGCGCCGGATGTCGGGGGTGATCGGGTTGAAGTACGACTGGTAGACCAGCTGGTAGGAGTCGTCGGAGTAGCCCGCGTTCCGCATGGTGGTGCGGACGCTGGTGAGCGCGGCGGTGACCTTGGGCTTGACCGCGGCGGCGCGGCGGGTGATCTCGGCGCTGCCGATGGTGTCCCGGCAGCCCTGGGACTTCGGGACCGGGAAGTACTGGGCGAGGCAGTCCATCATGATGTTCGCGAACTCGAAGTCGTCGTTCGCGCCGATCGTGACGACCACCAGCTTGACGTCGTACTGGCGCGCGGTGGCGGCGAGCTGGACGTCCTGCTTGGGCTCGCCGAAGTCGCCGCTGCCGGGTCCGGTGATCTTCGCCAGCTCGGGGTCGCTGACCAGGTCGCCGGTCTGCGCGCCGGAGCAGGCCAGGTCGACCGGGGTGACGCCGGGCAACTGGGTCACGAAGATCTCGGACCTGGTGGAGCGGTGGCAGTAGTTGGTGGGGGTGTCGGTGCCGGGGACGTAGTCGTCGCCGGTGTGGGTGCCGGCGCCCTCGCCGGAGATCGCGCTGTCGCCGAGCGCGACGATCGCGGCGGGCCTGCCCGGGTTGCCGGACGCCGCCCGGGCGTCGACGACCGACGGGCCGGCGCCGAGGCCGAGGGCGGCGAGCAGGGCGGTGACGGCGAGCAGGGCGGGCGGACGGCGGCGGCGCGCGGGCGCGCCGAGGTGTGGCCTGGACACTCATGACTCCTTGCGGGGGTGGGGGATCGCCCGGCGGGTGCCGGGCGGCGCGGAGCACGGGACCGGGCGGGGGCCCGGTGAACATGAGGCAGGCTCACATGCTAGGTACTGACAGGTAACACAACAAGACTCGCGACGGCATGACCCGCCGTCAGCGCGCGGGCCCCGGAAAGCAGTCGAGCCGCCGACCGCACCTCGCCAGGAGGGTGCGGTCGGCGGCTCGCCGACCGGGGGCCGCGCGTCAGCCGACGTTGGCGCAGGAGTTGCCGAACGCCGGGTTCAGGGCGCCGATGACGTCCACCGAGTTGCCGCACAGGTTGACCGGGATGTGGATCGGCACCTGGATCTGGTTGCCGGAGGCCACGCCGGGGGAGCCGGCGGCGACGCCCTCGGCGCCGCTGCTCGCCGCGGCGGAGCCCGCACCGGCGGCGACGATGCCCACGACAGCGGCGCCGACGGCGGCAGCCTTCTTGATGCTCATTGAGTCTCCTCGATAAATCAGATCTTCCAATTGCCGCGCCGGGGGCTGCCGGAAGGAAGCACACGGGACGTGCACCAGGCCAACGAAGCCGCCCCGGCGCGGTTGCGCACGCCCGCGAACAATCACCCACTCGGCCTAATACGCGCATTCGGGTGATCAGCGGATCCGCCCGTTTCCCCGGCCGCGCCGACTCGTTCTTGCTGACGAACACCGCTCCACAGGCAGCCACCGGGCCGCCCTGGACGCGCCGCGAAGCGACCGCTCCCCGCCGTGAGCGAGTGGTCGCGGGCGCACCCCGACGCGGCACGGATCGCCCGAGCCACGGGCGACACGAGGGTGTTGGGCCGCGTGAGTGACATTCACGGCGCATCCGGAAAACCCCGGGCGATGATGCCAATCGCCCGGCACCCGACCATCCGAAGTCGGGCTGAACGTGAGGAAGAAAGCTATGCGCAACTTCAAGAAGGCCGCGGTCCTGTCCGTCGCCGCCGCCGGCCTGGTCCTCGGCTCCGCCGGTCTGGCCAACGCCTCCGCGGGCGCCGAGGGCGTCGCGGCCGGCTCCCCCGGCGTGCTCTCCGGCAACCTGATCCAGGTGCCGGTGCACGTCCCGGTCAACGTCTGCGGCAACACCGTCAACGTCATCGGCCTGCTGAACCCGGCGTTCGGCAACTCCTGCGCCAACGTCGGCTGAACTGCCTGACGCAGCGCCCGCGCCGCACCGCACACCCGTTGTGCGGTGCGGCGCACCAACTCCCTGTGTGATCTAGGAGATCAACCCCCATGCAGAACGTGAAGAAGGCCGCCGTCCTGTCGGCCGCCGCCGCCGGCCTGGTCCTCGGCTCCGCCGGTCTGGCCAACGCCTCGGCCGGCGCCGAGGGCGTCGCCGCCAACTCCCCCGGCGTGCTCTCCGGCAACGCCGTGCAGGTTCCGGTGCACGTGCCGGTCAACGTCTGCGGCAACTCGGTCAACGTCATCGGCCTGCTGAACCCCGCGTTCGGCAACTCCTGCGCCAACATCGACGCCCCGGTCGTCGAGGAGCCCCCGGCGCCGCCGGTCGGCGACGACTGCTGAACAGCCCCGGCTGATCGGTAACCCCGTGCAGACCGCCCCCCGGCCCCGCGGCCGGGGGGCCGCCCGCGTTCCGCCCCGCACGACACCCGTGCACCCCGCACACCACCCGTAAGGATGTGGCCGATGACCCGGAAGACCACCGGCGCCGTGGCCGCGCTCGGCGCGGCGATGCTGCTCGGCGGCGTCACCGCCCAGGCCGCGCACGCCGAGCCCGACGCGCTCGCCGGACTCCCCGCGCCCACCACCCACCTGCAGAACACCGACGCCCAGCAGGCCCTGGGCAGCACCACCGGCGCGCTCGGCTACGCGATCGCGCCGGTGAAGGAGCTGCGGCTCGACCCGTGGGCCGGCTCCGGCGCGGACGTGCTGAACAACGGCGTCGCGGTCGTCCCCGACAACGGCGTCGCCCCGGTCGGCACCGCCCCGCTGACCGCCCCGCTGTCCGGCGGCGGCGGCCCGCAGGACCTGCCGCTGGCCGGCCCGCTGCTCGGCGTGCTGCCGGGCTGAGCAGCGCACCGGCCCCGCACGCGCGACGGCCCGGGTTCCCCGCGGAGGGGGCCCGGGCCGTCGCGCGCGTCGGGGTGCCGTCAGAACCGGGCCTGGTCCAGGCCGCCGGCCAGGATGCCGACCGGGTCGGCCTGGTTCAGCATCTCGCCGGTGGTGGCGGTGGTGGTGCCCGCCAGGTTCTTCACCGAGTCGGTGACCGAGATCTGGTCCTGCTCGCCGCCGAGCGAGGCGCTGGCGCCCGGGACGGCCTGCACCGGCGCGGTCACCAGGTGCGGGTCGACCTTGTCCAGGGTCAGCGCGGCGTCGGTGAGCCGACCGCCCTCGCCCTCCACGAAGGAGACCGGCTGCCCCAGGCCGACCGCCGGGCCGCCCAGGTTGAGCGGGGCGGCCGGGGCGTCCACCCCGAGGGTGCCGAGCTCGGCGCTCCGGTCGACCTCGGGCAGCGGCAGCACGGCGCCCAGCGAGGGGCCGACCTTGCCGCCGTTGAGGGCGGGCAGCACGTGGTCCGGGATCGGCTGGGTCGGGCTCTGGCCGGTCCCGGTCGGCGGCATCAGCGGGGAGGTCGGGATCCCGCCGTGGACCTCGCCGCCGTCCGGCAGCAGCGGGAGCGGTGCGGTGGCCGCGCTGAGCGGAATGGTGAACGGCACCTCCTGGGTGGCCAGCCCGTGCTCGATCGCGGCCACCTCGGCCGGGGTCTTCGGAGCCGCCTGGGCCGCGCCCTGCGCCGCCGCCACGCCGGCGCCGACCGCCAGCAGCAGGGCGCCGGTCGCCCGCTTGGAGAGCTTCATCGTGTTCGCCGTTCGTTCGGGAAATTGGTTCGAGTGCCTGGTGGGCACCCTGGCGAACGAGCCAGCTCCGCCGCGGATAGCGGGAGTTAACCGGAACGGCTGAATAATCCGATCTCCGCATGGTCGACAATCCGACCGGCGCGCGGGGAAAACCGAGATCGGTGACGAATTTCCCCGCGAGCCCGTAACTTTCCGAGTCGCCATTCTTTGATCCCGACGACGACGGGGCAGCACCCCTCGAACGGCATTTCAGAGAGGTATCTCCATCATGCTCAAGAAGACTTTCGCTACCGTCGGCCTGGCCGCCGCCGCGCTGGCCGCGGTGTCCACCCCCGCCGTCGCCATCGGCAACGCGGACGGTTCGGCCGGCTCGATCCAGGGCAACGGCGGCACCAACGCCACCGGCACCTGGGGCAACAACAGCCCGAACTTCCACTTCGCCGACAACCCGAACCTGTGCCTCCCGGAGATCCACAACATCGGTGTCGCCGTGCTCGGCGTGGCCGTTCCGGTCGAGGTCGACGCGCTCAACAACCAGCCCAAGCAGACCTGCGTGGTCGGCCAGGGCACCCTCGGCAGCGGCGACGGCGGCGTCTCCCACCTGGTCGGCTGACGCCCCGTCACTGCCCCCGGCGCGGAGCCCCACGCTCCGCGCGGCACCATCCGCCCGGTCCGCTCCCCCGGCCCGGCGGTCCAGGACCCGGCGCGAGCCACGCACCGGTCCGCTGCTCCACTCCATCAGATCCGAAAAGGAAAACCCAATGATCAAGAAGGCTCTCGCCGCCGCCGGCGTTGCCGCCGCCGGTCTCGCCACGATCGCCTCCCCGGCGATGGCCATCGGCGACGCGGACGGCGCCGCCACCTCGGTCCAGGGCAACGGCGGCACCAACGCCACTGGCACCTCGGGCAACCACAGCCCGAACTTCCACACCCTGGACAACCCGAACCTGTGCCTCCCCGAGGTGCACAACATCGCCGTCGCCGTCATCGGCGTCGCGGTGCCGATCGAGGCCGACGTCCTGGACAACGAGCCGTCGCAGACCTGCGTCGTCGGCCAGAACACCGTGGGCAGCGGCGACGGTGGCGTCAGCCACCTGATCGGCTGACCCTCCCGGTCGCGACCGACCGCCGGGCCCGCGGGAGCGATCCCGCGGGTCCGGCGGTTCCATGTCTCCGGCCGCTCCCGGAAACCCGTGCGTCCGCGGCGCGTTCGGGTGATCGGAGCACCGGTGGGCGCGTGCAGCGCCGCTCCAGCCGCACCCCTGTGTTGACGTAGAACCACTTCCCTGACGCAGAGAGGAACTCCCATGAAGAGCAAGCTGGGCAAGGCCGTCGTCACCACCGTCGCCGCGCTCGCGCTGGCCGCCGTGGCCGCCCCCGCCTACGCGCACGTCGCCGTCGGCGGCGGCTACGAGGGCGTGGCCACCGCCGACGAGCCCTTCGTCGCCGGCCACTGGGCGGGCTTCGCCGAGACCTCCCACATCTTCACCGCGGGCGGCGGCTACGGCTGGGCCACCGACACCGCCGTCGGCGGCGGCGAGGGCGGCATCGTCGCGATCGACTGACGTCGCGCCGACGCCGAGGGGCGCGCAGGCCGTTCGCGGTCTCCGCGCCCCTCGGCGCGTCCGCCCCCGGTGCCCGGATACTCCGTTGTGCCGTCCGGTGCCGCACGGAAGACTGGCCGACCGGCCCGACCGGGCCGGGTCCGGAGGGGGAGGACGGTCATGGAGAAGATCCCGACGCTGTTCGAGCGGGACGGCGCCTTCCGGGTGGTGGACCGCCCGCGCGCCGAGTGCGCCTGGGTGTTCGCCGGAGAGGGCGCGGCGACCGAGAAGCTGGACGGCACCAACGTCCGCCTGACCGTCCGCTCGGGGCGGCTGGTGCGGGTGGAGAAGCGCCGCAACCCGAGCGCCGCGCAGAAGCGGGCGGGCGTCGTCGACGGCTGGTACGTCGACGCCGCCGAGGACGCCGCCGAGGACCGGTGGATCCTGGCCGCCGCCCGGGGCACCGACGTGGCCGACTGGCCGGACGGCGAGCACCCGTGCGAGGCGCTGGGCCCGCGGATCCAGGGCAACCCGCTGGGGCTGGCCGGGCACCTGTGCCTGCCGTTCGACCGCGCGGCGCCGGTGTACGAGGGGGTGCCGCGCGACTACCCGGGCCTGCGGGCGTACCTGGCGGGGCTGGAGAGCCGGTTCGCGCCGGGCGCGCTCGCCGAGGGCGTCGTCTTCCACCACCCGGACGGGCGGCGCGCCAAGATCAAGCGGAGGGACTTCCCGGAGCCGTCCTGATCCGGGCGCGCCCGACGGCGGGTCAGCGCAGCAGGCCGGCGGCCTCGACCGCCCAGTAGGTGAGGATCTGCTCGGCGCCGGCCCGGCGGATCGAGGTGAGCGTCTCCATGATGGTGCGCTCGCGGTCGATCCAGCCGTTGGCGGCGGCCGCCTCGACCATCGCGTACTCGCCGGAGACCTGGTAGGCGGAGACCGGCACCGGGGAGGCGTCGGCGATCTGCCGCAGCACGTCCAGGTAGGACATCGCGGGCTTGACCATCACCAGGTCGGCGCCCTCGGCGACGTCCTGGGCGAGTTCGCGCAGCGACTCGCGGGCGTTGGCCGGGTCCTGCTGGTAGGTCTTGCGGTCGCCCTTGAGCGAGGAGCCGACGGCCTCCCGGAACGGGCCGAAGAACGCGGAGGCGTACTTGGCGGTGTAGGCGAGGATGCCGGTGTCCTGGTGGCCCGCCGCGTCCAGCGCCCGGCGGATCACGGCGACCTGGCCGTCCATCATGCCGGACGGGCCGACCAGGTGGACGCCCGCGTCGGCCTGGACGACGGCCATCTCGGCGTAGCGCTCCAGGGTGGCGTCGTTGTCGACCGAGCCGTCCGCGGCGAGCACGCCGCAGTGGCCGTGGTCGGTGTACTCGTCCAGGCACAGGTCGGACATCACCACCAGCCGGTCGCCGACCTCGGAGACCACGTCGCGGATGGCGAGCTGGAGGATGCCCTCGGGGTTGGTGCCCTCGGTGCCGGTGGCGTCCTGCACCTCGGGGACGCCGAACAGCATGATGCCGCCGACGCCGGCCTCGGCGGCCTCGACGGCGGCGCGGCGCAGGGTGTCGCGGGTGTGCTGGACGACGCCGGGCATCGAGGTGATCGGCTTCGGCTCGGCGATGCCCTCGCGGACGAAGGCGGGCAGGACCAGCTCGGCCGGGTGCAGCCGGGTCTCGGCGACCAGGCGGCGCATCGCCGGGGTGGAGCGCAGGCGGCGCGGGCGGACGGACGGGAATTCGGCGGACACTTCGAAGGCTCCCTGAGTCACGGAGAATGCGTCGGGGGGAGGCCCGGAGGCCGCCCCCCCCCCCCCGGGGAAACCCCCCGGGGGGGCGCCACCCGGGGGGGGGGGGCCGGGCCGGCGTACCCCGCCCCCCCCCCCGGGGGGGGGGCCCCCCCGGG
>NZ_JBVHEH010000016.1:0-176540 GCF_055562955.1 Kitasatospora sp. NPDC015121
GCTTGGGCGCTGGTGGGCTTGAGTGCGTCGGCGACCTCCAGTACCGCTCGGGCCGCGCCGTCCCAGCCGACCGCGATCACGGTGCGTCCGGCGCGTTGGGCGGTGTCCTTGGCGGCGGCGAGGGCGGGGGGCAGGTGCTGGGCCCAGTCGGCGAGCAGTGCTTCGCGTCCGGCGACGACCGCGTGGCCTTCGACCAGGCCTTGTACGCCGAGGCCGGGGATGTTCTCGAAGTCTTCGACGGGGGGGAGGGTGCCGAGGCGTTCGCGGGCGGCGGTGGCGATGGCTTGGGCGATGGGGTGTTCGGAGGCGTGTTCGAGGGCGCCGGCCAGGCGCAGGGCTTCGTCCTCGGTGGTGTCTTCGGTGGGGTGGACGGCGAGCAGGGTCATGCGTCCGGTGGTGATGGTGCCGGTCTTGTCGAGGAGGATGGTGTCGGCCTTGCGGGTGTTCTCCAGGACTTCGGGGCCTTTGATGAGGATGCCGAGCTGGGCGCCGCGTCCGGTGCCGACCAGCAGGGCGGTGGGGGTGGCCAGGCCGAGGGCGCAGGGGCAGGCGATGATCAGCACCGCGACGGCGGCGGTGAAGGCGGCGCTCCAGCCCTCGCCGGTGCCCAGCCAGTAGCCGAGGGTGGCCAGCGCCAGGGTCATCACGATCGGCACGAAGACGGCGGAGATCCGGTCGGCGAGGCGTTGGGCGGCGGCCTTGCCGTTCTGGGCGTCCTCGACGAGTTTGGCCATCCGGGCGAGTCGGGTGTCGGCGCCGATCCGGGTGGCTTCGACGACGAGTCGGCCGCCGGCGTTGACGGTCGCGCCGCTCACGCTGTCGCCGGGGCGGACCTCGACGGGGACGGACTCGCCGGTGAGCATCGAGGCGTCGACGGCGGAGCTGCCCTCGGTCACGGTGCCGTCGGTGGCGATCTTCTCGCCGGGGCGCACCACGAACCGGTCGCCGACCGCGAGCTGTCCGACCGGGACGCGGGTCTCGCGGCCCTCGCGCAGCACGGCGACGTCCTTGGCGCCCAGTTCGAGCAGGGCCTTCAGGGCGGCGCCCGCGGTCCGCTTCGAGCGGGCCTCGAAGTAGCGTCCGGCCAGGATGAACGCGGTGACGCCGGCCGCCGCCTCCAGGTAGATGTTGGACGCGCCGTCCGAGCGGGCGATGGTGAACTCGAAGCCGTGCCGCATCCCGGTCATGCCCGCGTCGCCGAAGAACAGCGCCCACAGCGACCAGAGGAACGCGGCGCCGGTGCCGAGCGAGACCAGGGTGTCCATGGTGGCGGCGCCGTGCCGGGCGTTGGTCCAGGCGGCCTTGTGGAACGGCCAGGCGGCGTACGTGACGACCGGCGCGGCCAGGGTCAGCGAGAGCCACTGCCAGTTGTCGAACTGCAGGGCCGGCACCATCGCCATCGCGATCACCGGCACGGCCAGCGCGACGGCCGTGATCAGCCGCTGCCGCAGCGGGGCCAGTCCGTCGGCGGGTTCGGCCCCGGCGGCCGGTTCGCCGCCGGGGGCCGTGGCGGGGGGTGCGGGGAGGGCGGCGGTGTAGCCGGTGGCCTCGACGGTGGCGATCAGGTCGGCGACGTCCACGGGCCCTTCGACGACCACCCTGGCCTTCTCGGTGGCGTAGTTGACGCTGGCCCGGACGCCGTCCATGCGGTTGAGCTTCTTCTCGATCCGCGCGGCGCAGGACGCGCACGTCATGCCGCCGATGCGGAGTTCCACCTCGGTGGAGGCGGGTGCTGCCTGGGTGGTCATCAGGGCTCCTCGTGGTCTCTTCCCGGCGGGGGCCGGGGTGCTGCGGGTGTCTTTCAGGCCCGGCCGGTCAGCTCGTAGCCGGCCTCGTCGACGGCGGCGCGCACGGCCGCGTCGTCCGGGGCGGCCGCCGAGTCGACGCTCACCAGGCCGTTCCGCACGTCGACCCGGACGGCCAGCACGCCCTCCAGCGCGCCGACCGCCTTGCCGACGGCCTGCTCGCAGTGGCCGCAGGTCATCCCGGCGACGGTGAACACGGTGGTGACGGGGGCCGGGGCGGCGGCCTCGGTCGCGGTGGTGGAGCAGGTGCCGTTGGTGGAGCAGCAGGACACGGGAACCTCCGGTGCGGTCCGGCGATACCCAGTGGGGGTATCGCTTTGATGCCTCAGTTATACCCCTGGGGGGTATGCCGCGCAAGCATCTCCCCGAACTCCTCTGCACCCCGCCGTCCAGCGGACGAATTTTCACCCCGGCTCGCCGCTGCCCTGACCTGCGCGAATGCCGCCCCGGATGGGGCCGGCCGCCGCGCCTCGCCGATTGACACATACCCCCTGGGGGTATCTACTCGCTGCGTCGGAACGGTTCGGCCCCCGTGGCCGCCCCCGTGACCACCCCCGTGGCCATCCGCCCGCACGCCCTCAGGAGCACGCCGTGAACACCGCCCTCAAGATCGCCGCCTTCACCACCGGACTCGCCGCCGCCTTCACCGCCGCGTACGGGGTCGGCCACGCGGTCGGCCCCACCCCGGCACCCGCCGCCCAGCCGCACGCCGCCCACGGCGGGGATGCCGGCCGCGGCGGGGCTACCGCCCCGGACGCTGCCGACCACGCGGTCGGCGGCCTGCGGATCGCCGACCGCGGCTACGTCCTCAGCCTGCAGCGCACCGTCGTCCCGGCCGGCGGCCCGACCGAGCTGAGCTTCCGGGTGCTCGCCCCGGACGGGAGCCCGCTCACCGCGTACCGGCCCGCGCACGAGAAGGAGCTCCACCTGATCGTCGCCAACCGCGACCTGACGGACTTCCAGCACCTGCACCCCGTCCGCGCCGCCGACGGCACCTGGAGCGCCCCGGCCACCATCCCCGAGGCCGGCGACTACCGGGTCTTCGCCGACTTCACCCCGGCCGCCGAGGCCGACCCGCTCACCCTCGGCGCCGACCTGCACGCCGCCGGCGACTACCGCCCGGCCGCCCTCCCGCAGACCGGCCGCACCGTCACCGTCGACGGCTACACCCTCACCCTCGCCGGCGACCTGACCCCCGGACGGCCCGGACGGCTGGCCTTCACCGTGACCAGGGACGGCCGCCCGGTCACCGACCTCGACCCCTACCTCGCCGCGTACGGCCACCTGGTCGTCCTGCGCGCCGGCGACCTCGGCTACCTGCACGTCCACCCCGAGGGCGAGCCCGGCGACGGCGCCACCGCCCCCGGCCCGGAGGTCGACTTCACCGCGACCGCCCCCAGTCCGGGCGACTACCGCCTCTTCCTGGACTTCCAGCACGGGGGCACCGTCCACACCGCCGCCTTCACCCTCACCGCCGGGGCCGCCACGAGCGCCCCCGCCACCGCTCCCACCGCCACCACCACCCCTGCCCACCAGCACTGACGGATCCCCGTCCGCCGCGCACCCGTCCGTCTCCCACATACCCCCTCCCGGTATATTTCCAGAGGAGCCCCGGCCATGTCCGACCTCAGCGCACCACCCGCACCGCGCCGCTGGACGGCGCTCGCCCTGATCGCCCTCGCCCAGTTCATGGTGATCATGGACACCTCGATCATCGGCGTGGCCCTGCCCGAGATGCAGTCCGCGCTCGGGTTCTCGCAGGAGAACCTGTCCTGGGTCTTCAACGCGTACGTGATCGCCTTCGGCGGTCTGCTCCTGCTCGGCGGTAGGCTCTCCGACCTGCTCGGCGCCCGGCGGGTCTTCGCCACCGGCTGGGCGGTCCTCGCCGCCGGCTCCCTGCTGGCCGGCCTGGCCGGCACCGCCTGGGTCGAACTGGCCGGCCGCGCCGTGCAGGGCGCCGGCTCCGCCCTGATCGCCCCCGCCGCGCTCGCCCTGCTGATGACGCTCTTCGGCCCCCGTCCGACCGAACTGCCCAGGGCCATCGCCCTGTACGGCGCGGCCGCCCCGGCCGGCGGCACCGCGGGCGTGTTCCTGGGCGGCCTGATCACCCAGTACGCCAGCTGGCAGTGGGTGTTCTGGATCAACGTCCCGGTGGCGCTGGCCGTGCTCGCCGCCGTCCCGGCCGTGCTGCCCGCCGGGGCGGTCCGCCGGGGCGCGGTCGACTGGCTCGGCGCGGCCACCGTCACCGCCGGACTGGCCGTCACCGTCTTCGCGATCGTCCGCGCCCCGCAGGCGGGTTGGGGCTCGGCGGAGACCTGGCTGGTACTCGCCGCCGGCCTGCTGCTGATCGCGGGGTTCGTGCTGCTGCAGTCCCGCCGCCGCGAGCCGCTGATGCGGCTCGGCATCTGGCGCAGCCCGAACCTGGCCGGGGCCAACCTGGCGCAGCTGCTGATGGCGGCGGCCTGGATCCCGATGTGGTTCTTCCTCAACCTCTACCTGCAGCAGGTGCTCGGCCTGGGCGCCTTCGCCTCGGGCGCGGCGCTGCTGCCGATGACCGCCGCGATCATGCTGATGATGATCGTCCTGGCGCCCCGGCTGATCGCCCGCTTCGGCCCCAAACCGCTGATCGTCACCGGCCTCGCCGCCCTCGCGGCCGGCATGTACTGGCTCTCCCTGGCCCGCCCGGACGGCAGCTTCGCGGTCGACGTGCTGCCCGCCTCGCTGCTCGCCGCGGTCGGCATGTCGCTGGCGTTCATCCCCTCCCTGGGCACCGCCCTCGCCGTCCCCGACCCCGCCGAGGGCGGCCTCGCCTCCGGCATCGTCAACACCTCCTACCAGGTCGGCTCCGCCCTCGGCCTGGCCGCCATGACCGCCGTCGCCGCCGCCAACGGCGCCCGCGACCTCGCCGACCCCGCCGCCCTCACCCACGGCTTCTCCACCGCCTTCCTCGGCGCCGCCGCCCTGGCCCTCCTCGGCGCCCTCGCCTCCCTCCTCACCCTCCGCTCCCGTCCCCGCTGAGCCCGCACCCGTCGCCCCGCCCCTCCGGGCAGCGGCCGGACCGCAGCCGAATTCCGGCCGTGGTCCGGCCGCTTCGGCGTAGCCTTCGTGCATGGCAGAGAGCAAGGTCGCGAAGGCCGGGCGGAAGAAGCCCGAGACGCACCTGGGGATGGTGCGGCGGGCCCGGAGGATCAACCGTGAGTTGGCGGAGCTGTACCCGTACGCGCACCCGGAGTTGGACTTCGACGGGCCGTTCCAGCTGCTGGTGGCGACGGTGCTGTCGGCGCAGACCACCGACCTGCGGGTGAACCAGACGACGCCGGCGCTGTTCGCGAGGTACCCGGAGCCGGAGGACCTCGCGGTGGCGGTGCCGGAGGAGCTGGAGGAGATCATCCGGCCGACCGGGTTCTTCCGGGCGAAGGCGAAGTCGCTGATCGGGTTGGCGATCGCGCTGCGCGACCGCTACGACGGCGAGGTGCCGCGGAGGCTGGAGGACCTGGTCACGCTGCCGGGCGTGGGCCGGAAGACCGCCAACGTGGTGATCGGGAACGCGTTCGGCGGGGCGGGCATCACCGTGGACACCCACTTCGGGCGCCTCGCCCGCCGCTTCGGCTGGACGGCCGAGGAGGACCCGGAGAAGGTCGAGGCCGACGTGATGGCGATCTTCCCGAAGTCGGAGTGGACGATGCTCTCGCACCGGGTGGTGTTCCACGGCCGCCGGGTGTGCCACGCCCGCAAGCCCGCCTGCGGCGCCTGCCCGATCGCGCCGCTGTGCCCGTCGTACGGGGTGGGGGAGACCGACCCGGAGCGGGCCCGGAAGCTGCTCAAGTACGAGCTGGCCGGTCAGCCCGGCCAGCGGCTGCGGCCCCCGGCGGACTTCCCCGGGGAGGCCGCGGCCAGGGCCGAACTTGCGGCGGGCCGTCCGCTGCCGGACACCGAGAACGCGGGGGAGGGCTCGTGACGACGCCGACACCGGTGCTGGTCCGGGACGGTCTGCCGGCGTGGCTGGTGCCGGTGCGGGAGGCCGCCGAGCGGGCGGTGCCCGAGCAGTTGAGCCGGTTCCTGCCGCCGGCCGAGGGCGGTCGTCCGTCCGCGGTGCTGATGCTGTTCGGCGAGGGTCCGGCCGGTCCCGACCTGCTGCTGATCGAGCGGGCCCGCGGCCTGCGGTCGCACGCGGGGCAGCCGTCGTTCCCGGGCGGCGCGCTGGACCCGGAGGACGGCGACCCGGCGGGCGGCGGCCCGCTCGCGGCGGCGCTGCGCGAGGCGGTCGAGGAGACCGGCCTGGACGCGTCCGGCGTGCAGCTGTTCGCCCGGCTGCCCGCGCTGTACATCCCGGTCAGCGGGTTCGTGGTGACGCCGGTGCTGGGCTGGTGGCGGGAGGAGTCGCCGGTCGCGGTGGTCGATCCGGCGGAGACCGGCGCGGTGTTCCGGGTGCCGCTGGCCGAGCTGACCGATCCGGCGAACCGGGCGAGGCTGCGCCACCCGTCGGGGTTCACCGGCCCGGCGTTCCAGGTGGCGGGCCGGCTGGTGTGGGGCTTCACGGCCGGGGTGATCGACCGGGTGCTGCACTTCAGCGGCCTGGAGCGGCCCTGGGACAGCCGGCGCACCGTCGAGCTGTCCGAGGAGGCCGTGACGCTGGCGCGGCGCCACGGCTCCTGAGCCCGGGCCGGGCCCTCAGCGGTCGAGCGGCGCCAGGGTCGAGACGGAGCCGCCGTCCTCGTACGCGTCCCAGTCGGTGGTGACCGAGCTCGCCGCCGACCCGATCACCCCGAGCACCAGGTAGACCACCAGCAGCGCCTTCGCGGCCCCGGTCAGCACCAGCGGCCGGGTCGCGGAGCGGGGCGGCTCGGAGCCGGCCGGATCGCCGAACACGGCCTTGGGGTAGGCCGCGGTGAGCATCAGCAGGTACGCCTGGAACCGCATCCAGTAGCGCAGCACCGCCGCGGTGGCCCCGTACAGCGCCCGCGGCATCCGGCCGAGCACCAGGACGACCAGCCAGCTGACGAAGGACAGCGTCCACCAGCCGGTCAGCAGCAGGCCCTGGACGATCGCGGCGGGGATCGCCAGCAGCAGCCGGAAGAACACCGCGAGCCGGTTCAGCGGGCCGCCGGGGCGCAGTTCGATCCGGACGGGGTGGTCCGGGGCGGCGAACCGGAACGGCGGGTAGCGGTCGGTGAGCAGCAGCGAGGAGGCGTGCACCCGGGTCTGGTAGCCGAGGTAGCCGCTCAGCCAGTCCACGGCGAAGCGCGGCAGCCGGCCGCCGAACAGGGCGCCGAACCAGCCGATCACCACGACCACGAAGGCGACCAGCGACAGCACCCAGAGCACCACGTACTGCGGGACGAGCAGCAGCAGGCGGAGCAGGACGGTGAGCCGGTTCTGCGGGCCGGGCGGGGGCATGTCCAGGGCGGGCTGGAACTCGGTGCGGTCCACCACGGGGACGTCCCACCTGGGTTGTTCCACGGTTCGGCTCCTGATCGCCGGTCGCACCGGTCGGTGCTGCGGGAAGGTCGGATGGTCAGACCGTCGCAACTTCCGGGGGCGGGCCGCCCGCCGGGTTGACCCGATCGGGCGACCGCCGGGGAGCGCTGTCCCCCGCCCGGCGGGACGTGGGAGGGTGTTCGGGTGAATGTCCTGGATCTGCTGCTGATCGCCGCCGCGCTCGGCTTCGCCGTGTCCGGCTATCGGCAGGGGTTCGTGGTCGGCGCGCTCTCGGTGCTGGGGTTCCTGGGCGGCGGCCTGGTCGCCGTCCAGCTGCTGCCGCTGCTGCTGCGCCACCTCTCGCCGGGCACCACGGCCTCGGTGGTGGCGGTGGTGGTGGTGATCGTGCTGGCCGCGGTCGGGCAGGCGGTCACCACGCACTTCGGGTGGAAGCTGCGCGGCCGGATCGGCCGGGACCGGGTGAGGACCCTGGACGCGGTGGGCGGCGCGCTGGTCAACGTGCTGTCGATGCTGCTGGTGGCCTGGCTGATCGGTTCGGCGCTGGCGGGCACCTCGCTGCCCACCGTCTCCAAGCAGGTCCGCAGTTCGAAGGTGCTCGGCACGGTGCAGGAGGCGCTGCCGGACAGCGCCCCGAACTGGTTCTCCGACCTCAGCCAGGACCTGGCCCGCAACGGCTTCCCGCAGGTGTTCAACCCGTTCGAGCAGGAGCCGATCACCGAGGTGGAGCCGCCCGACCCGGAACTGGCCAACAGTCCGGGCGTGCTGCGGGCCAAGGGCTCGCTGGTGAAGGTGCTCGGCACGGCGACGGCCTGCGGCAAGACCCTGGAGGGTTCGGGCTTCGTGTTCGCCCCGCACCGGGTGATGACCAACGCCCACGTGGTCGGCGGCGTCGAGGAGCCGACCGTGCAGATCGGCGGCACCGGGCAGCTGTACGACGCGACGGTGGTCCGCTACGACTGGCAGCGCGATATCGCGGTGCTGGACGTCCCGAAGCTGAACGCCCCGCCGCTGTCCTTCGCGGGCGAGGCCCGCTCCAACGACTCGGCGATCGTCGCGGGCTTCCCGGAGAACGGCGCGTTCAACGTCCAGCCCGCCCGGGTCCGCGGCCGGATCCAGGCCAACGGTCCGGACATCTACCACCGGGGCCAGGTCGTCCGGGACGTCTACTCGGTGCGCTCGCTGGTCCGCCAGGGCAACAGCGGCGGGCCGCTGCTCACCCCGGACGGGCAGGTGTACGGGGTGGTGTTCGCCAAGTCGCTGGACAGCTCCGACACCGGGTACGTGCTGACCGCCGCCGAGGTGCGGGAGGACGTCGTCCAGGGCACCGCCGCGGCCGGGAAGGTCAGCACCGAGGGCTGCGCGCTGTGACCGGCCCGGTGCCGAACACGCCCTGACGGGCCGTCCGCCGCTCCTGGTAGCGTCGGCCGAGCTCACCCGAACGGCCGAACCGGGCCGCCGTGGCAGGAGCCTTCCGGGAGGTCGGACACACGTCATGATGGGTCACTCGCACGCGGTCAGCGGCGCCCTGCTGTTCGCGGCCACCGCGCCGTTCGTCCCGCCGCTGATGGGCATGCACCTGCAGCCGGCCGACGTGCTGATGGGCACCGTGCTGTGCGCGGGCGCGGCCCTGCTGCCCGACCTGGACCACCACGACGGCACCATCGCCAACTTCCTCGGACCCATCTCCAAGGTGCTCTGCCAGTTCGTGGGCTGGGTCTCCGGCGGCCACCGGCACGCCACCCACTCGCTGCTGTTCGTGGCGCTGATGGGCGGCGGCAGCTGGGCCGGCATCACCTACCTGGGCCGGAACTTCACCATCGGCCTGACGTTCTTCCTGCTCGCGATGGCGATCAAGGCGCTGCACCTGCACCCGCCGGGGGACGGGCCGCAGGGCTGGATCACCGTGATGGGCCTGGCCGCGCTCGGCACCTTCGGCATGTTCCAGTGGCTGCCGAGCGCCCCGGTCTGGCTGCCGTACGCGGTGGCCCTGGGCACCCTGGCGCACCTGCTCGGCGACTGCCTGACCAAGCAGGGCTCGCCGCTGCTGTGGCCGCACAAGGAGCGCTACGAGATCGTGCTGATCAAGCGCACCGGCAACAAGGTCGAGACCAAGATCCTGGTGCCGGTGATGACGCTGGCGACGTTCGCGCTGCTGCTGTGGTCCACCGCGATCTCGCCGGGCGTGCTGAGCTGAGGCCGGCGCGGAGAACGGCCGGGGCCGGTACGGAACTCCTCCGTACCGGCCCCGGCCGTTCTCCGTGTCGACGGGTCCCCCCTGGCGGATCAGGGGTGCTGTCACCCCTCCCGGCGGAGCCGGGCGCCGACCCAGCGGGCGCGCCGTCCGATGATCTTGGGAATGCCGAGCCGGTACCCCGCGCTGCGTGGCGTCCGCCCGGTGGGCTCGTAGGGCCACTCCGGCTGCGGGGCGTGCTGCTGCGAGCTGCTGCTACCACGGCGGCGTCGGCGCGGCTGGGCTTCTCGATCGGGCATCCAGGTCATACCGGAGGGATTCCCCTGGGCCGCCCGGAGTAACCGCCCCCGAACCCGCCGACTGGCCTATGCGCTTGTCATATGAACGTATTCAACTGGGTCGGGGCGGCGGCCGGTTGGCCCGCCGCCGCTCAGTCCTCCCGGTGCTGCCGGACCCACTCGATCAGCTCCGCGGTGAACTCCTCCGGGACCTCCTCGTGCGGGAAGTGCCCGACCCCCGGCAGCAGCCGCCACCGGTACGGCGCCGACACGAACTCGCCCGCCCCCAGCGCCGTCCGCGGCAGCAGCACCGGGTCGGAGGCGCCCTGCACGTGCAGCACCGGCGCGGTGATCTGCCGCTTCATCCGCCGGGCGAACTGGATGCCGTCCGGCCGCGCCATCGACCGCATCAGCCAGCGGTACGGCTCGATCGAGCAGTGCGCGGTGCTCGGCACCTGGATCGCCTTCCGGTACCCCGCCACCGCCTCGGCGGGCAGCATGTTCGGCCCGGTCCAGGCCCGCAGGTACTCGCCGACCAGCGCCCCGTCGTCCGCGACCAGCCGGCGCTCCGGGATCCACGGCCGCTGGAAGCCCAGCACGTGCTCGAACGCGGCGATCTGCCGGCGGTCGGTCAGCAGCGCCCGGCGCAGGTGCCGCGGGTGCGCGGCCGAGACCACCGTCAGGCTGCGGATCACCGAGGGGCGCATCACCGCCGCCACCCAGGCCAGCGTGCCGCCGGTGGCGTGGCCGACCAGGTGCGCCCGCCGCTCGCCGAGCGAGCGGATCACGCCGGTGACGTCCAGCGCCAGGTTGCCCGGGTCGTAGCCGCGCGGGGTGCGGTCCGAGCCGCCCATGCCGCGCAGGTCCAGCGCGACCGCGCGGAAGCCCGCCGCGGCCAGCGCCGTCAGCTGGTGCCGCCAGGCCCACCAGTACTCGGGCCAGCCGTGCACCAGCAGCACCAGCGGGCCCTCGCCGAGCTCGGCGATGTGGAAGCGCGCGCCGTTCGCCGCCAGGTCCCGGTGCGTCCACGGCCCGGCCGAGCGGACGTCCCACGGCTCCCCGGGCACGGGCGGGACGGGGGCGGGAGTGGTCTCATCCACTGGCTTCTGGTCCAACGACATACCCGCAGCCTGTCATACCCGCCCTCCCCGCACCCGCCCGGCACTCACGCACGCGCGCAACCGTTACCGGCCGGTGCTCACTGGATCCGGCCCAGCGCCCGGTCGATCTCCTCCTTGGTCGCCGGCCGCGGCTTGGCGTTCTTCAGCACCTTGGCGGTGGCCTGGGCGCCGGCGATGGTGCGCTCCGGCTTCTTGACCTTCTTGAAGTAGCGGATCATCAGGAACGCCAGCAGGGCGGCGATCAGCACGTACGCCCCGCCGACGATGGTGAACGACCAGCCGGTGGTGATGCCCAGCGCCTGCAGTCCCCAGGCGAAGCCGAAGGAGAACATCGGGACGGCCGCCAGCGCCACCACGCCCGCCACCACGCCGGCCGCGGTGCCGATGCCACCGCGCACCACGTCGGCCTTGATCTCGGCCTTGGCCAGCGCGATCTCGTCGTGCACCAGGCTGGACAGTTCGGCGCTGGCGTCGGCGAACAGCTCGCCGACGGTCCGCTCGCCCTCGTGCGGGGTGCGGCCGTTCGGGGGTGCGGCTCCTGCGGCCATCGGGAGGTCTCCGTTCAACGGGCGGGCTGGGCGTGCCGGCGGGGCGTCCTGAGCGGGCGTCACGCGAGTGTCTGTCAGCTCAGCATCATGCCCCTACCGGCGAGTCGGGCACCACTCCGGGTACCCGCCCGGCGGCGTGTCACCCCTGCCGCTGGTACACATCGGGGATGCCGTCGCCGTCCTCGTCCCGGTCCTCGTCCGCGCACAGCTCCCGGTAGTACCGGTTGCGCCGCTTCAGCAGCAGGGAGCCGACCACCGCGCAGGCCAGCGAACCGACCAGGACGGCCTCCTTGCACAGCTCGGCCAGGTGGTGGTCGTCCGGGAAGGCCAGGTCGCTGATCAGCAGCGAGACGGTGAAGCCGATGCCCGCGACGGTGGCCAGCGCGACCAGGTCCGACCAGGTCAGCTGCGGGTTCAGGGTGGCCCGGGTGTAGCGGGCGGCCAGCCAGGTGCCGCCGAAGATGCCGACCGACTTGCCGACCAGCAGGCCGATCACGATGCCCAGCGGCGCGGGCTGGGTGAACACCTCGCCCAGGATCTTCGCCGACACCGGTACGCCCGCCGCGAACAGCGCGAACACCGGCACCGCCAGGCCCGCCGACAGCGGCCGCACCAGGTGCTCGATGTGCTCGCCGGGGGACTGCTCCTCGCCCTCCTCGCGGTGGCAGCGCAGCAGCAGCCCCATCGCCACGCCCGCCACCGTCGCGTGCACCCCGCTCTCGTGCATCAGCGCCCAGATCACCACCGCCAGCGGCACGTACAGCCACCAGCCGTGCACCCCGCGCCGGTGCAGAAACCAGAACAGCACCAGCCCGGCCAGCGCCGCGCCCAGCGCCCAGAACTCGATCCCGGACGAGTAGAAGACCGCGATGATCAGGATCGCGATCAGGTCGTCCACCACCGCCAGGGTCAGCAGGAACGCCCGCAGCGCGGACGGCAGGTGACTGCCCACCACCGCCAGCACGCCCAACGCGAAGGCGATGTCCGTCGCGGTCGGGATCGCCCAGCCCGCCGGGTGGCCGTTCGGCGCGGCCACGTTGACCACCGTGAACAGCACCGCCGGCAGCAGCACCCCGCACACCGCCGCCACCACCGGCAGCGCCGCCGCGCTCGGCGTGCGCAGCTCCCCGGCCACGAACTCGCGCTTCAGCTCGATGCCCGCCACGAAGAAGAAGATCGTCAGCAGCCCGTCCTGCGCCCAGGCCTCCAGCGGCAGGTCCAGGTGCAGCGGCCGGCTCGGCCCGACGGTGTACTCCAGCACCGCCTCGTACGCGTGCGGCCACAGGTTCGCCCAGAGCAGCGCGAGCGCGGCGGCGGCCAGCAGCAGCACGCCGCCGACCGTCTCGGTGCGCAGCGCGTCGGTCAGGTAGCGGCGCTCGGGCAGCGACAGCAGGCCGAGGAACTGGCGGCGGTCGTCGGACGGGCTGGCCACGGCGGTGGACCTCCTGAGGGGCGGGCGGCATGCGGACACACGGGTGGTGCGGTGCCGACCAGACTTCCCGGCGCGCCTCAGGTTCCTGCTGCTTCCTCGACATCCTAGCGGCGCGTGACAAGCGGCCAATCGGTTCGTCCCACTTTATGAGCCTTGCGGACGGTTCGACGGGCGGGCTGCGGCGGCCTGACCCGGATGGGTTCGGCCGGATGCGGACGATCCGCCGCCTTCCTAGGGTCGGGCGCAGAAGCGGGCCGCCGTCGGGCGCCCGCCCCGTCATGGAGGACGCGATGCCCAGTCAGGAGACCGAACCCATACCGGTGCAGGCCGTGGGGCCGCAGGGGAGGGGAGCCGTGGGCGCTGACACCGCCCAGCCCCCGTTAGCCGACCCGGACCTCGACCACCTGCTGCGCCCGCTGTTCGCCGCCGCCGCGCCCGAGGGCGGCCTGGCCGTCGCGGTGATCCGCGGCACCGAGCGCACGGTCGCCTGCCGCGGCTACGCCGACCGGGCCGGCGAGCGCCCGGTGCGGGCCGACACCAGGTTCGAACTCGGCTCGGTCACCAAGACCTTCACCGGTCTGCTGCTCGCCGACATGGTCGCCCGCGGCGAGGTCGGCTACGACGACCCGATCGACCGCTACCTGCCCCTGGAGGCGGTCCCCGGCTACCCGCACGAGCGCCCGATCACCCTGCTGCACCTGGCCACCCACACCTCCGGGCTGCCCCGGCTGCCGGTCGGCCTGGTCCCCGCCGCGGTGCCCCGCTGGTTCACCAGCCCGTACGCCACGTTCAGCGCCGCGCACCTGCTGCGGGCGCTGCCCCGCACCCCCGTGCGCGGCACCCCCGGCACTCGGGTGCGGTACTCCAGCCTCGGCGCCGGACTGCTCGGCCTGGTGCTGGAACGGGCCGCCGGGCAGCGCTACCAGGAGCTGCTGGCCGGGCGGGTCTGCGAGCCGCTCGGGCTGGTCGACACCTCCTGCGGCACCGGCCGGGACGAGACCACCGGCTACCGGCGCGGCCGCTGGATCCCCTCGTTCAAGGTCCCGGCGCTGCCCGGCGCGGCCGCGCTGCGCTCCACCGCCGACGACATGCTGCGCTACCTGCAGGCGCACCTCGCGGTGGACGCGGTGCCGATCCCGGAGCGGACCGGCGCGGCGGCCAGCCTGCGCACCGCGCTGCGCGAGGTCTGCCTGCCCCGGGTGGCCCGGCGCGGCTCCGGGCAGCGGATCGGCCTGAGCTGGCAGCACCGTCCCGCCGAGGAGGACCGCGAGGTGGTCTTCCACCAGGGCTCCACCGGCCGCTGCACCGCCTTCGTGGGCTTCGACCGGGCCGCGCAGACCGGCCTGGTGGCGCTGGCCGGACCGCTCGCCACCGGGCGCCGCCGCTTCGTCCAGACCGCGCACGACACGCTGCGGGCGCTGACGGGCTGACCCGTCGAACGGGCCGGGCCCCGCTCCGCGCGCGGCGGAGCGGGGCCCGGCCCCGCGGGGCGTCGGATCAGCCCTCGGCGCCGGCGGCCGGCAGCTGGGACTGGATCAGGTTCATCACCGTGGAGTCGGCCAGCGTGGTGGTGTCGCCCACCTCGCGGCCCTCGGCGATGTCGCGCAGCAGGCGGCGCATGATCTTGCCGGAGCGGGTCTTCGGCAGCTCGGAGACCACCTTGATCTGCTTCGGCTTGGCGATCGGGCCGAGCGTCCGGCCGACGTGGTTGCGCAGGTCCGCGATCAGCTCCGCGCTGTCCTCGGCGGTGCCGCGCAGGATCACGAAGGCCACGATCGCCTGGCCGGTGGTGGCGTCGGTCGCGCCGACCACGGCGGACTCGGCGACCGCCGGGTGGCCGACCAGCGCCGACTCGACCTCGGTGGTGGAGATGTTGTGGCCGGAGACCAGCATCACGTCGTCCACCCGGCCGAGCAGCCAGATGTCGCCGTCCTCGTCCTTCTTGGCGCCGTCGCCGGCGAAGTAGCGGCCCTCGAAGCGCGACCAGTAGGTGTCCACGTAGCGCTGGTCGTCGCCCCAGATGGTGCGGAGCATGGACGGCCACGGCTCGGTCAGCACCAGGTAGCCGCCGGAGCCGTTGGGCACCTCGCGGGCCTCGTCGTCCACCACGGTGGCGGCGATGCCGGGCAGCGCGCGCTGGGCGGAGCCCGGCTTGGTCTCGGTGACGCCCGGCAGCGGGCTGATCATGATCGCGCCGGTCTCGGTCTGCCACCAGGTGTCGACGATCGGGGTCCTGCCCGCGCCGATGTGCTCCCGGTACCAGACCCACGCCTCGGGGTTGATCGGCTCGCCGACCGAGCCCAGCACCCGCAGGCTGGAGAGGTCGAACCCGGCCGGGATGTCGTCGCCCCACTTCATCCAGGTCCGGATCAGGGTGGGCGCGGTGTAGAGGATGGTCACACCGTACTTCTGCACGATCTCGAACATCCGGCCCTGGTGCGGGGTGTCCGGGGTGCCCTCGTAGATCACCTGGGTGGCGCCGTTGGAGAGCGGGCCGTAGACGATGTACGAGTGGCCGGTGACCCAGCCGATGTCGGCGGTGCACCAGTAGACGTCGGTCTCCGGCTTGAGGTCGAAGACCGCGTTGTGGGTGAAGCTGGCCTGGGTGAGGTAGCCGCCCGAGGTGTGCAGGATGCCCTTGGGCTTCCCGGTGGTGCCCGAGGTGTACAGGATGAACAGCGGCTGCTCGGCGTCGTGCGCCTCGGGGGCGTGCTCGGCGGACTGGCCGTCGACCAGCTCGTGCCACCAGACGTCGCGGCCCTCGGTCCAGGCCACCTCCTCGCCGGTGCGGCGCACGACCAGGACGTTCTCCACGCCGTCGACCTTGGTCAGCGCCTCGTCGATGGCCGGCTTGAGCGCGGACGGCTTGCCCCGGCGGTAGCCGCCGTCGGCGGTGATGACGAGCTTGGCGTCGGCGTCCTTGATCCGGGAGGCCACCGCGTCGGCGGAGAAGCCGCCGAAGACCACCGAGTGCGCCGCGCCGATCCGGGCGCAGGCGAGCATCGCGACGACCGCCTCGGGGATCATCGGCAGGTAGACGGCGACCCGGTCGCCCTTGGCCACGCCGAGCGACTGCAGGGCGTTGGCGGCCTTGGAGACCTCGTCCTTGAGCTGCGCGTAGGTGATCGCGCGGCTGTCGCCGGGCTCGCCCTCGAAGTGGATGGCGACCCGGTCGCCGTTGCCGGCCTCGACGTGGCGGTCCACGCAGTTGTACGCGACGTTCAGCTTGCCGTCGGCGAACCACTTGGCGAACGGCGGGTTCGACCAGTCCAGGGTCTCGGTGGGCTCGACCGCCCAGCTCAGCCGACGGGCCTGCTCGGCCCAGAAGGCCAGCCGGTCCTCGGAGGCCTGCGCGTAGGCGTCGGCGGTGACGTTGGCGGAGGCGGCGAGCTCCGCGGGCGGGGCGAAACGCCGCTCCTCCTTGAGCAGATTGGCCAGGCTCTCGTTGCTCAACGCGCACTCCTCATCGAGTCTCAAATACCGGGGAACCCCGTGCGGAGGGATTGTCCCGTGTGTCCCAGCGCACAGCTCACCAGGCCGACAGCTCCGTTGACAAGAGCTGCCGGGAAATTGGTGTAGACCTTTGACCGGAGTGGGGCTCCGCCGCAGGTGGAGGCGGGCCCGGCCGTCCCACCGGCCCTCCCGACGTCTTCCCGTCGCCCGAGCCGGTCAATCCCGTACGGCACCTTGACGGCCCCGCCCACCGGTACTCCACTGAGAGTGAGCACGCCATCACGGTGCGAGACGACCATGGGGGCAACGCCATGCCTGACACCCCTCCCCCCTCCGCTCCCCTCCCCACCCCCCGCCCCGGCGACTTCGCGGTCGTCCCGATGGGCGGCCGCAGCGGCCGACTGATCCGGATCGCCCAGTTCCTCAACGGCGACGGATTCGCCGACTACGAGCACGCCTTCGTGCACGTCGGCGACGGACGGCTCGTCGAGGCCCAGCCCGGCGGCGCGTTACTCCGCCCGCTCTCCGACTACGACGGCCGCCCGGCGCTCTGGTCCACCGGACGGATCCCGCTCACCGACGAGCAGCGCGCGGCCGTCGTCGCGGCCGCCCGCTCCTACCTCGGCACCCCCTACAGCTTCGCCGACTACCTGGCCCTCGCCGCCGCCCGGCTGCGCCTCCCGGCGGGAGCCCCGCTGCGGCGCTTCGTCGCCAGCAGCAAGCACATGATCTGCTCCCAACTCGTCGACCAGTGCTACCAGGACGCCGGGGTCCACCTCTTCACCGACCACCGCTGGCCCGGCTACGTGACCCCGGCCGACCTGGCCCGGCTGCTCTCCTGACGGTGGCGGCCGGGGCGGTCGGCCGCTGCAGGGCGGCCGGGGCGGCGGCGCTCAGGCCGCCAGGTCCTGCTCCGGCTCGACCCGCGCGTGCACCGGTGCGAAGCGGCCCGTCCGGGCGTCCAGCACGTACGCCTGCGCCGTCGCGAAGTCGAAGTACATCCCGACCAGCCGCAGCGAGCCGTCCGCGACCCGGCGCCCCACCGCCGGGTTGGCCAGCAGCTGGTCGAGCTGCTGCACCACATTGGTGAGGCACAGCTGCTCCACCACGTCCGTCGCGGGGCGGCCCTCGAACTCGGCGGGCGCGCGCCGCAGGCGGTCCAGCGAGCTGCGGCCGTTGCGCAGCCAGCGGGCCAGCGCGCTGGGCGGGCCGGCCGCCTCGGTGACGCCGTCCAGCAGGGCCTTCATCGCGCCGCAGCCGGAGTGCCCGCAGACCGTGATCGAGGCGACCTCCAGGACCTCCACCGCGTACTGGACGGCGGCGGCCACCGAGTCGTCCGTCGCGCCCGGCTCGTAGGGGGCGGGCACCAGGTTGCCGACGTTGCGGACGGTGAACAGGTCTCCGGGGCCGGAGCTGGTGATCATGCTGGTGACCATCCGGGAGTCCGCGCAGGTCAGGAAGAGTTGCGAGGGCGTCTGCCCGTCCCGGGCCAGCCGGGCGAGCTCTTGGCGGACCAGCGGGGCGGTGTGCTGCTGGAAGCCGCGGACGCCGTCGAGCAGGCGCACGTGCGGGTCGTCCTCGTTCTGCTCGATGCAGTGGTGGCCGACCCAGGGCGTCCAGGCCCGGCAGCGGTGCGGGCCCGGCGAGCTGCCCGCGCGGACGGTGCCGTCGGGGTCCAGCACGTCCTTCGGCTGGCGTTCCGTCACCATCGTGACCTGCCCGCCGGTCGCCTGGTGGCCGGAGCGCCAGGCGTGCAGCGCCTCGAACGCGGCGTGGTCCAGGAACGAGCCGTCGTGGTGGATCGTCACCCGTGCCCCGGCCGGGATCCGGCCCAGCGCCCGGCTCAGCTTGGGGACGGCGGCGAACGTCAGCGGGCCGTGGGTGCGGACGGTGTGCGAGCCGTCGTCCCCGGCCAGCACGTCGACGTGCGCGCGGGTCAGCCGGTAGAGGGCGAGCAGCACCGCGACCGCGCCACCGAGCAGCACCCCGAGCGGGACGCCGAGCAGCACCACCCCGAGCACGGTGGCCAGGTACACCGGGAACTCGCGGTGCCGGTGCACCCGGCGGATGTGCGCGAAACTCACCATCTGCACGCCGACCACCAGCACCAGCGCGGCCAGCGCGGCCAGCGGGATCCGCCGCAGCCCGGCGGTCAGCGCCAGCGCGGCGACCAGCACCCAGCAGCCGTGCAGCACCGCGGAGGCCCGGGTGGCCGCGCCGGCCTGCACGTTGGCCGTGGAGCGGACGGCGCCGCCGGCCACCGGCAGGCCGCCGAGCAGCCCCGAGGCCAGGTTGGAGGCGCCCTGCGCGCGCAGCTCGCGGTCCAGGTCGCTGCTGCTGCGGGTCATCCGGTCGACCGCGACGGAGGACAGCAGCGACTCCACGCCGGCCACCGCGGCGACCGTCAGCACCAGGCCGAGCAGCGCCGCCCAGTGGTCGGTCAGCAGGCCGAGCGGTGGCAGGGCGAAGAACTGGTGGTGCTCCCAGACCGGGAGCTCGACCCGGGCCAGCCGCAGTTCGGCGATCAGCGACAGCGTGGTGGCGGCGGCCACCGCGACCAGCGCGGCGGGCAGCCGGGCCAGTCGGGCGCCGACCCGGCCGGCCGCGCCCGGCAGCCGGTCCAGCCGTGGCCAGCCGTACAGGACCGCCAGCGCCAGCAGGCCGACCAGCAGGGCCGGCGGGTGGGGGCCGGCCAGCTCGCCGGGCAGCGAGAGCAGGTCGGCCAGCGCCGAGCTGTGCGGCGTGCCACCGAGGATGACGTGGAGCTGGGCGATCGCGATGGTCAGGCCGACACCGGCCAGCATGCCGTGCACCACGGCCGGCGAGACGGCGAGCGCGGCCCGGGCCACCCGCAGCGAGCCGAGCAGCAGTTGCAGCAGGCCGGCGGCGACGGTCACCAGGCAGGCGGTCGGCCAGCCGTACTGGGCGATCACCCCGGCGGTGACCACCGTCAGTGCCGCGGACGGGCCGCTGACCTGGAGCCGGGTGCCGCCGAGGAAGCCGGCCACCAGGCCGCCGACGGCGGCGGCGACCAGGCCGGCCGTCAGCGGGGCGCCGGTGGCGAGGGCGATGCCGAGCGAGAACGGCACCGCGATCAGGAACACCGCGAGGGAGGCGGGCAGGTCGTGCGCCAGCAGGGTGCGGGCCCGGCCGGCGGGGGCGCCGCCCTGCGGCGGGGCGTGGTCGGTGGTGTCGGAGGCGATGGGTGCGCTGGAGACGTCGATGGTCATGGGGTCTTCCCGTCTTCTTCCGGGGGAACGAACGCAGTCAGGTCCGGCGGGTGTGCCTGGTCGGATCGGCTGTCGTGGGTCACAGCGGGTGTGGCGGGTGGGGCAGGTGCGGCTGGGTGCCGCAGGTGCGGTGATGGCTGCCGCAGGGGGTGGGCGCGCGGCGACGGCCTGCGGCGACCTGGAGTTCAAGAGTTGGTAAACCGAGAGTAATGGAACCTTTGCACAGCGTGTGCATCGAGCGCCAGTACAAATAGGGGCGTTCACCACATCGTGTGGCGCCCGGTCGAGCGGGAATTTCCTGGTGGGAACGCCGGGGGGCCGGTCCGGCCGTGGTGGTCGGACCGGCCCCGGGGGGTCGGCGGGCGGGCGCGGGTTCAGACCCCGGCGGTCCGGGGCTGCTCGGCGCCCAGCACGTAGTCCGGGTCGACCTGGGTGGCCAGGTCGAGGCCGACCTTGGCGTTGCCCCAGCTCTCCGCGTTGCGCAGGTGGAAGCGGACGGCCTGGGCGCTGTACCGGCGCGGGTCGCGCAGCCCGTGCGCGGCGTCGGCGGCGGTCCGCAGCCGGGCCAGCACCTCCCGGTTCGCGGGCTCCAGCTCGCGCAGCGGCGGCTCGTCCCCGCGCTCCAGCCGGCGCACCCAGCCGGACTGCCCGAAGCAGGCGTACAGGTCCTCGCCGACCTCGCGGCGCAGGAAGTCCAGGTCGTCCGGCCCCTGCACCTTGTTGCCGACCACCCGCAGGTGGACGTCGAAGTCCTGGGCGTACTCCTTGTACTGGCGGTACACCGAGACGCCCTTGCGGGTCGGCTCGGCGACCAGGAAGGTCAGGTCGAAGCGGGTGAACAGGCCGGAGGCGAAGGAGTCGGAGCCGGCCGTCATGTCGGTGACCAGGTACTCGTCCGGGCCGTCCAGCAGGTGGTTGAGCAGCAGCTCCACCGCGCCGACCTTGGAGTGGTAGCAGGCCACCCCGAGGTCCTCCTCGGTGAACGCGCCGGTCGCCATCAGCCGCACCGAGCCCTCGTCCAGCGCGACCGGGCGGGCGCAGGCCGCGTACACCGGGTTCTCCTCGACGATCCGCAGCAGCCGGGAGCCCGGGCCGGGCGGGGTGGTCTTGATCATCTCCTCGGCGGAGCGGATCAGCGGGTTGTCGCCGCGCAGGTACTCCTTGATCTCCGGCAGGTGCGCCCCGAGCGAGGGGAGCGCGGCGGCCTGGCCGTCCGTCAGGCCGAGCGCCGGGCCGAGGTGTTGGTTGATGTCGGCGTCGACGGCGACCACCGGGTGGCCGGCCGCGGCCAGGTGGCGGATGAACAGCGCGGACAGCGTGGTCTTGCCACTGCCGCCCTTGCCGACGAAGGCGATCTTCATCTCTGAGTCTCCGGCTCTCTGGGCTCTGGCGTCCGACGGCCCTTGGCGGCCCGGAAGCTGGTTGACGCTTGTTGGAAACCGTTATCGTCACCGATTAGTGGTCATGCTAGCGGTGGTTTGGGGTGCCGCGCGCAGGGGAATTGAGGATTGCCACGAAAGGGTGACCCAGGGGTTGTCCCCCGGTCGCCCGGTGGATTCATTACTCTCGGGTAGGTGACCACAGGAACTGACCCGCTCGCCCCGTTGGCCCAGCTCGCCGGGGTCCCCGAGGCCGTCGCCGAAGTGCGCAAGAACGTCGACCGCCTCTACGGCCACCGCGTGATGCGCCGCCGGGCGGGCGAGGTGACCTCCGAATCCGCCCTGCGCGGCGCCCGCGCCTCGGCCGCCCTGGACGGCGCCGACTGGCCGCTGGAGGAGGTCCGCCGCCGCACCGACTTCGGCGCCGACGCTGAGGCCCGCACGGTCGGCGCCGCGCTGCGGCTGTCCGCCGAGGCCGGCCAGCTGCTCAGCGTCTGGCGCACCTCCCCGCTGCAGGTGCTGGCCCGGCTCCACCTGCTCGCCGTCGGCGACGGCGACCCCGCCGCCGGGCGCCCGCGCCACGACGGCGAACCGGTCGCGCCGCTGTTCCCGCGCGAGCTCGCCGCCACCGAGGGCCGGGCCCCCGACGGTCCGGTCGGCGAACTCCCGCCGCCGCCCCCGCCCGCCGAGGTGACCGCCCGCCTCGACCAGCTCGCCGGGCTGCTCGCCGCCCGCGCCGAGCGCCCCACCGGTGGCGCGCCCGCCCTGGTGGTCGCCGCCGTGGTGCACGGCGAACTGCTCGCGCTGCGCCCCTTCGGCTCGGCCAACGGCCTGGTCGCCCGGACCGCCCAGCGGATCGTGCTGACCGCCGAGGGACTCGACCCGAAGGCGATCTGCCCCGCCGAGGTCGGCCTCGCCGAACTCGGCACCGCCGCCTACCGCCGGGCCCTGCTCGGCTACCTGGAGGGCACCCCCGAGGGCGTGTCCCGCTGGCTGACGCACTGCGCGGCCGCGCTCGGCCTGGGCGTGCGGGAGAGCACCGCGGTGTGCGAGGCGATGCAGCGCGGCATGGTCTGACCGGCGCCTGGCCCCGGACGGGGTTGCGGCGGCGTCCGAGGCTTCCGGGCGCCGCCGCTGGCACGGAGAAACCGGGTTACCAGAGCATGCACCGTTTCAGTGCCCATCAGGCGGGGTCCTGTTCCCGTTCGCCTGGTGCGGCGGCCCGTCAGCGGGTCGGCTGCATGTGGGTGCCCGATTGTCCGTACATCGGTCCGTGGGCCTGAACTGCGTTGTCGGTTCGACCTCTTGTAGGTCCTGACCGGGTCTCGCGGGCCGTAACCCATTTCTACCGCAGATCGCCCGAAAGAGGAACCCGAAAACGGCGCCTTTGGTGGTTTGCGTAGAGTTTTGTCCGATTTGGCGGACCGGCCGGGCCCGAGCGGGTCCCGGCCGGTCCGCCGGCCGCTCAGGCCGCGGTCGGACGCCGTCGGCGCGCGCCGTACCAGAGCACCCCGGCGGTGAGCACCGCCGCACCGATCGCCACGGCGGCCACCACCGAACGGCTCGGCGCGTGGAACTCGGGCAGCCTGCGGGTCAGTTCGACCGGCCGGCTGAACGCCAGCACCGGCCACTCGCGGGCCGTCGCCTCCTTGCGCAGCGCCCGGTCCGGATTGACCGCGGCCGGGTGGCCGACCGCCTCCAGCATCGGCAGGTCGGTCGACGAGTCGCTGTACGCGTAGCAGTTGGCGAGGTCGTAGCCCTCCCGCTCGGCCAGCTCGCGGATCGCCGAGGCCTTGTTCTCGGCGTACGCGTAGTACTCGATCTCGCCGGTGTAGCGCCCCTCCTCGACGTGCAGCCGGGTGGCGATCACGTGGTCCGCGCCCAGGAGTTGGCCGATCGGTTCGACCACCTCGGAGCCCGAGCTGCTGACGATCACCACGTCGCGTCCGGCTGCGTGGTGCTGCTCGATCAGCGAGGCGGCCTCGTCGTAGATGATCGGGTCGATCATGCCGTGCAGGGTCTCCGCGACGATCTCCCGGACCTGCTGGACGTTCCAGCCCCGGGTGAGCGCGGAGAGGTAGGCCCGCATCTTCTCCATCTGGTCGTGGTCCGCGCCGCCGACCAGGAAGATGAACTGGGTGTAGGCGCTCTTCACCACCGAGCGGCGGTTGATCAGGCCGCCCTGGTAGAAGGGGCGGCTGAACGCGAGCGCGCTGGACTTGGCGATGATCGTCTTGTCGAGGTCGAAGAAGGCGGCGGTGCGGGGCACGCCGTAGGTGCCCCGGTCCGGGCGGCGGGCGGGGGCGGCGCCCGGGTCGGTGCCGGGCTCGGAGCCGGTCGCGGTGTTCGCCACGGCGGCGGCTTCGCTCCCGGGGGTGGTGGCGGTCTCGGCGCCCGTGTCGGACCCGGCGTCGGCACCGCGGTCGGCGAAGTCGGCGTTCTCGTCGGCGTTCTCGGTGGTGTCCACGGGAACCGAGGATAGAGGGGCGATCAAATGGGAGGGCCATTCGGTGGACCCGCGGGCGTGCGGGTTTGTGTTTCTGGCCGGTCGGGTACACCATGGAAGTCACGGATCGTTCGCGCGACCGTGCTAACCCGGTCCGGCTCCTCCCCCCCGAGTCGGGCCGTGGATAGACGACCCCCGCTCTCCCCCCCGGCGGGGGTCGTCGCATGTCCGGGCCCATTTCCCTTGGCAGTTGAGCCGCCAGGGAGTGGTGGTGCCAGTGGGTCCGGGGGCGCTCCAGCGGTCGGCGAGTCGCTGTCGAGGTTTCTTCGCACCCCAAGTTTCTGTCACTCTGAGTAGTTGTCCGAGTGTCATATCGGTATACCCGGCGCGTCAATTCCGAACTGCTTTAGCCCCCGTCCGAGTGACCCCGGTTATCCACAGGGGCGAGTTATCCACAGGCAATCGGAAGTCGGCTGACGCATTCCCCACCGTCCTTCACCGTGGTGTCCACGACGCCGCGCGGCCACCCTCCGGGGAACCGCGCCCGACGCGCCGTCAGACCGTTCCCGCACCACGGGAGGACCGCCTTGACCGCTTCCGTCACCGACCCGCACGCCACCGCGCCCGAGCCCCCGCCCGGGCCGCTGATCCTCACCGGGGACGCCGCGCTCGCCGAACAGCTCACCCGGCTGTGCGCCGCCGCCGGGGCCGAGCCACGGCTGCTCGGCGCCGCCCCGCCACCCGTCCGGCTGTGGGAGGCCGCCCCGCTGGTGCTGGTCGGCGACGACCTCGCCGAGCGGTGCGCGGGGCTGCCGCGCCGGCCCGGCGTCCTGCTGCTCGGCCTCGACCTCGACGACGGGGAGATCTGGGTCCGGGCCGTCCGGCTCGGCGCCGAGCACGTGCTCTTCCTGCCGGACGCGCAGCCCTGGCTGCTCGACCGGATCGCCGACGCCACCGAGGGCGTCGGACCACCCGCCCTCACCGTCGCCGTGCTCGGCGGGCGCGGCGGCGCCGGGGCCTCCACGCTGGCCTGCGCCCTGGCGGTCTGCGCCGCCCGGGCCGGGCACCGCACCATGCTGATCGACGGCGACCCGCTCGGTGGCGGGCTCGACGTCCTGCTCGGCGCCGAACTGGCCGACGGGCTGCGCTGGCCCGACCTGGCCGCCTCCCGGGGCCGGATCAGCGGCGCGGAACTGGCCAGGGCGCTGCCCGAGCCGCACCGGCTCAGCGCCCTGTCCTGGGACAGGTCGGACACCCTGGCCATCCCGGCCGAAGCCATGGACAGCGTCCTGGCGGCCGCCCGCAGACGCGGCGGACTGGTCGTCCTCGACCTGCCCAGACAGCTCGACGCGGCGGCCGCCCGGGCCCTGGAGCAGTCCGACACCGGGCTGCTCGTGGTCCCCGCCGAACTGCGCGCCCTGGCGGCCGCCGACCGGGTCACCGCGGCCGTCCGGATGCGGCTCACCGACCTGCGGGCCGTCGTCCGCACCCCGGGCCCGGCCGGCCTCACCGCCGCCGACGTCGCCCGCGGACTGCGCCTGCGGCTGGCCGGTGAGCTCGCCCCCGAGCCGGGCCTCGCCCTGGACGTCGAACGGGGCGTTCCGCCGGGCCTGCGGGAGCGCGGGCCGCTCGCCCGGTTCTGCGGGCGATTCCTGACCGAAGCGATGCCGCCCGTCGTGGCGGCCTGAGGAGCAACCGTGACCAACCACCTGCACGCCGTCGACCCCCGCGCGGTGGACCCCCGCGCCCTCGACCCCAGGGCCGTGGATCCCAGGACGGACGATCCCCGGGCCGCGGACCCCGGGGCCGTCGATCTCCGGGCCGTGGACGCCCACGCCACCGGGCTCCGCCCCGGCGGCACCCGCGCCACCGACGCCCACCTCTCCGACCCGCACGGCACGGACAGCCGGACGGCGGAGGAGCAGCAGGGCCACCAGGGCGACCGGCGGGCCTCCCGGCGGCCGATCGCCCGGACCCACCGCCGGATCGCCGTGCCGCGCCCCCGCAGCCTCTCCAGCGCCCCGTCAGGGCCCGCGGAGCACGCGCTGCCGACCGGCGAGGGGCCGCCCGGTCCCGACCGGCGGCAGGCCCCGCCGGTGCGCTTCCTGGTGCGGCGCCAGCCGCCCCCGGATCCGTCGACCGTCGAACCGGTGGCCGGCCCGGGCGGCGGGCCGGCCCCGGGCGAGGCCGCCGAGCTGGTGGACGCCGTCCGGATCCGGCTCGCCGAGGCGGGGGCGCCGCCCACCGCCGGGTCGGTCGCGGCCGCCCTGCGCGCGGCCGGGCCCCCGCTCGGCGGGGCCGACGTGCTGAACGCGGTGCGCGACCTGCGCGCCGAGATCGTCGGCGCCGGCCCGCTCGAACCGCTGCTGGCCGAGAAGGGCGTCACCGACGTCCTGGTCAACGGCCCCGACCGGATCTGGGTCGACCGCGGCCGAGGCCTGGAACGCGCCCCCCAGGTGCGCTTCCCCAACACCGACGCCGTCCGCCGGCTCGCCCACCGGCTGGCCACCGCAGCCGGCCGCCGCCTCGACGACGCCCGCCCCTGGGTGGACGCCCGGCTGCCCGACGGCACCCGGCTGCACGCCGTCCTCCCGCCGATCGCCGCCGACTGCACCCACATCTCGCTGCGCACCAGCCGCAGCGAGCCCTTCACCCTCCCCGAGCTGGTCGCCGCCGGCGCGCTGCCGCCGTCCGGGGCCGACCTGCTCGCCGCCGTCCTGCGGGCCAGGCTCTCGCTGCTGGTCTCCGGCGGCACCGGCACCGGCAAGACCACCCTGCTCGCGGCCCTGCTCGGCCTCGTCCCCGACGACGAACGCATCGTGCTCGCCGAGGACTCCGCCGAGCTGCGCCCGGACCACCCGCACGTGGTCCGGCTGCAGTCCCGCCCGCCCAACCAGGAGTCGCTGGGCGAACTGACCCTGCGCGACCTGGTCCGGCAGGCGCTGCGGATGCGGCCCGACCGGCTGGTGGTCGGCGAGGTGCGCGGCGCCGAGGTGGTCGACCTGCTGGCGGCCCTGAACACCGGCCACGAGGGCGGCTGCGGCACCGTCCACGCCAACACCGCCGCCGACGTGCCCGCCCGGCTGGAGGCCCTCGGCGCGCTCGCCGGACTCGACCGGCACGCCCTGCACAGCCAGCTCCGGGCCGGCCTCGACACGGTCGTCCACCTCGGCCGGGACCGCGCCGACGGCCACCGCCGGGTCACCGGGCTGCACCTGCTGGCCGGCGGGTCCGACGGACTGACCGCCACCACCCCGGCCGTCCACTTCGACCGCGACGGCCGGGCCCGACCCGGCCCCGGCTGGCCCCGGCTGCGGGAGCTGTGCGCCGAACGCGGCGTCGTCCTGCCGCCGCACCCCGAGCCCGCCGGAGCGGGCCGGCCGGAGGGCGGCACCGAGCCCGCCGGGGAGGAGGCGTGACGGTGAGCCGACTGGAATGCGGCTGGGTGCTCGCGCTGTGCGTGATCGGGGCGGTGGCGTGGCACCTGCTGCGCTCCGCGGTCAGGAGGCCGTGATGGTGGTGTCGGGCGGAGTGGTCGGCGGGTTCGCGGCGGCGGGAGCGCTCCGGCCGTACGGCGCGGCCTGGGCGGTGAGCCCGACCGGGACGGTCGCCGGGTTGCTGGGCGGCCTGTCCGGGACGGTCTGGCTGCGCGGGCTGGGGCTCCGGGCACGTGGCTGCGGCCGGGCGCGGCGACTGCTGCACGGGCAACGGGGTCCGCTCGGTCGAGCGCGGGCGTGGGCACGGGCGCTGTGGGGGCGCCGGTGGCCGGGCCGGTGGGGCCCCGAGCTGCTGCTGCTCCCGCTCGGGGCGGTGGCCGGGCACGGCGCCTCCTCGGCGCTCCCGGTGCTCGGGGCGGCCTGCGGAGTGGTCCCGCTCCGGCGCTGGCGGGTGCGGCGGCGAACGGCCCAGGCGGCGCGGCGGCGGGCCTCGGCGGTGATCGACCTGTGCACCGGCCTGGCGGCCGAACTGCGCAGCGGGGCCACGCCCGAGCAGGCCATGCACGCCGTCCTGGCCAGGGCCGCCCCCGAGTGGGGCCGGCGCCTCGGCGCCGAGCCAGCAGCCCGGCTGGTGGCGGGCCGCTACGGGGCGGACCTGCCGGCGGCACTCCGGCTGGTAGCCGAACTGCCGGGCGGGGAGGGCGCGGCGGCGATGGCGGCCTGCTGGCGGGTGAGCACCGAGAGCGGTGGCGGGCTGGCCGGCGGACTCGACCAGGTCGCGGAGGCGCTGCGGGCCGAACGGGCCCTCACCGAGGAGGTCGCGGGTGAACTCGCGGGCCCGCGCACCACGGTGGTGGTGCTCGTGGCCCTGCCCGCCGTCGGTCTCGGCTTGGGCGCGGCACTCGGGGCCCACCCCGTCCACGTCCTGCTGCACACACCGGCGGGCCTGCTCGGGCTGCTGGTCGGGGCCGCCCTGGAGGCGGCCGGGCTCGTCTGGACGGCCCGGATCGTCCGGTCCGCCGAGGACGCCCCGGCCCGTCCCCGTCCGGCGCGGACCGGCACCGCCCGCTGCGGGATCTCCCGGACGCGCCGTGATCCCCGGTTCGCGGACCGCCCGTCACCGACGGGGGGCCGGGCGCAGCGATGGGGGTGAACACGGTCGGCGGGTGCGGACGGTGGGGCATTCGGGCGCCACCAAGGGCTCCGGTCTCTTCGAGGCCGGGGCCGGGCAGGGCGGGCGGGTGACCGGTGGCGGGTGGCTGCCGGTCGGTGGTCGGTGGCCGGTGGCTGGAGACGGCGGACGGGAGAGGGGAAGTGGGATGAGCGGGGTGGCGGGGCTGGGGGCGGTGGCGGTCGCGGGACTGGTCGGGGAGGTGTGGGCGGTGCGGCGGTGGCGGGTGGTGCGGCGGCGGGTCGTCCGGTGCGTGCCGGCCGTCTCGACTGCCGGGGCGCGTGGTGGAGCTCCCGGCCGGGTGGCGGTGGCGACGCGGCGCGTGCTCGGGTGGCTGGCGGGCGAGCGGCCGCTGGCGGTGCTGCTGGGTGCGGCGGCCGGAGTGCTGGTCGGCGGTCGGGCCGGGCTGGTGGTCGGTCCGCTGGCCTGCTGGGCGGCCTGGCGGCTGCTGCCCCGGGTGCGGTCGCCGGACGAGCGCCGCCGGGCGGCGGAGCACGACTGGCTGACTCGTCAGCTCCCGCTGACCGCCGAGCTGTTGGCGGCCTGCCTCGGGTCGTCCGGCTCCCCGGCCGAGGCGGCAGCCGCCGTCGCGGACAGCGTCCCGTCCCCGATGCGGGACCGGCTTTCCACCGTCGCGGCCCAACTCGCCCTCGGCGCGGGTCCGGAGCGCTGTTGGGAGCAACTGGCCGCCGACTGCCCGCCACTGGCCCCGCTCGCCCGCTGCCTGGCCCGCACCAGCCTGAGCGGCACCCCGCCGGCCACCGCGCTGGCCGGTCTGGCCCACTCCCAGCGGGCGGCCGCCGCCCGGGCGGCGCACGCGCGGGTCCGGCGGGCGGGCGTACTGGCGACCGCGCCGCTCGGGCTCTGCTTCCTGCCCGCGTTCGTGCTGATCGGGGTGGTGCCGGTGGTCACGGGGCTGACCACCGCCTTCTCCCAGCGCCTGTGAGCCGCCCTCCTGTGCGCGGAGCGGACCCCGGTCGGGCGTCCCGCTCCGCCGGTCCGCTGCACGGCGGACCACATTCCGAGTCCGATTCCGTAGAAGGGGTTTCAGCATGATCAAGTTTGTGCACGCCGTCCGGTCGACCACTGCGGTGCTCGGCGTCCGCAGGCTGGCGGGCTGGCTCCGCCGGCGGTACCGGAGGGTGGTGGCCGGCCCGCCGGACGCCGGGATGAGCACCGCCGAGTACGCGATCGGCACCGTCGCGGCCTGCGCCTTCGCCGCCGTGCTCTACAAGGTGGTGACCAGCGACACGGTCTCCGGGGCGCTGTCCGGGCTGCTCGAACGGTCCCTGCATGGGGTCTGAGCGGAGGGCGGCGGACGCCGGCATGGTCACGGCGGAGACGGCGGTCGGGTTGCCCGCCCTGGTGCTGCTGGCGGCGATGCTGACCTGGGGCGTGGTGGCGGCCGGTGCCCAGATCCGCTGCGTGGACGCGGCCCGGGTCGGCGCCCGGGCCGCCGCCCGGGGCGACGCCGACGCGCTGGCCCGGGCCGTCGCGGCGGCCCCGCGCGGCGCGAAGGTCGCCATCGACCTGGACGCCACCACCGCCCGGGCCACCGTCGAGGCCCCCTGCCCCGGCCCGGGCCGCCTCGCCGACCTGCTGTCGGTGCGGCTCACGGCCACCGCGGTCGGTGCCAGGGAGGACGTGCTGCCCGAGGACGAGCGAGGGTCGGCGGGTGAGGAGTGAGGAGTGAGGGGCGACGGGAGGCGGGTGGTGGTCGGTGATCGGCGAGGACGGAACGGAGGGAGGGGGCGTCGTGCGGGGAAGCGGAACGCCGTCGCCGGGAGCGGCGGGTGAACGGGGTTCGGCGACGGTGTGGCTGGTGGCCCTGGGCTCGCTCGGGGTGGTGGTCTTCTCCGCCTGCCTGATGCTGGGCGCGGCGGTGGCGGCCCGCCACCGCGCGGAGTCGGCGGCCGACCTCGCCGCCCTGGCCGCCGCCGACCGGCTGCTGCTCGACGAGGACGGCGGCTGCGGGCGGGCCGCGGAGCTGACTCGGGCCCAGGAGCGGGTCGAGCTGGTCTCCTGCCGGGTGCTCCCGGGGCAGGACGCGGTGGAGGTGGTGGTCCGGGTCCCGATCCGGGGAGTGCCGGTGCCGCTGCCTCCGGCCCTGGCCCGTGCCCGGGCGGGGCCGGTCTGGGCCTGGGGCGAGGAGGGCACCGAGGGGATCGCGTCCACCGACCCGCGCGTCAGCCCGGGCGCCGGCCTGGACCGCCCCGCCGGACGGGTGCCGTCCGAGCGGCCGGCGGGTTCGGCGGGAGCCGTGGCGGGTGGGTCAGTCCTTCCCGCTCGGATCGGTCGGATCGGCCGGGTCGGCCAAGTTGGTCGGAGCGTTGGCGAGGAGGGTGGTGAGGAGGCGGATGGCGGCGGCCTTGTCGAGCGGTTCGTTGCCGTTGCCGCACTTCGGGGACTGGACGCAGGACGGGCAACCGCGGTCGCACTCGCAGGCGGCGATGGCGTCCCGGGTGGCGGTCAGCCACTCGACGGCGCGCCGGAAGCCGCGTTCGGCGAAGCCCGCGCCACCGGAGTGGCCGTCGTACACGAAGACGGTCGGCAGGCCGGTGTCGGGGTGCAGGGGGACGGAGACGCCGCCGATGTCCCAGCGGTCGCAGGTGGCGAAGAGCGGGAGGAGGCCGATGGAGGCGTGTTCGGCGGCGTGGGCCGCGCCAGGGAGCTGGTCGAACGGGATGAGCGCGTCAAGGAGTTGGTCCTCGGTGACGGACCACCAGACGGCTCGGGTGCGCAGCGTGCGGGGCGGCAGGTCGAGCTTGCTCTCGCCGAGGATCTCACCGGTGGAGATCCGTTTGCGGAGGTAGCCGACGACCTGGTTGGTGACCTCCACCGAACCGAAACTGAGCCGGGCCTCGCCCCACTCCTCGGTGGTGTCGGTGGACAGGACCGCGATGGAGGTGACGTCCCGGGCGGAGGTGGTGTACGGCGGGTTCGCGGGGGTGACCAGGGCGACCGAGGAGTCGAGGTCGAGCTCGCGGACCAGGTAGGTGCGGCCCTGGTGCAGGTGGACCGCGCCGGTGTGCACGGCGGTGTGCGCGGCCTCGGCGTCCACGGTGCCCAGCAGCCGCCCGGTGTCGGCCTCGACGATCTGCACGGGGCTGCCGCCGCTCCCGCGCAGGTCGACGCCGTCGGCGGCGCGCTCGCGGCGGGTCCAGTACCAGGAGCCGTCCGGGCGCCGCCGGAGCAGGCCGCGCCGTTCCAGTACCGGCAGCAGCGGTGCGGCGGACGGGCCGAACAGCTCCAGGTCGGCGTCGGTGAGCGGGAGTTCGGCCGCGGCGGCGCACAGGTGCGGGGCGAGGACGTGCGGGTTGTCGGGGTCGAGGACGGTGGCCTCCACCGGGGTGGCGAACAGCGCCTCCGGGTGGTGGACGAGGTAGGTGTCCAGCGGGTCGTCCCGGGCGATCAGCACCGCCAGCGCGCCCTGGCCCTCCCGGCCCGCGCGCCCGGCCTGCTGCCACAGCGAGGCCCGGGTGCCGGGGTAGCCGGCCAGCAGGACGGCGTCCAGGCCGGAGACGTCCACGCCGAGTTCGAGAGCGGAGGTGGAAGCGAGGCCGAGCAGCCGGCCCGAGTGCAGGGCGCGTTCCAGGGCGCGGCGCTCCTCGGCCAGGTAACCGCCGCGGTAGGCGGCGACCCGGGCGGCGAGCGGCTGGCCGAGCTGCTCCTGGGCCTGCAGGGCGACCAGTTCGGCGGCCCGCCGGGAGCGGACGAAGGCCACCGTCCGGGTGCCGCCGTGCACCAGGTCGGTGAGCAGGTGGGCCGCCTCGGCGGTGGCGCTGCGGCGGACGGGCGCGCCGTGCTCGCCGGTGTTCTCGGTCAGCGGCGGCTCCCAGAGCGCGAACACCATCGGGCCGCGCGGCGAGCAGTCCTCGGTGACGGCGGTGGCCGGCAGGCCGGTGAGCCGTTCGGCGGTGACGGCGGGCTCCGCAGTGGTCGCGGAGGCCAGCAGGAAGGTCGGCTCGGAGCCGTAGCGGGCGCACAGCCGCCGCAGCCGGCGCAGCACCTGGGCGACGTGCGAGCCGAACACGCCGCGGTAGGTGTGGCACTCGTCGACCACGACGTACCGCAGCGTCTTCAGGAAGGAGGACCAGCGCGGGTGGGCCGGGAGTATGCCGCGGTGCAGCATGTCCGGATTGGTCAGCACGTAGGACGCGTACTGGCGGACCCACTCGCGTTCCTGCGGCGGGGTGTCGCCGTCGTACAGCGCGACCCGGACGCGGTCGGGGACGAGTTCGGCGGCCCGGCGGCGCTGGTCGGCGGCCAGCGCCTTGGTCGGAGCCAGGTAGAGGGCGGTCGCGCCGCGTCCGTTGCGGGCCTCGGTGCCGGCCAGCAGGTCGCTGAGCAGCGGGGCCAGATAGCCCAGCGACTTGCCCGAGGCGGTGCCGGTGGCGATCACCGTGGTCCGTCCGGCGGCGGCCAGGTCCATCGCCTCGGCCTGGTGGGCCCAGGGCAGCACCACGCCGAGTCCGGAGGCCGCCGCGACCACTTCCTGACGGATTCCTTCCGGCCAAGGCGCATACCGGGCCGCCCGGGCGGGCAGGTGCTCCGTATGGGTGAGGCGGTCCGACCTGCCGCGCTCGGTGGAAAGGGACGCGAGCAGGGCCTCGGGCTGGTGGTGACGGGGCGGCATGAAGACCCAGTGTGTCACCGGCGTGACGGAGAATCGCTGTTAACCATCGTGCGCCCGTGGCCGCAGGTGGTTGAATGAAGCCCGTGACGGCCGCACGGCCGAGAGCCGCGACGCCGAGGCTCCGACCTGCCGGTTCGCCGCGCCCCGGCCCTGCGACCCTGCGGTGGCAGCCGCCGGGTTGAAGATCGCAATGACGTAGCAAGGCAAGGTGCTGGAGGTTCCGTGGACCTGTCCCTGTCGACCCGTACTGTCGGCGATCGCACGGTCGTCGAGGTTGGCGGCGAGATCGATGTGTACACCGCGCCCAAGTTGCGCGAGCAGCTTGTCGAGCTCGTCAACGACGGCAACTACCACTTGGTCGTGGACATGGAGGGCGTCGACTTCCTCGACTCCACCGGCCTCGGCGTGCTGGTCGGCGGTCTGAAGCGAGTGCGTGCGCACGAGGGTTCGCTGCGCTTGGTGTGCAACCAGGAGCGCATCCTCAAGATCTTCCGGATCACCGGTCTGACCAAGGTGTTCCCGATCCACAACTCCGTGGACGAGGCCGTCGCCGCGACCGACTGACGATCCGTCGTCGACCGGCCGTTCCAACCGCATCACTTCGATCGACCGTCGCCGGTCGGCCGGGCCGTCGCCCTGCCCGACCGGCGAGGTCGGTGTACCCGCTTCCGCCGTGCGGGCCGGTGTGCCCGGCGGCGGGGAGCAACCCCGGAGGGGAGACATGGCAACCGTCGAACTTCGATTCAGCGCGCTTCCCGAGCACGTGCGCACCGCCCGGCTGGTGGCCGCCGCGGTGGCCAGACGGGCCGGGGTGGACGAGTCGGTGCTCGACGAGTTGCGCCTCGCCGTCGGTGAAGCCTGCTCGCGCGCCGTGGCGCTGCACCAGCGCAACGGCATGGACGGCGCGGTCCGGGTGGCGCTGACCGAGCAGGAGAAGCGGTTCCTCATCGAGGTCGCGGACGAGGCCGGGCCGGCGCACGCCGCCGGCGCCGCCGGGACGGCCGGGGAGTCGGAGGACGAGGACGCGCTCGGCCTCGCGGTGATCACCGGTCTGGTCGAGGACGTCGAGGTCGGCAACGGCTCCGACGGCGGCGTGATCCGGATGAGCTGGCCGGTCTCCCCGGCGTCCCTCACCGTCTGACCCGGCCCGGCTGTCGTCCCGCGTGCGGGGTGCTCCGCGCGGGGTGGCGTTCCCTCCTGCTCCGTCGCTTTCCGATTTGTCGCTCGTCGCCCGCCCGCGTGCCGACCGGGCGTCGGACGGTGTCGGGCGGGGTCGGTCGGCGTTGAGCTGCGCCGATGTCGTGGGCCGTGGCCTTCCCGGCGGGGTGCCGCGGGCGGGCGTGTAGGTTCAGCGGGGGATGCCCGGAGCCGGGTGTCAGTGACCGAAAGGGCCCCGGTGAAGAAGCGACTGGTGACCGTCCCCGTGCTCGGCGCGCTGCTCGCGCTCGCTGCGGTCGGCTGTTCCGCCGACGACTCCTCGGCGAAGCTCGACGGCTGGGCGAAGAGCGTCTGCGACGCGGCGAAGGACCCGATCGCGCAGTCCCGGACGGCCCTCGCGGACACCGCGGACGTCAAGGCCGGCGAGTCCCCCGTCGACCTGCAGAAGCGGCTCTCCGTCGACCTCGCCTCGCTCGCGACCACCAACCAGCAGCTGGCCGACGCCGTGCAGAAGGCCGGTGCCCCGAAGGTCAGCGACGGGGCGAAGGTCCAGCAGGACGCCGTCAACGAGCTGAAGCAGGTCTCGCAGGGCTACCTGGACGCGCAGAAGAAGCTCGACGGGCTGACCAACGCGGACCAGGCCAAGTTCGCGGACGGGCTGCGCAGCGTCGGCGACCAGGTGCAGCAGCTCTCCCAGGTGTCCACCTCGGCGCTGGCCGCCCTGCAGAGCGGCGACCTCGGCGACGCGATGAAGAAGCAGCCCGGCTGCAAGGCCGGTGCCGCGCCCACCGGCGGGTCCTCCGCCGCCCCGTCGGCCGGTGCCCCGTCGGCCGGTGCGACCGGCAGCGCGGCCCCCGGCGACGGCGCCTCCCCGGCCGACCCGGCGGCGTCCGGCTCGCCCTCGCCCGGCAAGAGCTGACCCCGCCGCCCCACCTCCGCCGCCGGGACCGTGCCGCGGCCGGACCGTGCCGCGGCCGGACCGCGCCGCGGCCGAGCGGAGCCGTGGGCGGGCCGAGCCGTGGGCGGGCGGCGCGGCGCGGGCTCCGGGCGGGGGAGAATGGCGCTGTGACGAACAGCCCCGCTCTTGACGCCGGCCGGATCGCGGAGTTCCGCGAGGCCCTGCTGCGCGCCTCCTTCACCGCTGACGGACTGCTGGACCTGCTCGGCCCGACCGCGTACGCGGCGCTGGCCCGCAGCGAGGCCGTCCCCGCGCTGCGGGCGACCCGCGGCGGCTCCCCGCTGGAGACCCTGGTGCGGCTGTTCCTGCTGCAGCGGGCCGTCCCCCGGGCCGCGGCCGCCGCCGCGCTGCCAGCCGGCGGACTGCTCGACGGGCTGCTCGCCGACGGCTGGCTGAGCGCCGACGGTACCGGTGACGGTGACGAGCTGCGGGCCACCGTGGACGTGCGGCCGTACGCCGACGAGGTCGCCGGGCTGCCCAGCGCCGACGCCTGGGTGGTGTCCGACCTGGGCTGCGCCGTCGGCGGCGCGGGCGGGATCGGCTCGGGCCGGACGGCCGCCGGGGTCGAGCGGCGCGACCTGGTGCTCGGGGTCGGCGGGGCGTCCACCACGCTGGCCAACCTGACGGTGCGCCGCCCGGTGCGCGAGGTGCTGGACCTGGGCTCCGGCTCCGGCGTGCAGGCCCTGCACGCGGCCCGGCACGCCCAGCGGGTCACCGCGACCGACCTCAACCCGCGCGCCCTGCACTTCACCCGGCTGACCGCCGCGCTCTCCGGCTTCGACCGGGTGGAGACCGCCGGGGGCAGCCTGTACGAGCCGGTCGGCGACCGGCGCTTCGACCTGATCGTCTCCAACCCGCCGTTCGTGATCTCCCCGGCCGGCCGGTTCACCTATCGGGACGGCGGGATGGCCGGCGACGAGCTGTGCCGCCGCGTGGTCCGCGGCGCGGCCGCCCACCTGGAGCCCGGCGGCTACTGCCAGCTGCTGGCGAACTGGCAGCACGTCAAGGGCGAGGACTGGCGCGACCGGCTGGCCGGCTGGGTGGCCGGCACCGGCCTGGACGCCTGGGTGGTGCAGCGCGAGGTGCAGGACGTCGCCCAGTACGCCGAGCTGTGGCTGCGCGACGGCGGCGACCACCGGGGCGAGGAGTACACCGCCCGGTACGAGGAGTGGCTGGACGACTTCGAGGCGGCCGGGGTCGAGGGCGTCGGCTTCGGCTGGATCACCCTGCGGGCCTCCGGCGCGGCCGAGCCCGTGGTGCGGATCGAGGAGTGGCCGCACCCCGTCGAGCAGCCGCTCGGCCCGCACATCGAGGAGTGGTTCGCCCGGCAGGACTTCCTGCGCGCCCACGACGACGCCGGGCTGCTCGCCGCCCGCTACCTGCTCGCCGACGAGGTCGTCCAGGAGCAGATCGGCGACCCCGGCTCGGAGGACCCGGAGCACGTGGTCCTCCGGCACAACCGGGGCATGCGCCGGGCCACCAAGGTCGACACGGTCGGCGCGGGCTTCGTCGGAGTCTGCGACGGCACCCTCGCCGCCGGGGAGATCGTCGACGCGATCGCCCAACTGCTCGGCGAGGACCCGGCCGAACTGCGCGAGCGGGTGCCCGAGTCGCTGCGGCTGCTCACCGAGCAGGGGTTCGTCGAGCCGGTGCGCTGAGCCGGTGCGCTGGGACCACGCCGTCCTCGGCCCGTTGCCGCGGGGGCCGCGGGCGCGGCGGTGACATTGGTCACCCGGTGACCCGAGCCGTGACGCGTTCACCTCGCCGTTCCCTCCGCGTGGCCGGGCGTACCCCGGGTGTCCGCCGCCGGTTGTCCACCGGCTGCCATGGTGCTGTCCACAGGCCGTGGAAGCGCTGCGGGGGAGGACCGGGTGGAGACGCCGACGACGCTGGTGGGCGGGGCGGTCCTGACGGTCCTCGGGAGCGCGCTGCTGCTCTGGTGCGCCGTGGAACTGCGCCTTCGCCACCACCTGCGGCGGTGTGGCGTGCCCGCCACCGCGCAGGTGGTGGCGGATCCGGACACCGCCGGCGCGATGGACAGCAGCCCGTTGCTCTCCTACCCGGTGGAGGGGCCGGGCGGTCCCATCGGCGCCGGGGCCGGGACGGTGCACGAACTGCGTCCGGCCGCCGGTCCGGCCGGACCGCACCGGTTGGTGCTGGCCCGGCCGCGCGGGAACACGCCGCTGCGGCGACCGGTCCGGCTGGCCCCGGGCGCGGCCGTCCAGGTCGCCTACGACCCGCGCCGTCCGGACCGGGTGGTGCTGGCCGCGCACGAGGAGCTGCCCTCGCTGCCGGCCGACCTGTTCTGGGCGCTGCTCGCCACGTCCGCGCTGGCCGGAGGCCTGACGCTGCTGGCGGTCGGGCTGCGCTGACCCGGCCCGGAGCGGGCGCGGAGGGGATGCGTGCCCGGGCCCCCGGAGGCGCGTCGCGGGGGTCCCGGGAGGCGGGCCGGGGAGGCCCCGGAGGGCGGGTTCCGGCCGTTCGGCGGCGGCCCGACGGGGTGCGGCGCGGGCCCGGCGGAGCGGGCTGCGGGGCGTGCTTGCCGGGGAAAGACATGCCCCGGGGCCTGCCATCGGGTTACCGTTCGAGTGGCGTCGGTCGGCCTTGCCGGTGAAAAAGCAGGATCCGTCCGTTTGACAAGGGTGGCCAGGGTACGGTCACACTCCGCTGGTGGGGCCGTCGCGCTGCGGCAGCCCAGGAGCTTTGGTGAACGACCGGGAGAGAAGAGCGAAGGTGTCCCCGAGCAGCGAGACCGCGCACGGCAAGCGACTCGTCATCGTCGAGTCGCCGGCCAAGGCCAAGACGATCAAGGGCTACCTCGGCCCCGGCTACATCGTCGAGGCCAGCGTCGGTCACATCCGCGACCTGCCCGGCACTGCCGCCGAGGTCCCGGACGAGTACACCGGTGAGGTGCGTCGCCTCGGTGTCGACGTCGACCACGACTTCGCCCCGATCTACGTGGTGAACCCGGACAAGAAGTCCCAGGTCACCAAGTTGAAGTCGCTGTTGAAGGAGTCCGACGAGCTCTTCCTCGCCACCGATGAGGACCGCGAGGGCGAGGCCATCGCGTGGCACCTGCAGGAAGTGCTCAAGCCCAAGGTGCCGGTGCACCGGATGGTCTTCCACGAGATCACCAAGGACGCGATCCAGGAGGCCGTGCGCAACCCGCGGCACCTGAACAAGCGCCTGGTCGACGCCCAGGAGACCCGCCGCATCCTGGACCGCCTCTACGGCTACGAGGTCTCCCCGGTGCTGTGGAAGAAGGTCATGCCGAAGCTCTCGGCGGGCCGCGTCCAGTCGGTGGCCACCCGCCTGGTGGTCGAGCGCGAGCGCGAGCGGATCGCCTTCACCTCGGCCTCGTACTGGGACCTGGTCGGCACCTTCGGCACCGGCCGCGCGGCCGCCGACGCGACCAACCCGGAGTCCTTCGGCGCCCGGCTGGTCTCGGTCGACGGCAAGCGGGTCGCCACCGGCCGCGACTTCGGCCCGGACGGCCGGCTGAAGAGCGCCGCGACCACCCTGCACCTCGACGAGCAGGCCGCCCGCACGCTGGCCGCCGCGCTGCAGCAGACCGCGTTCAGCGTCCGCAGCGTCGAGTCGAAGCCCTACCGCCGCTCCCCGTACGCGCCGTTCCGCACCACCACGCTCCAGCAGGAGGCCAGCCGCAAGCTGGGCTTCGGCGCGAAGCGGACCATGCAGGTGGCGCAGAAGCTGTACGAGAACGGCTTCATCACGTACATGCGCACCGACTCGACCACGCTGTCGGAGACCGCGATCACCGCGGCCCGCACCCAGGTCACCCAGCTGTACGGGGCCGACTACCTGCCCTCCGCGCCGCGCACGTACGCCTCGAAGGTGAAGAACGCGCAGGAGGCGCACGAGGCGATCCGCCCGTCCGGGGACCGCTTCCGGACGCCCGCCGAGACCGGTCTCGGCGGCGACGACTTCCGGCTGTACGAGCTGATCTGGATGCGCACCGTCGCCTCCCAGATGAAGGACGCGGTCGGCCAGTCGGTGACCGTGCGGGTCGGCGGCCGGGCCGCCGACGGGCGGGACGCCGAGTTCTCCGCCTCCGGCAAGATCATCACCTTCCACGGCTTCCTGAAGGCGTACGTCGAGGGCGCCGACGACCCGAACGCCGAGCTGGACGACCGCGAGCGCCGGCTGCCGCAGGTCACCGAGGGCGACCCGCTGGCCGCCGAGAAGCTCACCCCGGAGGGCCACGCCACCAAGCCGCCGGCCCGCTACACCGAGGCCTCGCTGGTCAAGGAGCTGGAGGACCGGGAGATCGGTCGCCCGTCCACCTACGCCTCGATCATCGACACGATCATCAACCGCAAGTACGTGTTCAAGAAGGGCACCGCCCTGGTGCCGTCCTTCCTGTCCTTCGCGGTGGTCAACCTGCTGGAGAAGCACTTCGGCCGCCTGGTCGACTACGACTTCACCGCGAAGATGGAGGACGACCTCGACCGGATCGCGGCCGGCCAGGCCGAGTCCGTGCCGTGGCTCAAGCGCTTCTACTTCGGCGCGGGCGAGGCGGGCGCCGCCGTCGGCGGCGCCGCGGACGCGGGCAACGGCGACGGCGACCACCTCGGCGGCCTGAAGGAGCTCGTCACCGACCTGGGCGCGATCGACGCCCGGGAGATCAGCTCCTTCCCGGTCGGCGACGGCGTCGTCCTCCGGGTCGGCCGTTACGGCCCGTACGTCGAGCGGCCCGCCCCCGAGGGCGAGACCGGCCAGCGCGCCGACGTGCCCGAGGACCTGCCGCCGGACGAGCTGACCGTCGAGCTGGCCGAGGAGCTGTTCGCCAAGCCCAGCGGTGAGCGCGAGCTCGGCACCGACCCGGTCAGCGGCAACCCGCTGGTCGCCAAGGCCGGCCGGTACGGCCCGTACGTCACCGAGGTGCTGCCCGAGGGCACCCCGAAGACCGGCAAGAACGCGGTCAAGCCGCGCACCGCCTCGCTGTTCAAGTCGATGGACCTGGACACCGTCACGCTGGAGGACGCGCTGAAGCTCCTCTCGCTGCCGCGGGTGGTCGGCGCCGACGCCGAGGGCAACGAGATCACCGCGCAGAACGGCCGCTACGGCCCGTACCTCAAGCGCGGCACCGACTCGCGCTCGCTCACCAGCGAGGACCAGCTGCTGTCCATCACCCTGGACGAGGCGCTGGCCATCTACGCCCAGCCCAAGCAGCGCGGGCGGGCCGCCGCGGCCGCCCCGCTGAAGGAGCTCGGCAACGACCCGGTCAGCGAGAAGCCGGTGGTGGTCAAGGACGGCCGGTTCGGCCCGTACGTCACCGACGGGGAGACCAACGCGACGCTCCGCAAGGACGACGAGGTCGAGACCATCACCCCCGAGCGGGCGTTCGAGCTGCTGGCCGAGAAGCGGGCCCGCGGGCCGGTGAAGAAGACCGCCAAGAAGGCGCCGGCGAAGAAGGCCGCGGTGAAGAAGACCGCCGCGACCAAGACGGCGGCCAAGAAGACGGCCTCGGCGAAGACCACCGCGGCCAAGAAGACGGCGACGGTGAAGAAGACCGCGGCGAAGAGGACCACCGCCGAGGCCGCTCCGGGCGGCGGTTCCGAGGAGAGCTGACGGACGCTCCGTAACGGGCCTGTTCGAATCCGGGCGGGCCCGTTAAGTCCGGGCACCCGCACTCGCTACGCTGACCGTATGACGAGCGAGGAGCTGCCCCCCACCGCACGTGCCGCCGCCCCGGGCCTGCCCGAGGTGGCCCCGGCCGGGACGCCGGGTGAACGGGCCAGGGCGCTGCTGCGGCTGCGGCCCTACCGGAAGCTGTGGACCACCCAGCTGCTCGGTGGCGCCGCCGACCGGCTGTCCGTCCTGGTCCTGGTGCCGCTCACCGTGGTGGCCGCCGTGCTCGGCGGCCAGTTCGGGCACGGCTACCGGGCGCTCGCACTCTCGGTCGCCGCGCTGTTCGCGGCCCGGCTGCTGGCCACCGGCCTGGTCGGCGCGGTCCTGCTCGGCCCGGTGCACGCCCTGGTCGGCGGCCGGCTCGACCGGCGCTGGAGCCTGCTCGGCGCCGACCTGTTCCGCGCCCTGCTGATCGGCCTGGCCTCCTGGTGGACGGTCTGGACGCCCGGCTCGGCGACCTGGCCGCTGCTCGCCACGGTCTTCCTGGCCGGCGCCGCCGAACGGGTCTGGACGATCGGCAAGGCCGCCGCCGTCCCCGGTCTGCTGGCCGTGCCCGGACAGTCCGGGCCGCCGTCCGCCGCCGCGCTGGACGCCGTCCGCACCCTGGACGCCCGCACCGGCTGGGCCGCGCTCCCGCTGGCCGCCGGCGGCCTGATCGCCCTCACCCTGGTCAACAACGTGCTCGCCGCCCTCGGCCTGGAGTGGCTGCACGCCCACCAGCTCACCGTCGCCGCGCTCGGCGCCGCCGCGCTGTTCGCCGCCAACGCCGCGCTGCTGTACCTCCAGGAGCTGCCCGCCGCGGGGAACACCGCGCCGCGCTCCCCGCTGCAGGGCCTGCGCGCGCCGACCGACGCCCTCCCGTCGCCCGCCACCAACCCCGGCGGAGACGCTTCGCGTCGCCCCTCCTTCGGCTCCTCGCTGAAGAAGGGCCGCACCGGCGCCGCCCCGTACTTCACCTTCTCGATCGCCGCCGCGTACGCCTCGATGGCCGGCGTCGCCGCGCTCGGCCTGCTCACCGCGGGCGAGCACCTGGCCGGGCCGATCGGCTACGGCCTGCTGGTGCTGGCCGCCGCCGGCGCCCCCGCGGTCGGCATCCGGCTCAGCCGGGCCACCCTGCCCGGCCTGTCCCGCCGCCGGCTGCTCGCGCTCGGCCTGGTCACCTCCGGCGTGGCGCTGATCCTGGCCGGCCTGGTCCTCGACTTCGTCCTGGTGCTGCTGTTCACCGTGCTGGCCGGCCTGGCCGCCGGCGTGGTGATCGCCACCGGGCGCGGGCTGCTCGCCCAGGAGATCGAGGAGATCCGGCTCGGCAAGGTCACCGAGCACCTGTACGCCGTGCTGCGGACCGTGGTCGGCGGCGCGCTGGTCGGCATGCCGCTGCTGGCCGCCGCCTACGGGCAGGTCAGCCTCGGCGAGGTCGGCCGCGGCCACTTCACCTTCATCCACGACGGCGCCGCGCTCGCCGTCTCCACCGCCGGGCTGCTGACCCTGGTGCTGGCCGCCGTCGTGCTGCTCAAGACCGACGACCAGCGCGGCGTCGTCCCGTTCGGCCGCGAGCTCGCCCAGGCCGTCCGTGGCCAGGCCGAGGTCGCGCCGCACCGGGCCGCCGGCAAGGGCTACTTCATCGCCCTGGAGGGCGGCGACGGCGCCGGCAAGTCCACCCAGGCGCAGGCGCTGGCCGAGTGGATCCGGGCCAAGGGCCACGAGGTCGTCCTCACCCGCGAGCCCGGCGGCTCCCCGATCGGGCAGCGGTTGCGCGCCCTCGTCCTGGACGTCGGCAACACCGGCCTCTCGCACCGGGCCGAGGCACTGATCTACGCCGCCGACCGGGCCGAGCACGTCGAGAACGTGATCCGCCCGGCGCTGGAGCGCGGCGCCGTCGTCCTCACCGACCGGTACATGGACTCGTCCATCGCCTACCAGGGGGCCGGTCGCGACCTGGCCGCCACCGAGGTCGCCCGGATCTCCCGCTGGGCCACCGGCGGGCTGGTGCCCGACCTGACCGTCGTGCTGGACGTCGACCCGACCGCCGCCCGGGACCGCTTCACCGAGGCGCTCGACCGGCTGGAGTCCGAGCCCACCGAGTTCCACCAGCGGGTCCGCTCCGGGTTCCTGGCGCTCGCCGCCGCCGACCCCGCCCGCTACCTGGTCGTCGACGGCACCCAGGCCCCCGCCACCGTCACCACCGCCATCCGGCACCGGCTCGACCGCGAACTGCCGCTCTCCGACCAGGAGAAGGCCGCCAAGGCCGAACAGGAGCGCAAGGCCCGCGAGGAGGCCGCCCGGCGCGCCGCCGAGGCCGAGGCCGCCCGCAAGGCCGCCGAGGAGGCCGAGCGCAAGCGCCTCGAACTGCTGGAGCAGCTGCGCGCCGAACAGGCCGAGAAGGACCGGCTCGCCGCCGAGGAAGCCGCCCGGGCCGAGGCCGAGGCCGCCCGCAAGGCCGCCGAAGCCGCCCGGATCGCCGCCGAGGCCGAGGCCGCCCGGCGCGCCGAGGAGGACGCGAAGCGCCGCGCCGAGGAGGCCGCCCGGGCCGAGGCGGCGGCGGAGGTCGCGCGCGAGGCCGCCGCGGAGGAGGCCGCCCGGGCCGAGCTGGCCCGCCGGCGCGAACTGCAGCGGGAGGAGCAGCGGCGGCGCGCCGAGGAGGCGCTGCAGCGGGCGGAGGCCGCGCGGCGGGCCGAGGAGGCGGCGCTGGCCGCTCCCGCCGCTCCGGCCGCTCCGGCTGTCGACGAGACCGCGGTGCTGCCGAAGGTCGAGGACCGGGCGGACGTGGAGACCACCCGGGAGCTGCCCCGGCCGGTGCTGGGCGAGGACGCCGCTCCCGCCGCTCCGGCGGCTCCGGCCGCTCCGGCTGTCGACGAGACCGCGGTGCTGCCGAAGGTCGAGGTCGAGGACGAGGCGGAGGCCGAGCGGACGGCCGTGCTGCCCGCGGTGGACCCGGCGGCGGGCCCGACCGGGCGGGTGCCGCAGGGGCTGTTCCGGGACGAGGACGACTCGGCGCGGACCCGCGAGCTGCGGCCCCGGCCGGACTGGGCGGAGGAGACCCCGCTCGACGACCTGCCCAGCCTGACCGACAGCCTGCTCGGCTCCCGCGAGGAGTGGGCCCGCTGGGAGGCGGCGGACCCCGAGGACGAGCAGCGGAGCGAGCAGGACGAGCAGCCGCAGAAGAAGGGCGGCTGGCGGCGCCGCAAGGACTAGCCGTCCGGGCGCGTGCGTGTAGTACAGCGAGGCCGCGAGGCGCGGGCGGGTGACCGTCCGGCTCGTGGCCTCGCCGCGTGCGGGGCCGGGAACGCGGGGGGCCGGTGCGTGCGGGGCCGGTGCGCGGGGGGTGCTGTCTCCGGGCGGGGTTAGGCTCGGCGGGGCGGTGGGATCGGCGAGGAGGAGCGCGGCGTGAGTGTGTGGGACGACCTGGTCGGGCAGGACCGGGTGGTCGAGCAGTTGCAGGCGGCGGCGCGGGCGGCCCGGGCGAGCGTGCTGGCGGGGCGTGGCGAGGCCCCGGCCGGGAACGCCTCGCTGATGACGCACGCCTGGCTGTTCACCGGTCCGCCCGGGGCGGGGCAGGTGACGGCGGCGCGGGCGTTCGCGGCGGCGCTGCAGTGCACCAGCCCGGACCTCGACCTGGGCGGGGTGCCGGGCTGCGGGTTCTGCGACGGCTGCCACACCGTGCTGTCGGGCAGCCACGCGGACGTGAAGCAGGTCCGGACGGACGGCCTGTCGATCGGCGTCGGCGACATGCGCGACCTGGTGCTGCGGGCGGCGAGCTACCCGACCGGCGGCCGCTGGTCGGTGATCCTGGTGGACGCGGCGCACCGGCTGACCGAGGCGGCGGCGAACGCGCTGCTGAAGGGCGTCGAGGAGCCCTCGCCGCGGACGGTGTGGCTGCTGTGCGCGCCGTCCGTGCAGGACGTGCTGCCGACGATCCGCTCGCGCTGCCGGCTGCTGGTGCTGCGCACGCCCGCCGCGGAGGCGGTCGCCGACATGCTGGTGCGGCGGGACGGGGTGGAGCCGGCGGCGGCCCGGGTGGCGGCGCTGGCCGGGCAGGGCGACATCGACCGGTCGCGGCGCCTGGCGGTGGACGAGCAGGCCCGCGCCCGCCGGGCCGAGGTGCTGCGGATCCCGCTGGAGGTGGCCGACCTGGGCGGCTGCCTGGCGGCCGCGCAGCGGCTGGTGGACACCGCGAAGGCGGACGCCGAGGCGCTCGCCGAGACCCAGGACGCCCGGGAGACCGAGGACCTGCGGGCCGCGTACGGCGCGGCGGAGGGCGGTCGGGCGCCGCGCGGCATGGCCGGGGCGGTGAAGGAACTGGAGAAGCGACAGAAGAGCCGGGCCACCCGGACCCGCCGCGAGACGCTGAACGTGGCACTGGGCGACCTGCTGGGCTTCTACCGGGACGTGCTGGCCCTGCAGCTCGGCGCGGGCGGGGCGCTGGCCAACGACGACCAGCGCCCGGCGCTGCAGCGGGTCGCCGGGGAGGGCGCGGCGGAGAACACGCTGCGCCGGATCGAGGCGGTGCTGGCCTGCCGCCGCGCGCTGGACCGGAACGTGGACCCGCTGCTGGCGGTGGAGGCGATGACGGTGGCGCTGCGGGCGGGCTGAGCGGCCGTTCCCCGGGGCCGTCCGGTCGTCGCTCGTTCGAGTGAACGTGCCGAGACGCCCGTACCGCCCCCGGGCGAGCGGGCACGTGGTCTTGCACCCTGTGCACTGACCACGCGCTCGCGTCCGGCGGCCGGTCCTTCCCCGAGGTGGTGCGTCCCCATGCCCCGTTCGCTCCTCGTCCTGTTGTTGCTGGTGGCCGCGGTGGCGGGCAGCTGGCTGGCCCGTTCGGCGATGGTGCGCTGGCGGGACCTGCGGGCCGCGCAGACGTACGAGTTGGCGGCGGAGGCGCGGCCGGTGCTGGTGCGGGCGGGGGCGGCTGCGCTGTGCCTGACGTGCGTGAGCGCGCTGGGGGTGGCGGTGCTGCTGGGGGAGCGGGGCGGGCGCGGGGCGGTGCGGGTGGTCGCGGCGGAGGCGGGCAGCGCGGACCGGGCGGCGGCCCCGCCCGCCGCGTCGGTCGCGCCGTCGGTCGCGGCGGCGGTCCCGGCCGCGCCGGTGGCGTTCGCGAGCGTGGGCCGGGCGGCGGGCGGGGAGCTGCTGCAGGGCTCGGTGCCGGGGCCGGACGGGCGGGCCCGGGCGGTGCGGGTGTGGCTGCCGGCCGAGTACGGGCAGCGGTCGGCGGAGCGGTTCCCGGTGATCGTGCTGCACTCCGGCACGCCCGGGCGGACGGCGGACGCCGACCTGCCGGACGTGTTCGACGGCGTGGCGGCGGCGGTGCAGCAGGGCCGGGCGCGCCCGTTCGTGGTGGTCGCCCCCGAGGCGCCCGGCGGCACCGGGCACCCCTGCGACCTGGTGGCGGCCGCCCCGCAGGCGGTCGCGGACGACCCGGCGCTGCGGTCGGCGGTCGGCGCGGCCTTCCGCACCCTGCCGGCCGGTCCCGCAGGCTGGAGCGTGCTCGGCGTGGACGGCGGCGCGCCCTGCGCGGCGGCGGCCGGGCTGGCCCGCCCGGACCTGTACGGGGCGGCCGCGGCGGTCTCCGGCCGGTACGACGCGCGGGCGCTGGCCGGGGCGGCGGCGGAGGCGCCCGGAGCGGTGGCGGCGCGGCTGCTGCTGGCGGCGGCGAAGCGGGACGCGGACGGGCAGGCCTCCGGGCGGGCCGTGCAGACGGCCCTGCGGGACGCCAGGTCGCGGGCGCAGGTGCGGACGTCGGAGGTGGTGCAGGACTACACGCCGGAGCGGGAGCGGCTGCGGCTGGTGCGGGCGGCGGTGCAGTACCTGGCGGAACAGCTCGCCAAGTAGCCGGGCCGGCGGAGGGGTTGGGCCCGGGCCGGGGGCGGCCGGGGCGGGGTGTGGGCCGTTCGGCGTGCGGCGTGGTGCGATCGGCGGTGTGATGATCGGCCAGCCGGGGTGGTGGGCGGGGCGAGTCGCCGGGCGGGGCGGTGGCGCCCGCTAGGCTCGGGCTTCCCGGTGCCGGCCCCGGTCGCCGAGCCGTTCCCAGGGGAGAGGACCCACCGCCATGACAGTCGCCCGCACCCGCCGGCCGCTGCCCGCCGCCGCGCTGGCCGCCGCCGTGTCGCTGCTGCTGGCGGGCTGCACCCCGGGGCACCCGGCCGGCTCCGGCACCCCGACCGGCGCCCCGGGCCGGTCGACGGACAGCGTGCCGGGCGTCCCGGCGGCCGGCGCCACCCCGCTGGAGCCGCTGCCGGTCGAGCCGGCCGCCGCCCTGGCCCCGTACTACGGGCAGAAGTTGGGCTGGCAGGCGTGCGACTCCGGCTTCGAGTGCGCGACCTTCAAGGTCCCGCTGGACTACGCGACCGCCGGGGACGGGCGCGAGGTGGAGCTGTCCGTCGTCCGCAAGCCCGCGGGCGGCACCGGGCACCGGCTCGGCTCGCTGCTGCTCAACCCGGGCGGCCCGGGCGGTTCGGCGGTCGACTACGTGGAGCGGGTCGCGGGGCGGTACGACGCGGGCGTGCGCGCCAGCTACGACCTGGTCGGCTTCGACCCGCGCGGGGTCGGCCGGTCCGCCCCGGTCACCTGCCTGACCGGCCCGCGGATGGACGCGTACACCGCCACCGACCTCACCCCCGACGACCAGCGCGAGATCGACGCGCTGGTGGCCGCCGACCAGGAGTTCGCGAACGGCTGCCGGGCCGGGGCCGGCGAGCTGCTGGGCCACGTCTCCACGGTGGAGGCGGCCCGCGACATGGACGTGCTGCGGGCGCTGGTGGGCGACCGGAAGCTCAACTACGTCGGCAAGTCGTACGGCACCTTCCTGGGCGCGACGTACGCGGGCCTGTTCCCGAGCAGGGTCGGCAAGGTCGTCCTGGACGGGGCGATGGACCCCTCGCTGGACTCCGTGGCCGGCAACCTCACCCAGGCCGGCGGCTTCGAGACCGCCTGGAAGGCGTTCGCCAAGGACTGCGCGGCGCGCGACGACTGCCCGCTGGGCCGCAGCGAGCAGGAGGCCGGGGCCAAGCTCACCGCGCTGTTCGCGCGGCTCGACGCCAAACCGCTGCCGACCGACCAGGACCGCCCGCTGACCGAGTCGCTGGCGCTCACCGGCGTCGCCCAGGCGATGTACGCCGAGACGCTCTGGTCCTACCTGCGCGACGCCCTGACCACCGCGCAGGCCGGCGACGGCAGCGGGCTACTCAAGCTCTCCGACAGCTACTACGGCCGCGACCGGGACGGCGGCTACGAGAACCTGATGTACGCCAACATGGCGGTCAACTGCCTCGACCTGCCCGCCCCGTTCGCCGGCCCGGCCGCGGTCGCCGCCGCCGTGCCCGCCTTCGAGAAGGCCGCCCCGCACTTCGGCCGCGACATGGCCTGGATGGCGCTCGGCTGCGCGTACTGGCCGGACCGGGCCACCGGCGCCCCGCACACCGTCCGCGCGGCGGGCTCCGACCCGATCGTGGTCGTCGGCACCACCCGCGACCCGGCCACCCCGTACGCCTGGGCGAAGTCGCTGGCCGGACAGCTGGAGGCCGGGCGGCTGCTCACCTACGAGGGCGACGGGCACACCGCCTACCAGCGGCAGAACGCCTGCGTCGACGGGGCGGTCAACGGCTACCTGCTCGGCGGGGAGGCGCCCGCGAACGGGAAGGTCTGCAAGGACTGAGCGACCGCCGGACGGGCCGGTCCGCCGCGGGACCGCCACGGGCCGACAGGAGTGTTCCGGGCTGAAGGGGCTGGCAGCTACCATGGCGCAGCCCCTTCGGCGTCCCCGAACCGCCCGCCCGCTCCCCGCTCCCTGGAGACCGCAGTGCTCGGAGTCCACGACCTGGCCACCTACGTGCTCGGCGCACTGGCCATCGTCCTGCTGCCCGGACCCAACTCCCTCTACGTGCTCTCCGTCGCCGCCCGCAAGGGCGTCCGCACCGGCTACCGCGCGGCCTGCGGCGTCTTCCTCGGCGACCTCGTCCTGATCAGCCTCACCGCGCTCGGCGCGGCCTCGCTGCTCCGGACCAACCCCGCGGTCTTCGCGGTGGTCAAGTTCGGCGGCGCCGCCTACCTGCTGTGGATCGGCTACGGCATGCTCCGGGCCGCCCGCCAGATGTGGCGCGAACGCGCCCTGGCCGCGGCGCCCGCCGCCGAGGACGACGCCGCCGCCGGCGCGAACGGCGAGCGGCCGTTCCGCCGGGCGCTGATGATCAGCCTGTTCAACCCCAAGGCGATCCTCTTCCTGCTCTCCTTCTTCACCCAGTTCGTCGACCCCTCCTACGGCGCCCCCGTCTTCTCCTTCGCCCTCCTCGGCGGCGTCCTGCAGGCCTTCTCCTTCCTCTACCTCTCCCTGCTGATCTTCACCGGCACCACGCTCGCCAACGCCTTCCGCCGCCGCAAGCGCCTCTCCGCCGGCCTCACCTCCTCCGTCGCCGTCCTCTTCGCCGGCTTCGCCGCCAAACTCGCCGTCTCCTCCGCCTGACCCCGCCCCCACCGGCGGCCGCGTGCGGATCACCTCAGGAAACTGTGTAGACTGGCGCGCGTTGCCGATGCGACCCTTACCCCTGCGGTCGGGTCACCGGCAGCGGTGCCGCCTTAGCTCAGTTGGCCAGAGCAACGCACTCGTAATGCGTAGGTCATGGGTTCGAATCCCATAGGCGGCTCCAAGGTAAACCCCAGGTCAGGCCTCTGACCTGGGGTTTTCTCACTCAGATGACCATGGGAGTCAGACAAATCGGGTACCTGGACTCGATGCATCGCAATGCGTAGGTTGTTGGTTCCCCGATGTCACTGATTTCTGAGCGATCCCATTGACCTGCGGCTTTGTGGCAGATCGCGTTCTATCTGATGCACTGTCGGGTGCGATGTGCGGCCATTGTGCGGCCGTCGCTGCACAACCACTGCTGGGCGGCGGTTGGGTGGGGCGGTCGTAGGATGCTGCTGTTGTGGGAGGCCGACAAGCAGTCGAAGGTGTGCTGCGGGGTTATCGCTCCGGTCTGGCGCATGGGCCAGATGTGAAGGTGACTCGCTGGCTGCGAAGCCAGCGCCAGACCACACCAGCAGGCACGGCCGTTCGACCGGACTGGTCAACGTGAGGAGAGCCGCCCGGCTTGGGCTACGGCTGCCGACCCGGCCTAGACGAGTAGTTCCGATGTCGGTCAGTGGTCGTAGGCGATCAGTGAGCGGGTGACGGGTCGGCCGGTGGTGCGGTTATGCCAGATCGCGCAGGTCATTAGTGGTTGGCGCCGGCTCCGAGGATGCAACGAGGCCCAGGGCCCCCAAGCCTGTCAGTGCGTGCTCCATGGGTGCCTCCCACCAGGCATCGTCTCCCCTTATGCAAGGGTGGCAACCGACCGCAACTCTCTATACCACATCGTTGCGAATCTGTGGGCTGACGTAGTCGTCAACCAGGTGTGGGGGCCCAGGGTGCCAACGGCGCTCGCGGCCAGCTGTCGGGCAGCATTCGATTCAACTCGGCACTCAGCGGCCCCACCTGGCAGTACGCTGATCTATCAGCCAGCAACGCTGCGTACGTCACTGTCACCTACAGCGCTCTACGGAGTTATTGATCTTGTCGGTGGGATGAACGAGGGTTTCTGGAGGGAGTGTTCGGAGAGGGTGGAGAATGATGGAATTCATCCCCGGCGTTGGCGCTGGGTCTTTGCTACGGTCTGAGCTACTTGCCGATGGTCGGTCAACCCGAGTAGGTGCGATTCACCAGATCGACTACGGCCAGGCCGTCGTGCTAACCCACGACCGCTGGAAGTTCGACGCCGGTGGCATTTCGCAGTTCTCATTTCTCCTCGCGACCGCACAGGACGTCAACGACCCTCGCGTCGACGATGACGAGGTGCTTCTTCTGCGTGTCGAGGGCACGTCGCCGCTGTCGCTTGAGCGCGACCTGCACGCCGTGCGCGAGGAGTCCCTGCGAACGGCTCTGTCTAACAACCAAGACCCATCGCCATCCGCTGTGCTCGATGCGGAGCTCGACCCATTCACCAAAAACCGCGTGTCGTTCACCGGCGTGCGGTGCAAGATCCTCGGCACCTTCTACGAAGATGACGTGGATGGGCAGAAGGTGCTGGAGTTCGGTGCCGACGTGGACAATTTCTACGCCACGTCCACATATCGAGTTCTGAAGCCTATAGGTGACGGCCTCGCGACGATCGCCTCCTATCTCAAACCGACCGGGCGCCCGGTAGAACGTGTGCGTATAGGTGCGGTGCGGTACTCCGCGACGCGGCGGCGAGCTAAAGCCTCCAAGCAGGCCGACGCCGCAGTTGAAGTCAACATCCGGGACTTCATTGGCAACAAGACCGCCCTGCTCGGCATGACTCGGATGGGTAAGTCGAATACCGCAAAGATCATCATCGCGCGCACGTTCGTAGTCTCCGAACGACAGCGCGCCGCTGGCGGACGCCCCATCGGTCAGCTGATCTTCGACCCGCAGGGGGAGTATGCCAATCCAAATACGCAGGATGGTACAGAGATTGCGGCAATCGGTGCGAACCATGTCCGCATCTTCAAGTTTGGTGCTGACGGATCACAGCCCCACGTTAAGCCGCTCAGTGTCAATTTTTATGCAGAGAACCAGATCGATGCCGTCCAGGGGCTCATTGCCAACCAATTGAGTGGCGAAGAATCTGGGTATGTAAAGGACTTCGCTGGCGCATCGTATGCCGATGATCCAGTCAATAAGTTTAACCCGAATCCAGGTCGCGCCCGGATGGTTCTCTATGGTGCCTTGATTCGCGCAGGCTTCCCTGTTCCTTCGAAGTTTGCCGCGCGTACCAACATCAGTTCCGCATTGCAACTGAAGGTCGAGCAAGGAATTCAAGCGCCGAATTCCGTGGAAGGCCTAGGTCGAAACCCATTCAGCCAAGCTGGCAAGACTGCCAACCTGGTGACCGTAGCTGCCGATAATATTGAGGCAGTTGTGGATAAGATTATCGAATTGCGCGAAGCTGGCGATACCGACGCGATCGACTTTACAAAAGACGTGCGTTGGAAGAGCGTTGAGCCGATCTTCACCACGAAGAGCGACAAGCGCAACGTCCGCGGCTGGAAGAACCTGAACCCGTTGCGCCCGTTCCATAGCCCGTTCACACAGCAAGATCCTGCTCTGGAGATCTACAACGAGCTCGTCGAGGGCCGAGTAGTCATCGTCGATCTTCACGTTGGTGCCGAGGCGATCACCAAGGCGCTTAGTGAGTCCATTACCCGACGTCTGCTTTTTAGGCAGACAGAGGTATTTACGTCCGGGAAGGAGCCTCCGCACATCCAGGTAATGCTTGAGGAGGCGCACAACCTATTTTCGTCCGACCGCTACAAGGACGAGCTCGATGTATGGGTCAAGCTCGCCAAAGAAGCGAGCAAGCTCAATCTCGGAATGACCTATGCAACGCAGGAGGTCTCGGGAGTGGCGCACCAAGTCAAGGCGAATACTGCCAACTGGGTTGTCGCCCACTTGAATAACACGACAGAGGTGCGGGAACTGGCCAAATTCTATGACTTCGGGGCGTTCTCAGATGCGATCATCGCCTCCGAGGACCGCGGGTATGTGCGGCTCAAGACACTGTCCTCGCCGTACATCGTTCCCGTCCAAATCAATCGATACGACATCGCGCTCGTCAACGAAGCACGAGCAGCGGCTGGTGACCCGCCGTTGGTGCTGAACGGGACGGCGCTCTGATGCCGTACGAGACTGTCGGTGGGGCCCACGAGATCGCCTCGCGACTGGGGCATTCGGCGGCCGCCATCCGGGCGATCGCGGACCAGCGTACCTTTCATGTTCCGGCGGAGGCGATCCAGGACTTGGATTCGATCCGCGAGCGAATCCGTTCGCGGAGCGACTTCGCCGCCCCGTCTGCACCGGAGCGACTCACCGCCGCGCTGGCGATCGACGGTTCACACGTCGTTGAGCAAGTTCGTGACGGCCTGCCATCGGTCCTGTATGGGTTTGCGCAGGCCGCCGCAGCGTACGTGGACCTCGGAGTTCTGGAATCGCAGCGGGCCGAGCGGTTTGTCGACCCGTACAAGATCGAGCGTGCGGTCAACACCGCCCTCGTGACGCTAGATCTACCTGTCTCCGGCGCGTATACACGCGCCGACGCCGACATCGTGACCTCGTGGCGAGAGGTCATCAATGAGCTGTTTCGGCAGAAGAAGATCGACGTCAATCGCCTCGACCAACCGCTGCTGGACCTGCTCTTCCTTCTCCACGGCGTTCCCGGGTCGCCAGCGGCTACAGTGCCGGTTAACTGCCCGACGCAGGGCTGCAAGAAGGACATTCCTGTGCCGCCCGCTGGTGCCGACTGCGACGCGTGCGGCGTGCACCTTTTTCCCACCGACGTACTCCGTATCCACGAGGAGGTTGGAGAGGAGGGTACGAACCAGTCCGCTCTCGGACGGCTCATGTCGGTGATCGAGCTGTTGGTGCTGGTCGGGCTGGCGACGCTGCTGTGGGAGCAGTCGCGCCAGAAGGCCCTGCCTACGACGCTGTTCATCGTCGATGGCCCGCTGGCCGTGTTCGGCACACCAGCAAAGCTGCGCGGGCGAGCCCTTGAATATTTCCAAGCGATGGGCAGCACTACTCCGGGCAACGCGCCATACATCTGCGGGATTGAGAAGTCCGGAGTTCTGGTTGACTACGCGCGCCAGCTGGCCCGGCACGACATTCTCGAACCGGGTGACCTATTGGTGTGCGACGAACAGATCATCGCGCGAGTCGTAAACGCCAACAATGCCCGCGCTTACGGAAAGGAGACATACTGGGGCCGCAAGTTCGTGTATCGCGCGCTCGATGGACGAGTCGTCGTCCCGACTGTGCCACCACCGACGGGTGCACCGTATGATGCTAACGGCGGCCAAGCCGACCCGGTGGCCTACCCGACGCTGCCGGCAATCCTCGACGTGATCGACCGCACCGGTTCCTCGATGTACGTCGATGGCATCATCCCGGTGGCGGCCGCGCACGGGAAGGCCGCGTTCCCGATCGGCGTGGGCACCGATGTGCTCCGCCTCGTAGCCACCAAGCGTCTCGGCCTCGACTCGTCCGGTGGACAAACGGCTCCGGTACGGTTTGCCCCATGATCGAGAATGTGGCTGTGCTGCCGGTCGCCCCCCTCCGTGATGCTCACGCTGCGCATGTTGCTCCGCTGGCAATCCCGACGCACATCCTCGACAACCCCCGCCCACTCATTTCACCCCTCGGTGTCGTTGACCACGCGCTCATGATGAGCAGGTACCAGTCGCCCCTGCGCTACCCAGGAGCAAAATCGTCCCTCGCGCCGGTGATCGCCCGAATCTTGGATGCCGCCAAGGGTTCGAGGGCCGTTCCAGAAATCAACCTGCTGGTCGAGCCTTTCGCTGGTGGAGCATCGGCGTCCTTGCGACTCGTTGGTCAAGGGCTCGTCGACCGAGTGCTGCTCGCTGACGTGGATCCGTTGGTGACTGCCTTCTGGCAGACCGCGGCCGCCGATACAGAGGCGCTGATCGATCGTATGCATGACGAATGGGCCCGATACGTCAAGCTGGGCGGAGTAGCCGCTGTCGAGCGGTGGGACTATTGGCGTTCCTGGGCGCCCACTCAGAAAGCAAAGCCTGCCACGGTCCGACTGGAGCTGGCGACACAGTGCCTATTTCTAAACCGCACAACTTTTTCTGGAATCCTTCATGGTAAGGCAGGCCCGATCGGTGGACGCAAGCAAGCGAGCCCGTACGGCATCGGATGCCGGTGGAATCCGGAAGCCATAGAGGAACGGCTTCGATACGTCGGTCACCTGTACGATACCGGCCGAATCGTCGATGTCTGGCACAAGGACTGGCAGCAGACACTCGATGACGTGCCCAATTACTACCCGCAGCTGATCCCGTCTCGCGTTGTTGCCTACCTCGACCCGCCCTACATCGAAAAAGCCTCGCACTTGTACCGAACCTCTTTCGACCCCCGGGGTGGATACGGCGGCGACAGGGGTGGCAAGGCGGGATCAGATGACCACATGCTCCACATGCAGCTCGCCGGATATCTGCGCACCAAGGCGCAGTTTCGCTGGCTGCTCAGCTACGACAACAACCCAATGCTGACCGAAAGCAATTGGCTCTATGCGCACGCTCGCATGACTCCTAGCCGAGTGGACCGGGAGACGCTCGGCGTACGCTCGTGGCCCTTGACTAAACGGTTGGTGAAGACGCGTTACACCGCTAGCGGCAAGACCGGCAAGCGCGATGCTGATGAACTCCTCATCACAACCCTCCCGCCGTCCACTGTCCCGGTAGATCACCAGCTGCGCGAGCTGCCTTGAGGCGGGGGGTTATCTGCCTTCCGCATCATGAATGCCATGGCATGGGGCAGTGCGAGCTATTGACCACGACGGGCGGCTCGACTGAAGTCGTGGCAGGTGGCAGGTGGCAGGTGGCAGGTGGCAGGTGGCAGGTGGCAGGTGGCAGGACCGTTCGGCGTGGGCGGGACCATAGGGCCGTGTCAGCCGCACTCGCCCCAGCCGAGGTGTCGGCGGCATGTAGTACCAGCTGCACATGGGAGAACAGCGCTTCCATGATCTTGTCGCGGGCTGGGCGCGGCCGCTGCGATGCTCGATCTCGTCACCTGAGAACACATCAGTCATGCTCTACGGCAGATGTTCCGGTCGGATTATCCTCGCTACGCACAGAGACAGCCCTGTACGTTCCGCTACGATAGCCATCGGAGTGACGCGAGCGGAGCCGGCGCTAAGACTCGCCCTGCACAATGGCCGCCAACCGGAGTGCTCAGCGGCCCTCACAGACGGACAAGTACTGCGGGGTAGTCATGACTGAGGCACAGACTGGGCACGAGTGGGGTGGGAATGCGCAACGACTTCGGTGATCTTGCCATCGATGAGGCGATCGTGCACTTGGTGCCGCGCAGCCGCAGGACGGACCCGGTGGAAGCCGAGATACAGCTCAGCGACACCGTGTGCGAGCTGTCCGGGAAGGTTCGCACCGAACTGCAGGGGAAGCTTCGTGATGTCATGGCCCGCCTGGGTCGCGAAGTCGTTGAAGACCCCGAGGCCAAGTCGAAGCTTCCCGAATACGTACAGGACTTCTTGGAGGACCGGATGGACCTCGTTGAGGTCTCCGGTGAGATTGCCCATCTGCTCCGCAATAGCCAATCCGGTGTCAGCCCTGCAGGCTTGCTGCTCGTTGCCGCGGCACGACTTGACGGCCACAAGGCCCTGCTTATGGTCAAGCTCGAGCAAGAAACCGGCATGCAGGCCAACCAGATCGTTACCGATGACGGCCGACGAACCTTCAGCGTCGAGTACTTCGCCAATCTCCTGTTCACCGAAGCCTCCCGCGTCTACAAGGTCGCCCTGTTCTCCGAGGAGGGCATCGGCGAGGACGGTCTGGAAGGTTGGGCCGCCGACAAGCAGATGACCGGGAAGGCGCTGGCGGCCTTCTTCTTGAAGAAGTTCTTGGGCTGCCGGCACAAGGATGAACCCCGCGAGGTCACCCGCCGTTTCCACGACGCCGCGGTCGAGTGGATCAACAGCCGCATCACGGATCCGGACACCCGTGTTCACTACCTCATGGCAGTCCTCGTCGAACTGCAGAGCACTATCACGACCCTGGATCCCGCCGTGTTCATCAACACGCACCTCAAGCTACCCCACCGTGAGGACTTCGCCAGTTTCCTCAGAGAGCAGGGTCTGCCTGCGCGGGCTACGTTCGACAAGGACACCGAACTCATTGACACCCGCCTGAGCAAGCTGCGTGTGGAGTTCGCCAACGGAGTCTTCCTTGTTGCCCCTGTCGACGCCGTGGGCGAGACGATCGCCATCGAAGACCTGGGTGGCGGCCACACCAGCGTCACCGTGACCGGAACCGTGACCTCAACGAGCAGCTTCGCCTCTGGCGGTCGCCCTCCGGGGAAGGGCAGCACCAAGGGCGAGCCTCAAGCTGGTTCCTGACCACGAGAGCGCCGACGACTGTGCCGCTGACGACGAATGAAGCCTTTCATCGTTACAAGAGCGAGTGGGCCCGCATAGACACGGCCGCCCGCCTCACGGCGGAGCATCTCCGTCGTCGTGCCGCCCGCCGCCATCTCAGCTGCCAGATCTCTCACCGCGCCAAGGATGTCAGTAGCTTCGTCAAGAAGGCGTATCACAAGGGATACGAGGATCCTTGGGCTCAGATTCGCGACAAAGCGGGCATACGCATTGTTGTCCCGCACTCCGGACTGCTGGACCAAGCCCTGGACCTGGTCCAGCAGTCCCTCATCGTCGGGCGAGTCAAAGACGGCCGTGCGTCCCCCGGCCGCGAAGAGCGCTTGGAGTACCCCCGACTCCATGTTCAAGTGCGCTCCTTCGGGGAAGAGAAGGATCCGGACGGTAACCCGTACGAGTGCGAGGTGCAGATCCGCACCGAGGCGGCAGACGTCTGGGCGCGGATGTCCCACGCACTGATGTACAAGTCCGGGACTTCCGATGTCCCCGGTGATGTCAGACGCTCGCTATATCGTCTGATCGCCCTGGTGGAGCTGTACGACTCGGAGGTCGAACGGGGGGTCAAGCTGTTGGACGAGCACCCGGACTTCACTCGTAGCAACCGACTCCTGGCCGAAGTAGAGCGCATCTACCGCACCTTCACCGACCATCCCTACAACAGAGACCTCTCCGAAGAGGTAGTCGATGTCCTGCTCGCGGCCATCGAGGACGACATCGGCTACGGCGACCAGCTGGTGCAGTTCGCCGAGGATTGGCGAGACCGCCTCCAAAGCGCTTATCAGGACTACGGCCCGACCAGCGAGCACTTCCTCGACGAGGGCCGATACATGCTGGCGAGCCAACCCGAAAGCTTGATCATATTCGAGAGGCTCGCCAACGCCAGCTTCCTGCTCCAGGACACCTGGGAGAATGCTCTGCCCGAGAGCATGCTTAAAGACATGGCAAAGATCTGGGGGACCGCCCTGTGACCGCACCACAACCCGAACCGCCAGCCCTAGTCGCTGCGACCTCCATGTTCATCGAGGTCCTCGTTGTCGGCATTGGATTCCTCAGCGGGATCGTAGTCCTAGCCGCAGCCGCAGCTGGCCCTGACAACACCGCAAAGATCGCAGGCGTCGCCGGCAACAGCCTAGCTGCCGGGGCTGCACTCGCCGCCGCCTACGCACTCGGCATCGTCGTCGACCGCGCCGCCGACAGTGCCCTTGCCCCTGTGCGGCGGCGCCTGCGCGTAGCTTCGTTCGCAACAAGCCGTGCCTACGCCCAGGCCAGGCTCGAGCTGGCGAAAGAACCAGCACTGGCGGCCCGAGCTGACTATGCCCGCTCTCGCATGCGGATCTGCCGGGGGTGGGTCGTCAACAGTATTCTGCTGACCCTTGCGACAGATGCTGCCCTGCTGCGCTATCCCCTCGAAGGTCGTCCAGTGCTCGTCACTCTTATGACGGCCACCGGAGCGCTGGCCGCAGCCGGTTTCTACTTCACATGGCGCGCGATCACCAAGACCGCCTACCGCAAACTTGCCGAACAGACAACCCCGCCTGCCCCGTTGCCTTCACAAGCCCCTGAAGTGGCCCTAACCGCCCCTACGGCTACGACGACGCCGTAGCCGACCCCGGCATGCCGCCCGGCGGGCAGCGGCAAACGCAGCAATGCCCTTCGCGGTGTCGGTTGTGGAGTGCCCACATGCCGGGTGTTGGCCGAATCGTTCGCCTCGGTGTGGCCATGTGCGGCCGGTGTGCGGCCGGACGCCTTTGGACGAGGTGACACCAGGTGGACGAGGCCGAACAGTCGTACGTGCCCTGATCAGGAAAAACGGCACTACGGAGCACGAGACGGGACCAGCCGTGACGATCGTTCATGGTCTCGTAATGCGTAGGTCATGGGTTCGAATCCCATAGGCGGCTCGTCGACGAAAGGCCCGGATCCAGGGATTACTGGATCCGGGCCTTTCGCGTTGCCCGGGTGTCAGGGGGTGGTGCCGTCGAAGGTGGTGCGGGCGTGTTCGACGGCGGGGAGGTGGGTGGTGGACCAGTCGGTGAGGGCGGCGAAGAGGGGGGCCAGGCTGAGGCCGAGTTCGCTGATCTCGTACTCGACCCGGGGCGGGACCTCGGGGTGGTAGGTGCGGGTGACGAGGCCGTCGCGTTCGAGTTGGCGCAGGCGTTGGGTGAGGACCTTGGCGGTGATCGGGCCGACGTTGCGGTTCAGTTCGACGAAGCGCTGGCGGCCGTGGTGGTGGAGGGTCCACAGGATGGGGGTGGTCCAGCGGCTGAAGACGATGTCGAGGACCGGGGTGATCGGGCAGGCCCCTGGGACACCCGGGGGCGGGGGGCTGTCGGGTGCGGTCACGGTGGGGCCTCCCGTCGGGTGCGGACGTGCGGGGCAGCTACTTTACGCAGGCGGTGGCGGCGAGGTGGTCGGCCCAGGTGGCGGTGCCGTGGGCGTGGTCGGGGGCGGTGAGGCCGCCGGCCCGCAGGGTGCGGCCGGTGCGGCCGGGGAGGTGGAGGGGCAGGACGCGGGGCCGGCGGCCGCGGGCGCGGAGCCAGTCGGCGGCGAGGTCGGTGGCGAGGCGGGTCTCGGGGCCGGCGAAGTCCGGGGCGTGGCCGACGGGTTCGGCGAGGGCGAGGGCGACCAGGCGGGCGGCGACCTCGTCCGGGTGGACGGGCTGGACGGGGGTGGCGGAGGGCATCGGCAGGACGGGGAGCCGGCCGAGGGCGGCGAGCATGCCGTCCAGCAGCTGGGGGAACTGGGTGGCGCGCAGGTTGGTCCAGCCCTGGCCGGACGCGGCGAGCAGCTGCTCGCCCGCCAGCTTGGTCCGGTAGTAGCGGAACGGGATCCGGTCGACGCCGACGATCGAGACGTTGACGACGTGTCGGACGCCGACCCGGCGGGCGGCGGCCAGCAGGTGGCGGAGGGCGGGCAGGTCGTGCCGGGGGCGGCGCGGGTCGCTGGCGCAGTGGATCACCGCGTCGACGCCGGACAGCGCCTCGTCCAGGCCGGTGCCGGAGGTGAGGTCGCCGGTGTGCCAGTGGGCGCCGGGGGCGGTGGCGGGGTGGTCGGTGGCGGGGTGGTCGGTGCGCCGGGTGAGGGCGTGGACGGGACGGCCGGTGGCCAGGGCGTGGCGCAGCACCTCGCGGCCGAGGACGCCGGTCGCGCCGGTGACGAGCAGGGGGAGGGCAGAGGAGGAGGCGGCGGAGGAGGGGGCGGACGGGGTGGTCATGGGGTGCGGCTCCTGTCGGGGGAGGGGTGCTCACCGGAAGGAACCGGACGGTCAGCCGTTCTGTGACAGCGCGCGGTGCCGGTGCGCGTAGTGGGCGAGTTTGTCGGGGTTGCGCAGGATCCGGACGGTGGTGACGCCGTCCGGGCCGGCCTCCAGCAGGCCGACGGAGGTGAGCGCGTCGCCCTCCCAGCCGAGCACCGCCGGGCCGCCGTTGGCCTCGGCGAGTTCGAACCGGACGCCGTCGGTGAACCGGGCGAACAGGCCGGTCAGGAAGCGGGCGGCGTCGCCGCGGCCGCGCACCGGCCGGAGCGCGGCGCGGACCTTGCCGCCGCCGTCGGACCAGACCACGACCTGGGCGGCGAGGAGCTGTTCGAGCTGGTCGAGGGCGCCGTCGGCGGCGGCCCGCAGGAAGCGGCCGAGCAGTTCGGCGGTCTGCTCGGCGTCGACGGGGCCGGTCGGCGGGGCCCCGTCGGCCAGCCGGCCGCGGCCCCGGTGGTAGAGCTGGCGGGCGGCGGCCTCGGTGCAGTCCAGGACGTCGGCCACCTCCCGGTGGCGGTAGGCGAAGGCGTCGCGCAGCACGACGGCGGCGCGCTCGGGCGGGGTGAGGCGCTCCATCAGGGTGAGCACCGCGAACGAGACGGCCTCGCGCTGCTCGGCGCGCTCCATCGGTCCGAGCGCCGCCCCCGCCACCGGCTCGGGCAGCCAGGTACCCGGGTACTCCTCGCGCCGGGCCCGGGCCGAGGTGAGCCGGTTCAGGCAGAGGTTGGCGAGCACCTTGTTCAGCCAGGGCCCGGGCGCGGCCACCTGCCCGGCCTCGGTGCCGTGCCAGCGCAGGTAGGCGTCCTGCACCGCGTCCTCGGCCTCGGCGGCCGACCCGAGCATCCGGTACGCGAGGGAGAACAGCCGCTGCCGGTGCCGCTCGAACTCCCGGGCCGCGGCTTCCCGTTCCGTGTTCGCCTGGTCCATGCCGCCCACGCTAAGGGGTGGCGCCCGGTGGGCGGTCCGCTCCCCCCGTCCGCCGTCGGAGCGGGGTCGCACGGGGTAGTCACTATCTTCTAGGTACCTACTGTCTTCCCGATGCTAACGTCGCTTCGGCGGGCGGCGAAGAGCGCCGAACCCCAGGTCAACTGGCATGGACAACAAGGGAGTTGGGGAAAGATGATCGTGGTGACGGGGGCGACCGGGAACGTCGGGCGGCCGCTGGTGGCGGAGCTGGCGGCGGCGGGGGAGCGGGTGGTCGCGGTCTCCCGGAACGTGACGGCCGAGGGGGTGCCGGACGGGGTGGTGGCGGCCCGGGCGGACCTGGCGGACTTCGCGGGGCTGCGGCCGGTGCTGGCGGGCGCGCGGGCGCTGTTCCTGATGCTGTCGCCGGAGTTGAACGCCCCGGGCCCGGACGCGCCGCCGGCCGCCGGTCTGCTGGAGCTGGCGGCGGAGGCGGGGGTGCGCCGGGTGGTGCTGCTCTCCTCGCTGGTCACCGGCACCCGGCCGGACGAGACCTGGCACGGGCGGATGGCCGAGTTCGAGGCGGCGGTGCGCGCCGGCGGCCTGGAGTGGACGATCCTGCGGCCGGGCGCGTTCGCCAGCAACGCCTACGTCTGGGCCGGGTCGGTGCGCGAGCGGCGCACGGTGTCCGCGCCGTTCGGCGGGGTCGGGCTGCCGGTGCTGGACCCGGCGGACGTGGCGTCCGTCGCGGCGGCGGCGCTGCGCGACGACACCGGGGAGCACCTCGGGCGGGTGTACGAGCTGACCGGCCCGGAGGTGATCGGGCCCCGCCGGCAGGTCGAGGTGCTGGGCGAACTGCTGGGCGAGGAGGTCGAGTTCGTCGAGCAGACCCGCGAGCAGGCGCGCGCCGAGCTGGTCCGCTTCATGCCGCCGCCGGTGGTGGACGGCACGCTGGAGGTGCTGGGCGCGCCGCTGCCCGCGGAGTCCGCCGTCCGGCCGGACGTCGAGCGGGTGCTGGGCCGTCCGGCCCGGTCCTTCGCCGAGTGGGCGGCGGGGGCGCTGCCGGCCTTCCGCTGAGCCCCCGCCGCCCCGGCCTCCGGCTGCGGTCAGGCCTGGGTGGCGGCGTACCGGGCGCTGACGTCCTGCCAGTTGACGACGTCCCAGAGCCGGGTGACGTAGTCGGGGCGGACGTTCTTGTACTGCAGGTAGTAGGCGTGCTCCCAGGCGTCGAAGGCGAGCAGCGGGGTGGTGCCCTGGCCGACGTTGCCGTGGTGGTCGTAGACCTGCTCGACGATCAGGCGCCTGCCGAGGGGCTCCCAGGAGAGGATGCCCCAGCCGGAGCCCTGGACGCCGACGGTGGCGGCGGTGAGCTGGCCGCGGAAGGCTTCGAAGGAGCCGAAGTGCTCGGTGATGGCGTCGGCGAGGTCGCCCTCGGGCCGGTCGCCGCCCTCGGGGGAGAGGTTCTCCCAGAACAGCGAGTGCAGCACGTGGCCGGAGAGGTGGAACCCGAGGGTCTTCTGCAGGCCGACCAGCGAGCCGAACTGCTCCTTGTCGCGGGCCTCGGCGAGCTGCTCCAGGGTCTGGTTGGCGCCGTTGACGTAGGCCAGGTGGTGCTTGGAGTGGTGCAGTTCCAGGATCTCGGCGGACATCGCGCGCTCGAGGGCGGAGTAGTCGTACGGGAGGTCAGGCAGCGTGTAGGCACCCATGGCTGAGCAGCCCTTCTCGGTCGACGGAGGGTCAGTTGCGAGTGCCACCTTATTGCAAGTCGGTTGCAGGAGCAGTAGCGGGGCATTAAGGCTCGGTGTCGCCGCGTGACGGAGGCCCGCCCCGGGCACCCGGGGCGGGCCTCCGCCGTGCGGCCGTTCAGGACTGCCCGGCGTACGCCTCCTCGCGCAGCCGGTCCTCGGACGCGCCGCGCCGCCAGTAGCCGGAGAACGTCACCGCGCGCCGGTCGACGCCGCGTTCGCGCACCAGGTGCCGGCGCAGCTCCCTGACGGTGCCGGACTCGCCGGCGATCCACGCGTACGGGGCGCCGGCGGGCAGATCGGCCGCGCGCAGGGCGGGCAGCAGGCCGGACGGCGTGCCGGGGGGACGGACCAGCCAGTGCACCTCCGCCTCGTCCGGGGCGGTCAGGTCCTGGATGTCGGCGGCGTCCGGCACCTCGATCCACACCACCGTGCGGGTGTCGGCCGGCAGCCACTCCAGGATGCCGCCGACCGCGGGCAGCGCGGTCTCGTCGGCCAGCAGCAGCGCGAAGTCGGCGTCCGCGGGCGGCCGGAAGCCCACCGAGCGGTTGTCGGCGACGGCCGGTCCGAGCAGCACCACCCGCGCGCCGGGCCCGGCCGCGGCCGCCCAGGCGGAGGCGGGACCGGCCTCCGGCCCGGTGCCGTGCAGCGCGAAGTCGACGTCCAGCTCGGGCGGTTCGGCCCGCTGTGCGCGGACCGTGTACGAGCGCATCACGGCCCGCTCGTCCGCCGGGAGCGCCCGCCAGGCGGCGAACCAGCCCTCGCCCTCGGCGTACGGGAGGTTCGGCTCGTCCTGCCCGGGGTGCGGCAGGAACAGCGAGAAGGACTGGTCGCGCCCGCCGCTCGCGAAGGAGCGCAGCGCCCCGCCGCCGAAGGTGACCCGCAGCAGGGTCGGGCCGAGCCGCCGGGTGCGCACCACGTGCGCCGGGAAGAAGTCGTACTCCTGGGTCCGTCCGGTCACCGGTGTGCCTCTCAGCTCAGCTTGCGGGACTTCTGGATCGCGGCGGTCAGCCGCTCGACGAGCGGGGCGAACCCGGCGTACGAGAAGCGCGGCACCGCGTCCCAGGGGGTGACCTGTCCGGCCTTGACGGCGGGCAGCTGGCCCCAGGCGGGCTTGGCGGCCAGGTCCTTGGGCTGCAGGGCGGTGGAGCGCTGGTCGAGCAGCAGCAGGTCGGCCGGGTACTTGCCGGCGTTCTCCCAGCTCAGGCCCTCGTAGTAGTCGCCGCCGTCGGTCTTCTCCGGCTGGACGAACTCCACGCCCAGCTCGGCGAAGTAGATCAGGTCGCAGGAGACCTTCGGGTTGGAGACGTAGAACAGGTCGGCGCTGCCGGAGCAGGCCATCACCCTGACGCCGCCCGCCGCCTTGACCGCCTGGCGCAGCTCCTCGGAGGCCTTCTCGAACCTGGCCCTGGCGTCGACCACCTTCGGCGCCTTCAGGTCGGCGCCCAGCGAGGCGGCGAGCTCGGCGTAGCGCTCGATCGGCTTGGTGATCGACACCCGGCCGGTGGAGACCAGCGCCTGCGGGGCGAGCGGCAGGATCTTGTCCTTGGACTCGTCCGGCACGTACCAGTACGCGCCCGGGTCGTACATGTGGGTCACCAGCAGCTCGGGGCGCAGCGCCGCGTACTTCTCGATCGAGAACTCGCCCCAGGCGTTGCCGATGATCTCGACCCTGTCCACGTCCAGGCCGCCGGCCTGCGGGTCGGCCTTGCCGTCGGCGCCCTTGGTCTCGCCGAAGACGCCGACCAGCTGCTTGTCCAGGCCGAAGTCGGCGAGCGCGGCGGCCGCGCCGGTGAAGGCGACCACCCGGGACGGGACGCTCTTGGCGGTGACGGTCTGCGGCCGGTCGTCGGTGAACGACCAGGCGCCGCCGGCGGCCCGGCCGTCCGACGCCCGGTCGCCCGACGCCTTGCCGTCCGCGCCGGAGGAACCGGAGGAGCCGCAGGCGGCGAGGACCGCGCCGAGCGCGGTGGCGCCGCCCGCGGCCAGCAGGCCGCGGCGGGTCAGGCGGGGGGAAGACGGCATGGCGGTACCTCGGTTCGGGCGCTTCGGGGCAGGGGGGAGGGGCACGCCGGAGCGGGCCCGGCGTGCGGTACCCGGCGGTAGCCGCCGGGCGTACGTAGGTTAACCTAACCTAAGTTGCGGTACGGGGGTCCTCCGGGTCCGCCGACCCGATCCCCGACCGATCCGGAGCACCCTTGAGCACCACCGGCTCCCTCCCGCCACCGGGCGCCGCCACCGCCCGCCGCGGTTCGCCCCGCGCCCTCGGCCTGGCCGCCGGCCTCCTCGTGCTGCTCGCCGTCCTGGTGCTCAGCCTCGGCCTCGGCGCCCGGCAGCTCGGCCCTGCCGAGGTCTGGCACGGCCTGCTCGACCCGGACGCCCCCGGCTACACCGCCGTCCACGAGATGCGGCTGCCCCGCACCCTGCTCGGACTGCTCGCCGGCACCGCGCTCGGCCTGGCCGGCGGCGTCATGCAGGCCCTCACCCGCAACCCGCTCGCCGACCCCGGCCTGCTCGGCATCAACGCCGGCGCCTCCGCCGCCGTCGCCACCGCCGCCACCCTGCTCGGCGTCACCTCCTTCACCGGCTACGTCTGGTGGGCGCTGGCCGGCGCCGCCCTGGTCTCCGCCCTGGTGTACGCCGTCGGCGGCGGCCGCGGCGCCACCCCCGCCCGGCTCGCGCTGGCCGGCGCCGCGCTCAACGCCACCCTGTACTCGTACGTCAGCGCCGTGATGCTGCTGGACACCGCCTCGCTCGACAAGATGCGCTTCTGGACGGTCGGCTCGCTCGCCGGCGCCCAGACCTCCACCGTGCTCGGCGTCCTGCCGTTCGTCGCCCTCGGCACCCTGCTCGCCCTCGCGCTGGCCCGCCCGCTCAACGCGCTCGCCCTCGGCGACGACACGGCCCGCGCCCTGGGCGCCCGGCCCGCCGCGACCCGCGCCGCCGCGATCGCCGCCGTCACCCTGCTCTGCGGCGCGGCCACCGCCGCCTGCGGCCCGATCGTCTTCGTCGGCCTGATGGTCCCCCACCTGGTCCGCGCCCTCACCGGCCCCGACCTGCGCTGGCTGCTGCCCTACTGCGCGGTGCTGGCACCCGTCCTGCTGCTCGGCGCCGACGTCCTCGGCCGCGTCCTGGGCCGCCCCGGCGAACTCCAGGTCGGCATCGTCACGGCCGTCCTCGGCGGCCCGTTCTTCCTGTACTTCGCACGACGGGGGAAGGCCCGCGCATGAAGACCCTGAGGCTCTCCCGGTTCTCGGTGCGGTACCGGCCGCGGGCGCTGGCCGTGACGGTCGGGGCGCTGGCGGCCGCCCTGCTGGTCGGGGTGCTCGCGCTCGGGCGCGGGGACTACCCGATCGCGCCCGGTGAGGTGGTGCGGACCCTGTTCGGCGGGGGCGGTCCGGCGGAGGACTTCATCGTCAACGGGCTGCGGCTGCCCCGGGTGGCGACCGCGCTGCTGGTCGGGGCGGCGCTGGCGCTCGCGGGGGCGCTGTTCCAGACGCTCGTGCGCAACCCGCTGGGCAGCCCGGACGTGCTCGGGTTCACCCAGGGCGCGGCGACCGGCGCGCTGCTGGTGGTGGTGGCCGGCGGTTCGAGCGCGGCGCTGGCGGGCGGCGCGGTGGCGGGCGGGCTGGCCACCGGCGCGCTGATCCACGCGCTGGCGTGGCGTGGCGGCGTGCAGGGGGCCCGGCTGGTGCTGGTCGGGATCGGCACGGCCGCGATCCTGACCGGCGTCAACGGCTACCTGCTGACCCGCACCCAGCTGATGGACGCGGCCCGCGCCGTGCTCTGGCTGACCGGCAGCCTGGACGGCCGGGGCTGGGAGCAGGCCCGGCCGCTCGCCCTCGCGCTGGCGGCGCTGGTCCCGCTGGTGCTGCTGGGCTGCGGGCCCGCGCTGCGCGCGCTGGAGCTCGGCGACGACGCGGCGAGCGGCCTGGGCGTGCGCCCGGAGCGGCTGCGGACGGCGCTGCTGGCCGCCGCCGTCCTGCTGGCCTCGCTGGCCGCCGCCGCGGCCGGTCCGGTGAACTTCCTGGCGCTGACCGCGCCGCAGCTGGCCCGCCGGCTCACCCGCTCGCCGGGCCCGAACCTGGCCGCCTCGATGTGCGTGGGCGCCGCGATGCTGGTCGGCGCCGACTTCACCGCCCAGCACCTGCTGGGCGAGCGCCAACTGCCGGTCGGCGTGGTGACCGGCGTGCTCGGCGGCGGCTACCTGGTCTGGCTGCTCGCCTCCCAGCGCCGGGCCGGCCGGCTGTGACCGCCCCGCCCGCCCGGCCCGGCACCGCCCGGCCCGGCACCGTCCCGCCCCGAACGTCCCGAACGGAGTCCCCGATGGCCCAGTCCGAGCCGCGCCTGGCCGGTCGCGACCTGACCCTCGCGTACGACCGGCGCACCATCGCCGAGGGCCTGACCGTCGAGGTCCCGGACCACTCGTTCACCGTGGTGGTCGGCCCGAACGCGTGCGGCAAGTCGACGCTGCTGCGCGCGCTGGCGCGGACCCTGAAGCCGGTGGCCGGGCAGGTGCTGCTGGACGGGCGGTCGATCGCGACGCTGCCCGCCAAGCAGGTCGCCCGCACGCTGGGCCTGCTCCCGCAGTCCTCGGTCGCCCCGGACGGCATCACCGTCGCCGAGCTGGTCTCCCGGGGCCGCTACCCGCACCAGGGCGTGCTGCGCCAGTGGTCGGCCGAGGACGAGCGGGTGGTCGCCGGGGCGATGGCCGACACCGGGGTCGGCGCGCTCGCCGACCGGCCGGTGGACGAGCTCTCCGGCGGCCAGCGGCAGCGGGTCTGGATCGCGATGGCGCTGGCCCAGCAGACCCCGCTGCTGCTGCTCGACGAGCCGACCACCTACCTCGACATCGCGCACCAGGTCGAGGTCCTCGACCTGTGCGCCCGGCTGCACCGGGAGCAGGGCCGCACCCTGGTCGCCGTCCTGCACGACCTCAACCAGGCCGCCCGGTACGCCACCCACCTGGTCGCGCTGCGCGACGGGAAGCTGGTCGCGGCCGGCCCGCCGGGCGAGGTGGTCACCGCCGAACTCGTCGAGGAGGTCTTCCGGCTCCCCTGCCGGGTCATCCCCGACCCGGAGACCGGCACCCCGCTGGTCGTCCCGGCCGCGCCCCGCCCGGCCGCCCCGGCCGCCCCGGCCGCCCCGGCCGCCCCGGCCGCCGGGGCCGTCGGGGTCGCTCCGGCCGCCGGGGCCTGAGGACGGATCCGGCCGGATCCGGGACCCGCCGCCGCAAAGGCTCGGGTTCGCGCGGCTCCGGTCGGATACTGGCGTCATGCGTGTCAATGCGGAGAACCCGGAGTACCCCGAGGACGAGGACGAGCTGTCCCCGGCCGTGCTGGAGACCCCCGACCCGGACCGGCCGGTGGTCGAGCCGGAGGTGGACGACCTGGAGGTGTTGCGACGACGGCACGAGCGCGGCGCGGAGCCCGCGGACGAGGGCGACGCGGTGGAGCAGGTCCGCGAGGTCGCGCTGGAGGACGAGGACTACCGCGAGTAGCCCGGCCGCGCGGCCTCAGATCCGCCCCCGGCGCTTCATCCAGGCGAAGGCCGCCCACCCGGGCAGCACCGGCAGGATGAAGGTGAGCAGCCGGAACAGCAGGACGGCCGCGGCCGCGCTGCGGTCGTCGAGGTGCCCGGTGGTGGCCAGCAGGGTCGGCATCAGCACCTCGACGCCGCCCAGGCCGCCGGGCGTCGGCACCACGTTGCCCGCCGCGTTGCCGGCCAGGAAGGTCACCGCGACGGCGTCGAAGTCCGGCGCCCGCCCGACCGCGCGGACGCAGCAGTACAGGCACAGCACGAAGCACATCGACACCAGCAGCTGCCCGGCCACGCCGGTGGCCAGCCGGCCGGGCCGCTGGGCCAGGTCGAGCAGCCGGGGCAGCACCTCGGCGCGCAGCGGCCGCAGCAGGGTCTGGGCGCGGCGCCGCAGCGAGGGCACCGCGGCGACCGACACGGCGATCACCGCGCCGACCGCGAGCGCCAGCCAGAGCACCCAGCCGCTGGGCAGCGCGGAGGACTCGCCGCCGGCCGCGGCGGCGTCCGCGCCGACCAGGGCGCTGAACACGGCGAGTTGCAGCATGTGCAGCACCAGGCCGAACAGCTGGCTGACGCCGATGCTGGACATCGCCTGCGCGGTGGGGACGCCCGCGCACTGCAGGTAGCGGGTGTTCAGGGCGAGGCCGCCGACGCCGCCGGGCGCGACCACCTTGACGAAGGAACCGGCCGTCTGGACCGCCAGGGTGGAGCGGAACGACAGCTTCTCCGGGACGAAGCCGCTGAACGCGAACGACGCCACGGGGTAGCTGACCGCGGCCCAGAGCGCCGCGCCGGTCAGCCACAGCGGATCGGCCCCGCTGACCACCGAGACCGGGTTCGGGAACTGCAGCAGCGCGTAGCCGACCGCGACGCAGGCGACGACGGTCAGCAGGGTGCGCGGGCGCAGCCGCTCCAGCCGGACGGGGACGGCGATGGCCTGCGGGGTCTGCCGCTGCACCTCGGCGCGCAGGTCGGCGGCCAGCGACTTGTGCCGGGCGAGCGCGGCCCGGGTGTCGCGGGCCAGCGCGATCGGCTGGAGCAGCGGCAGCGCGGTGCCGACCGGCCCGGGCCCGAGCACCTCGACGGCGGCCCGCACCGCCCGCCGCGGCCCGGCGTGCACGGCCAGCACGGCGAGCAGCCCGGCGACGTCCAGGCGCAGCAGCAGTTCGCCGGCGGCGATCTCGCCGCGGGCCAGGCCGACCAGGTGGACCTGGCCCTCGGCGTCCAGCAGCACGGTGTTCGGCGCCAGCGAGCGGTGCGCGATCCGGCGGCGCTGCAGCAGGGCCAGCTGCCGCCAGGCGTCGCGCAGTTCGGCGTCGGTGGGGCCGACGGGGCGGTCCGGGGCCTGGCCGGGGTCCTCGTCGAAGAGTTCGGCGAACGGTCGGGCGTCGATCCGCCGGTACGCCACCAGGGCGGCGTCCGGGCCGAGTTCGACCACCGCGACGGGGGTGCGGGTGCGGACCCCGGCGGCGGTCGCGGCGTGGCCGAGCAGGGTCTGGTGCTCCAGGCCGTCCCGCAGCGGGCGCAGGCCGAGCGGGCGGGGCGCGGTGCGCAGCCGCAGCGCCAGCCACAGGTGGCCGAGCAGGCCGCTGGCCTGCGCGTACCGGTCGAGCAGGTGGACGTCCAGCTCGGGGCGGCCCTCGTGCTGGGTGACCAGGTAGCGGCTGGGGCCGAGGGCGAGCACCGCGTTCGGGCGGACGCCGGTGCCGGCCAGGGCGGTGGCGATCTGGCCCTCGGTGGGGGAGCCGACGGGCTCGCCGACGGCGTACCGGGTGGCGTGCGCGGTGGTCCAGCCGAGCAGCAGCGCGAGGACCAGCGACAGCGGCGTGGCGTACCCGGTGACCAGGCCGGACAGCGCGGACAGCGCCAGCGTGACGCCCAGCGCGGTGCGCCAGCGGCGGCGTCCGGTGGTGCCGACGGCGGTCATGAAGGCCAGCACCGGCGCCAGGTGCCCGTACACCGGGTCGGTGCTGCCGGGCCGGTCCGACAGCGGGTGGGTCAGCGTGGTGGCGCCGCCGATCAGCAGGTCCAGGCCGAGCGAGAGGCCGTACGCGAGGACGGCGGCGAGCACGCCGTCGGCGACCCGGCGGCCCTCGGAGCCCAGCGTCCGGTCGACGGCGAAGGCCAGCGGCACGGTGAGCAGCGCGCCGCCGCACAGCGCGGCGGTGAGCTGGGCTGGCGGCCAGGGCAGCAGCTCGACGCCCCGGGACACGTCGAGGTCGAGGCCGAGCGCGGAGGAGCGGGCGTAGCCGGCCAGCAGCAGCACCAGGACGATCCAGCACGTCCCCGCGACCAGTCTGATCAGCGCGGCGGGGTGACGGACGCGCTCGGCGCGCCCGGTCCGGGGCCGCCGCGGGGGCGGGAGCGGAGCAGAACCCTGGGATTCTTCGGCTTGTATCACCGTGGCCACGCGGCATGGTCCCACACCGCTCCGACCCTGATCCGGCCGTTCCGGCAAGGGAGTTCACGCGTCGAGGTGTATACCGGTCGATAGCGGGCATATCGGACTGATGGAGGAGGTCGGAAGATGACCAGGCGATCGACCGACAGGATGACCGGGCTCCGCCGGGGCACCCAGGAGCTCCTCGACCGCCGGGGCATGGCCGCCGACCCGGCCGCGCTCGCGACGGCCGGCCCGGCCGACGGCCCCGTCGCGCACCCCGACCTGCCGGGCCACCGGCACCGCGGCGCGGAACGGCACTCGGCACACTGAGCCCCCGGCGGGGTGGGAGAGTGGGTGCCACGAACTCCCGCCCCGCCCAAGGAGTGCCATGTCCGCCGACCCCGAATTCGCCTCCCGCGAGGAGTGGCTCGCCTCCCTGCACCGGGTGTACGCCGCCGCGGGCTGCCTGATCACCGACCCCGACGGCCGCGTCCTGATCGTCAAGGCCGGCTACCGCGACGCCTGGCAGTTCGTCGGCGGCACCGTCGACCTGGGCGAGAACCCCCGGCAGTGCGCGACCCGCGAACTCCACGAGGAGACCGGGCTGCGCCGCGAGGCCGGCGAGCTGCTGGTCGTCGCCTGGACCAACCCCAGCGGCGAACTCGACCACCCCGCCTGCCACTTCCTCTTCGACCTCGGCGTCTTCCCGGCCGACACCCCCGTCGTCCTGCCGCCCGGCGAACTCGACGACCACCGCTGGGCGCCCGTCCCCGAGGCGCTCGCCCTGCTCGGCCCGGCCCGCGCCCTCCGCCTCGAAGCCGGCCTCGCCGCCCGGGCGGACGGCCGCACCCGCCTGGTGACCGCGCCGAACTCGGGCTTCTGAGCAGGAGTGCGCGCCGCCCGGACCGCTTCTGGGCCCGGCGGTCCGCTCCTACGGCTTGCGCCAGACGTACGCCGCCGAGACCGGCCGGCCGCGGTGGCGCTCCCACTTGGGCTTGATCGCGGTCCACTGGTCGCCGACCAGCTCCTCGCGCATCTCGGCGAGCTGCCAGCCCGCCGCGAGGCCGGCGGTGAGGTGGTCGCTGACCTGGTGGACGTGGGTGGTGATGGCGACCGGGCCGGACGGGCCGTCGTAGTGGGTGGGCATGCCGGCGCCCGTGATGAAGGCGGGGTGCAGGCCGACCAGGACGAACAGGCCGCCGGGGCGGACCAGGCGGTGGGCCTCGCGGTAGAGCGGGGCGAGGTCGGCGAGGTGCTCGTCGACGAGGGAGCAGGCGGCGAGGTCGTAGCCGTCGGCGGCCAGGCCGGTCGCGGCGAGGTCGCCCTCGACCAGGGTGCGGTGGGCGCCGCGCGCGCGGGCGCGGGCGAGCATCTCGGGCGTGAGGTCGACGCCGTCGACCGCGCCGACGCCCCGGGCGCGCAGCCAGGCGCCGGTGCGGCCGGTGCCGCAGCCCAGGTCGGCGGCGGTGGCGGCCTCGGCCCAGCGCGGGACGGTGAGCCGGGCCAGCACGTCGACGTCCATCGCGTCCTGGACGGTGTCCTCGTAGCTGTCGACCCACCCGGCGTAGCCGGTGCGGACATCGACGGTGGGGTAGCCGCGGGTGTCGAACGGGGAGAAGTTCGTCATGCCGGGCAGTATCGGCGGCGATCCGGCCCCACCGCGAGCGGTTATCCGAGCAGCCGGGCCCGGACGGCGGCGACGTCCGCGGCGGGCAGCCACCGCTCGGCGTCGAACTCGGCGAGGACCTCGTGCAGCGCCTGCTCCGCGGTGGTGCCGGCGTCGGCGAGGACGCGGGCGATCCCGGCCTCCTCCTCGGGCCGGTCCAGGATGCTCCACAGCGGGCGCAGGTTGGCGGCGGACAGCAGGTAGTCCTCGGCGACCGCGGCGGGGGTGGCCCCGGCGAGGGCGAGCAGGACGAGGGCGGCCAGGCCGGTGCGGTCGCGGCCGGCGCCGCAGTGCACCACGACGGTGCCGGGACGGGCCCGGGCGACGGCGGCGACCAGGTCGGCGACGGCCTGCCGGCAGTGGTCGAGGTAGGGGCGGAAGGACAGCGGGGTGCCGTCCAGGGCGCCGAACCGGGACCACCAGTCGGGCCCGGCCAGCGCGTCGAGCGGGACGCGCACCAGGTCGACGCCGTCGGGGGCGGGCAGCAGCGGCCGGTACTCGACCGGGTCGCGCAGGTCCACGACGGTGCGCACGCCGTACGCGAGCAGCGAGTTCTGGCCCTCGGCGGTGAGCCGGTCGAGGTTGTCGGCGCGGACCACCGCGCCGGTGCGGGTGGTCCGCCCGTCCCGGGTGGGCAGCAGGCCGAGGTCGCGGACGTTCAGGCAGCCGTCCCAGTCGAGCAGCCGCGCCTCGTGCGGTATCGCCGTCGTCCCCGTCACGCCGTCCCCCGCCATGTTCCCGCTCCCCCGTGCCGTTCTCGCCCCGTGCGTCACACCGGTGCCGCTGCGCACCACCACTGACAGGGACTCAGTCCGCTTCCGGATGGTTCCCGGCGTCCCCGGCGTCCCTGGCCTCCCCGGTGTCCCCGGCGGAGTGGTCGGCGAACTCCCAGAGCGTCCGGCCGAGCGTGTCGAGCACCCGGACGGCGCCGAAACGGGCGTCCCGGGCGGACAGGAAGCCGCGGGCGGCGCCCGCCAGGACGGCGTGCGCGGCCGGGTCGTGACGGCTCCAGGCGCCGTGCAACTCCAGTGTGCCGCCGGTGAGTTCGGCCCGCTGGATGCGGGCGACGGCGGCCGTGGCGAGGGCGCCGTTGACGCCGTCCAGCTCGGCCTGGCCGAGGTACGGCTCGCGGTCCTCGGCGCGCAGCCGGCGGCGCAGTTCGGGCAGCGCGTAGCCGCGGACGGCGGCCACCGAGTCCTCGACGGCGATCAGCCAGCGCGGCCCGGGCGCCACCTCCCACCAGACCTCGCCGCCGACCGGCAGCAGCTCGCCGATCGGGGAGTGCCAGCGCTCCAGCCCGGTGGGGGAGTTGGCGTCGGGGCGGATGCTGCGCCTGTCCCAGGCCGACTTGTCGGTGACGGAGAGGTTCACGGTGTACCGGACCCGCCCGTCGCCGGACACCGCGCGCACGCCGAGCACCGCCCAGCGCTCGCGGTCCGGCAGCGAGAAGGAGTGCCGCCAGCCCCGGAAGCCGAGCCCGCGCAGCGCGGGCGCGAAGTGGTCGCGGATCCCCGCGGTGTACAGCTCCTGGGCGGTGCGCATGCCGGCTCCGGCCTCCTCGTCCGATGGGGGAATCGGGGTGGAATGCCCCGTATTTGCACGGTATGGCGAGGGGGTGCGGGCGGACCGTGGGCGAAGGACAGCGGCCGGCGGGACGAAGGTCGCCCCGCTCCGGGCCCTGCGGCCCGGGCCGCAGGGCGGGGGCGGGCGGGTGTCGGTCCACACGGAACGGACACCGGTCCGCCACCGGTCGGGCACCGCCCCGGCGGTGGGAGCGTTCCCCCGGATGGCGCATGATGGGGCGGGTGCACAGAGCTGAACACCAGGGGGCGGACGCCGGGGACCGGGTCGGCCGTCCGTACGCACCGGATCGACCGCCCGCCCGGCGGGCCGATCTCGCCGCCGCCGTCCGCGCGGCCCAGGACGGTGACGAGGAGGCGTTCCGGGTCCTGTTCCGGGCCGTCCAGCCGGGGCTGCTGCGCTACCTGCGGGTCCTGGTCGGCGGGCGGGCCGAGGACGCCGAGGACATCGCCTCCGAGGCCTGGCTGCAGATCGCCCGCGACCTGCCGGGCTTCCGCGGCGACGCGGACGCCTTCCGCGGCTGGGCCGCGACGGTCGCCCGCAACCGGGCGATGGACCACCTGCGCCGGATGCGCCGCCGCCCGGTCGCCGACCTGCCGGTGGAGTACCTGGCCGAGCTGGCCGCCGCCGAGGACACCGCGGGCCAGGCGATGACCACCGTCGCCACCTCCGACGCGCTCGCGCTGATCGCCGGACTGCCGCCCGACCAGGCCGAGGCGGTGCTGCTGCGGGTGGTGCTCGGCCTGGACGCGGAGAGCGCGGCGAAGGTGCTCGGCAAGCGCTCCGGCAGTGTCCGGATGGCCGCCCACCGGGGGCTGAAACGGCTGGCCAAGGTGCTGGAGCAGAGCGGGGGAGCGGCCGCCGGGGTACCCCGGCGGAGGTCGGGGGGAAAAATTTCCGCGCAGGGTGTGACACCGGCGCAGGTGCCGACGCTTAAGGACATGAGATGAGCACCAACCGATCCCGCCGGATCGATCGCGCCACCGCCGAGCGACTGCTCGGCGGCGTCACGGTCGACCCGGAGGCCGGTCAGGACCCCTCCACCGGGCAGCGGTCCGCGCCAGGACGGCCGGAGCTCGCCGCCCTGCTCGCCGCCGCTGCGACGAGCGAGGCGGCCGGCGACGGCCCGCTGCCCGGTGAGGAGGGGGCCCTGGCCGCGTTCCGGGAGGCTCGTCGCCGGCCCACCCCCCAGCAGCACCGGAGACGAAAGATGGCGGACACCGCGCTCGCGCGTGCCCTCAGCGCGAAGGCCGTGGCCGTCGCGCTGGGCGTCACCGCCGTGGGCGGCGTCGCGGTCGCGGCCGGCACCGGCCGGCTGCCGGAGGTGCTGGGCGGCCCCGCCCCGACCCCGGCGGCCACCAGCGCCGCGCCCGCACCGTCCGACCCGGTGCCCGCCACCCCGTCCGCGAGCCCCCCGGCCGACCGCACCGGCCGGCCGTCCGCGACCGCGACCCCGTCCGGCGGCCGTCCGAGCGGCGGCCCGGCCAGGACGTCCGGCGCCCCCGCCACCGACCCGGCGGGCGTGCCCGACCTGGTGCGGCTGTGCGAGGGCTTCGCCGGGCGGGTCGCGGCCGGCGGCAAGCCCAGGGACGCGGCCGCCGACCCGGCGCTCGCCGAACTGCTCCGGCAGGCCGGCGGCGCGGAGCGGGTGACCGGTTTCTGCGCGCTGCTCGCCGCCCGCGGCGGGGAGCCGTCCGACGCGGCCGGCCGCGGCCGGCCGTCGGCGGGCCCGAGCCAGCCGGCCGTGCCCTCCGCCTCGACGCCGACGCCTGGGAGGACCGGGCGCGGCGACAGCCAGCAGTCCAGGCGGTCGGACGGGGGCGGCGACCAGGACTGACACCGAACTCCGGTCGGACGACGGGCTCCCCCGGGCTCCGCGTCCGACCGGGCACCGCCTCCGGGCGGCCGGCGGGCCCCTGTACCCGTCGCCCGCCCGGACCGGACCTCCGGACGGGCGGCGGGCTCCCCCGGGCCCCCGCCCGTCCGGGAACGGCTCCGACCGGCAGAAGACTCCCCCGGGTCCGCAGCCGGTCGGGGAACCCGCTCCGGACGGACGGCTGAACTCCCCCGGGTCCACCGTCCGTCCGGGGCCCGACCCGCCCGCACCCCTGGAGCCACGGTGACCGAAACCCCGCTCGCGGCGCGGGACGCCGACCCGGCCGCCCCGGGCGCAGTCGCGCTGACCATCGACGACGGGCCGGACCCGGTCCGGACGCCGAAGGTCCCGGACGTCCTCAAGCGGCAGGGGGTGCACGCCACCTTCTTCGTGGTCGGCACCCGGGGCGCCGACCACCCCGAGCCGGCCCGCCGGACCCTTGCCGAGGGCCACCGGCTGGGCCTGCGCACCTTCGCTCAGGCCGACTGGCAGGCCGTCCGGCAGGCCGGGCGGGCCGGTCGCCCGACCGTGCTGACCACCCTGGACAGCGAGGACCGGCGGCGCCCGGGCGTCGCGGAGATCGTCGCCGACGCCACTCCGCAGGGCCCGGCGGGCCAGGTGGCGCTGCAGGCGCTGTCGGCCTGCTACGCGTTCCGCCTGGACGGCGAACGGCCGGGCCCGCTGTGGACGCTGCCGCTCCAGCAGGTGGTCTACCGTCAGTTGATGTACCTGGTGGTGATCCAGTCGGTGTGGACGGCGCTGGCCGGCAACCGGCTGCGCTGGCAGCGGATGCAGCGCTACGGCTCCCTCCAGGCCCCGGCGAACCGGAGTTGACCACGATGACCTTCCCCCGCACCACGCCCGCCGCCGCCCGCGCCGCCCGTCGCGCCGTCCGCCGGGCCCGCCGCGCCCCCCGGGGCCTCCCCCGGGCGCTGCTGGCCGCCGCCCTCGCGGCGCTGGCCGCCGTCCTGCTCGTCCAGCGCCCCTGAAGTCCGGTGGCAGCGGCCCGCTATGGTTCACGGGTGCCCGCCCGGGGTTGAGAGGAGTATCCGATGATCGGACGCGCGCTGAACGGGCGCTACGAACTCGGGGAGATCCTCGGGGTCGGCGGCATGGCCACCGTCTACCGCGCCCTGGACCACCAGCTGGGCCGCCCGGTGGCGGTCAAGGTGCTCAACGGCGGCCTGGCCGACGACCCCCGGTTCGCCGAGCGGTTCGCCCGCGAGGCCCGGTCGGCGGCGCTGCTCTCCCACCCGCGGATCGTCACCGTCTTCGACTCCGGCGTCGACCAGGGCTCCCCGTACCTGGTGATGGAGCTGGTGCACGGCGCGACCCTGGGCCGGGTGCTCGCCGACCAGGGCGTGCTGCCGGTGGAGCGCGCCGTCGGCGTCGCCGCCGCCGTGCTGGACGCGCTGGCCGCCGCGCACGCCCAGGGGCTGGTGCACCGCGACATCAAGCCCGGCAACGTGATGATCACCCAGGACGGCGGGGTGAAGGTCGTCGACTTCGGCATCGCCCGGGCCGGCTCCTCCTCCGGCCAGCAGCTCACCCAGACCGCCACGGTGCTGGGCACCGCCGCCTACCTCTCCCCGGAACAGGCCACCGCCGCCCCGGTCGACGGCCGCGCCGACCTGTACGCGGTCGGCTGCGTGCTGTACGAGATGCTGGCCGGCACGCCGCCGTTCACCGCCGACACGCCCGTCGCGGTGACCTTCAAGCACGTCACCGAGTACCCGGTCGCGGTGTCCGCCCACCGGCCCGACGTGCCGCCCGCGCTGGACGCCGCGATCCTGCGGCTGCTCGCCAAGCACCCGGCCGAACGCCCCGCCGACGCGCCCTCGGCCGCCGCCGAGCTGCTCGCCGCCGTCCCGGCCGCCCCGGTCGACCGCACCGCCGAACTGCTCGGCGCCGCCACCCAGGTGCTGCCGCCCGTCCCGGCCACCGCCTTTCCGGCCGCGCCGCCGCCCCCGCCGCCGTCGCGGCAGCCCTGGACCGAGCAGCAGCGCACCTCGGTGCTGCCGCCGGTGCAGGCCCCGTTGCTGCCCCGGGCCGACCACCGGGACCGCTACCAGGACGAGGAGCCCGAGCCCCGGCGCGGCCGCAACCCGCTGGTGTACGCGGGCGTCGGCGCGGCCGTGATCGCCTGCGTGGCGGGCATCGCCGCGTTCTCGCTCGGCGGCGGCGACCCGGCCCCGAAGGCCGCGCCCGCCCCCGCCCCGACCTCGGCCGCCCCCGCGACCCCGACCGCCTCGCCGTCCCCCTCCCCGTCCCCGTCCGCGAGCGCGAAGCCCAGCGCCTCGCCCAAGCCCTCCGCCACCCTCAAGGGCGGTGCCGTGGTCACCCAGCTGATCCAGCTGCGCGGCGAGGTCGCGCAGACCCCGTTCAGCAAGGAGCGGGACAAGCAGGACGACCTGACCCGGCTGCTGGACCGGGCCACCCAGGCGGTCAACGACCGGCAGCCCGCCGACGCCGAGGACGGCCTCAAGGACGCCCAGAAGCTGGTCCGCGACCTCCAGCGCCGCAAGGCCGTCGACGCCGCGACCCTGATCGGCTGGCAGGCCCGGCTCGCCGCCCTGACCACCGCCGTGCACGCCCAGGCGGTCCAGCAGGAGGACTGACCCGCTCAGCCCTCGTGCCGGGCCCGCTTCACCGCGCGGGTCTTCACCTGCCGGGTCAGCGCGGTCACCCCGGTGGTCAGGAACACCACGGTGTACAGGAGTTGGAGCATCACCACGACTCGGGCGGCCTGCCCGGCCGGGTGGATGTCGCCGTACCCGACGGTCGCCATGGTGATCACCGTGAAGTACAGCGCGTCGATCTTGGTGGACAGCCCCTCCAGCTCGCCCGGCTCCCGGGACATCGCCAGGTAGGCGCTGGCGAACACCACCAGCGCGCTGCACAGCAGGATCAGGATCCGCGGCACCGGGTGCCGGGACTGCCCGAGCACCTGCATCCGCACCTCGCGCAGCAGCCCCACCCCGAGCACGGTCAGCAGCACGCCGAACGCCGTCCAGCTGACCACCGGGTGGCGCGGCCCGAACCAGCCGGTCGGGAGGGTGAAGTACAGCACCATCAGCAGCACCGGGCCCGCCAGCAGGCCCACGTAGGTCCGGATCAGCTCCCTCACGCCGGTGCGGCCCCGCCGTCCGAGGGGGCCCCGGTGCGCGGCGCGTCCAGGAACTCCAGCAGGGCCAGGACGAGCAGCAGCACCAGCGCCGTCCACAGCACCACCGCGACGGTCGGGTAGCTCCAGGTCAGCACCACCACGGCGGCGACGGCGACCGCGCCCCAGCCGAGCCAGGCCTTCCAGCGGTGCACGAACGGGCCGACCGGGCCGAGCCGCAGGCCGATGCCCTCGGCGGCCTGCCGCACCGCCCCCAGGCCGGACCCCCACAGGTGCCGCACCCAGCCGGCCCGGCGGCCCGGGCCGGTCAGCCAGGCGGCCAGCGCGACCACCACGCCCAGCGCCAGCAGCATCCGGACCGCGGCCCGCAGGTAGCGCACGAGGGTGTCGTACACCGCCATCGCGGCGGCCTGGTCGACGTCGGCGGGCAGCTTGTCCAGGTAGAGCGCCCGGAACACGGTCAGCCCGATGCCCAGCACCCCGGCGCCGGCGGCCATCCCGAGCGCCGCGCCGACGGTGGCCCGGCGGCGGCGCACCGCCAGCGCGATCCCGCCGACCGCGCAGAGCAGCGCCAGCACCGGCACCCAGAACCCGGCCAGGTCGAGCAGCCGCAGCCCGGTCTGTGCCTTCCGCACCGACTCCGACTGCACCAGCGTGTAGTCGGTGTGCACCTCGGGGATCTTCGAGGCGAGACCGAGGCCGTCGGCCACCAGCCGGTCCTTCACCGCCGCGACCACCGGCCCCAGGTCGAGGCTGACGGTGTCGCCCTCGACCCGCACGGCCCCGCCGCCCTGCCCGGTCAGCACCTTGTCGAACGCCGCGTGCGCGTTGCGCAGCACGCCCGTCCAGACCGTGGCGAAGGCGTCCGACTGGACGAACCGCAGCACCTGGTCGTGGACGAAGCCGGTCAGCCCGCTGGTCAGCGCCGGGCCGACCCTGCCCAGCGCGGCGTCCAGCAGCGGCCGGTCGGCGGGGGCGACCTCGTTCAGCAGGGCGGTGATCGGCAGCTGCTCCATCACCGCGCCGGTCACCCGGTCGGTCAGCGCGTTCTGCACCGACGGGTCGGACGCCAGCGGCGCCATCGTCGACACGAACCGGTCGGTGTCGGTGACCTGCGACCTGCTCCACGCGGCGACCACCCCGAGCGGGGTCAGCACCGAGGCCAGCACGATCAGCAGCACCGCGAAGAAGGACCGCACCCGGTGGTGCTCCCGCCGGGCGGGCCCCCGCTCCTCCCGCCGCTCCAGGAGGGCGATCCGCTCGCGCAGCTCCGCGAGCTCCCGCTCGTCCGACGGGTCCGCCGCCATCCGGTGCCTCCCTGTGATCCGCCGTCAGGTGGGTACCAGGAGACAACGGGACGAAAGGGGCGGCCACCCGGGCGAGCCGACACGCCGGAGCCCCCGGTCCGTCGGGGTGACGGTCCGGGGGCTCCGGTACGGCGGGACGGGGTCGGCCGGGCGGCCGGACGTCAGGCCGTGGTCGACTTGGTGGGCTCGGCGGCCTTGGTCACGTTGGTCGGCTCGACCGCCTGGCGCGGCTGCTCGGCCTGCGAGGCGGCGGTGCCGTTCTGCGCCTCGGCGGGGGCGTCGTCCTCGCGCAGGGCCTTGGTCTCGGCCTTCAGGATGCGCATCGACTTGCCGAGGCCACGGGCCATCTCGGGCAGCTTCTTCGAGCCGAACAGCAGGACCAGCACCACCAGAACGATGATGAGGTGCCAGGGCTCAAGACCGTTACGGAACATCCCTGACCACCGGTCCTTTCGTGGAGGTTCTCGCTGTGACGTCGGAGCCGGACACAACGCCCGACCCGGCCAGTATGCCTGGCCCGGTCGGCGAACGTATACACCCGTCGGCAAACAGCGGTCGAAAAACAGGTGATCCCAGTCATGTGGTCTGTACCACCTGGAGGGCCGCCGCCCGGGGCCCGGACGCCTCAGCCACCCCGGTTCACCAGCACCGACCAGGCGGTCCCGACGGCCGCCAGCACCACCGCGGCGGTCAGCCCGCGCAGCCACCAGCGGTCGGCCGGGAGGCGCGGACTGTGTTCCACCGCACTCCGCCGCCGCATCCCGTGCAGGTACAGGCCCACCGCCGACAGCGCCAACACCCCGCCCAGCGCGGCCAGTCCGGGCAGCCGGCGGACGCAGCCGGTCCGCAGCACCAGCAGCGCGTCGACGGCCAGCACCAGCGCGGTGCGGCTCCACGCCAGCAGGGTCCGCTCCGGCTGCAGGCCCGGGTCGCGCGGGGCGGCGGTCAACGCGACCAGCCGACGATCAGCACCGAGAACACCGCCGCCGCGACCGCCACGCACACCGTCAGCACCAGCATGATCCGGGTCGCCGGCAGCGGGCCGCCCGCCCGCATCGCCCGCTCCACCCGCGTCCAGCGGTGGTACGCCGCCGCCCCGAGCCCCGCCCCGCCCGCCGCCAGCAGCACCGCGAGCGTCACCCGCACCGGCACCGGCGCCAGGTCCGGCGCCAGCTGGTCCAGCCCCACCGCGCCCGCCAGCAGCGCCAGCGCCGTCCTGATCCAGGCCAGGAACGTCCGCTCGTTCGCGAGGGTGAACCGGTAGTCCAGCTCGTCCGGCCGCTCGTCCTCCTCCGGCTCCCCGGGCTCCTCCGCCATACGGCGACCCTAGGCCGGGCGGGTGCGCCCCGCACGCGCGGCGGGAGGCGACGGGGGCGGTCCCGCCGCCTCCCGCCGCCTCCCCGACCGTCCCGCCGTCCCGCCGGGCCCCGGGTCTACGCGGTCAGCGCCTCGGCTGCCTCCGCCGTCTCGGCCGCCTCCTCCCGCGGCGCCTCCGCCGCGCCCGGCACCGGCAGGTGCCGCATCAGCAGGTGGGCGGCCAGCGCGGCGCCGAGCATCACCACCACGCCGACCACCGCGGCGACCTGCATGCCGTCGGCGAAGGCGGCGCGGGCGGTGGTCAGCAGCTGGGCGGCGGCGTCGGCGGGGAGGTGGGCGGCGGTGGTGACGGCCCCGCCGAGGGTGTCGCGGGCGGCCTCGGGGGCGGCGCCGTCCATCCGGGCCCGGTAGATCGCCGCGCCGGCCGCGCCGAGGACGGCGATGCCGAGCGAGGCGCCGAGCTCCTGGGCGGTCTCGGCGGTGGCGCCGGCCGCGCCGGCCCGGTCGGCGGGGGCGGCGGAGAGCACCATCTCGCCGGTGACGCTGACGGTGCCGACCGAGCCGGCCGCGATCACGCCGGCGGCGACCAGCGGGAGGGCGAGCGAGGAGCCGGGCGTGACCAGGGCCATCGCGACGAACCCGGCGGCGCCCGCCAGGAACCCGGTGACCAGCAGCACGGCGGGCCGCACCCGGCCGGCCAGCGCGCCGAACCCGCCGACCGCCGCGCCGACGCCGACGCTGGGCAGCAGGGCCCAGAGCGAGGCGGCGAGCGGGCTGTAGCCCTTGACCAGCTGCAGGTACTGGGAGGTGAAGAGGGTGAAGCCCATCATCGCGAACATCGCGATGGTGTTGACGGTGATCGCCCCGGTGTAGGTGCGGATCCGGAACAGGGTGGTGTCGACCAGCGGGTGCGCGGCCGTCCGCAGCCGGGCGACCAGCGCGCCGCCGACCAGCAGCCCGGCGGCCAGCACCAGCGCGGGGCGCGGGCTCCAGCCGTCCACTGCGAGGGTCTTGATGCCGTAGACGACGGGCAGCACGGTGGCGATCGAGAGCGCGGCGCCGAGCAGGTCGAAGCGGCCCTGCCGCGGGGCGCGGTACTCGGGGAGCAGGAACGGCGCGGCGACCATCACCAGCAGCATCACCGGGACGGCGATCAGGAAGGCCGAGCCCCACCAGAAGTGGTTCAGCAGCAGCCCGCCGATCACCGGCCCGAGGGTGGCACCGGCCATCATGACGCCGCTCCAGGCGCCGATCGCGGCCTGCCGCCGCTTGGGGTCGGGGAACATGTTGCGGATCAGGGCCAGCGTGGAGGGCCCGAAGACCGCCCCCGCGACGCCGAGCAGGGCCCGGGCGGCGATCAGCCGGTCCGCCCCGTCCGACCAGGCGGCGACCAGCGAGGCGGCGGCGAAGGCGGCGGTGCCGCCGATCAGCAGCTTGCGCCGGCCGATCCGGTCGCCCAGCGCGCCCATCGGGATCAGCAGTCCGGCCAGCAGGAACGAGTACATGTCCATGATCCACAGCTGCTGGGTGCCGCTGGGGTGCAGGTCGGTGGCGATGAAGGGGACGGCGAAGAACAGCACGCCCATGTCCATGGCGAGGACGAGGGTCGGAAGCAGCAGGAGGGCGAGGCCCAGCCAGGCACGGCGGTCGGTGGTCATGACGATGACTGTACGAGCGTCTTGCACACCTGTCTAGTACAAGCGTCTAAATCATTCGTCCAAGACGTTCGAGCAAGACAAGCGTCTGGAGCGCGGCTAGCATCGGCGCCATGGGAAATCGCGAGGACCTGCTGGCCAGTGCCGCCCGCTGCCTGCAAGAGAAGGGCTACGGGCGCACCACCGCCCGGGACATCGCCTCCGGCGCGGGCGTCAGCCTGGCCGCGATCGGCTACCACTACGGCTCCAAGGACGCCCTGCTGGTGCAGGCCCTGGTGCAGGCGATGGGGGAGTGGGGCGATTCGATCGGCGCGGCCCTGGCCTCCGCCGCGGACGTCGACGACCCGCGCGAGCGCTTCGTCCGGGCCTGGGACGCGGTGCGCGACAGCTTCACCACCCACCGGGGCCTGTGGACGGTGCAGTTCGAGCTGCTCGGGCAGCTCGCCCACCTGCCGGGCCTGTCCGAGCGGCTGGCCGCCGCGCAGAAGGCGGGCCGGCTCGGCCTGGCCGCGCTGTTCCAGGGCAAGACCGAGGCGGAGGACACCCCGGACGAACTGGCCCGGGGCGTCTTCTACCAGTCGCTGCTGCTCGGCCAGGCGGCCCAGTGGCTGATCGACCCGGCCCTGGCGCCGGGCGGAGAGGAGTTCCTGCGCGGGCTGTCGCTGGTCTCCGGCGACGTGCTGGCGGGCTGATGGGCCGACGGGGTTGACGGGCCGACGGGCCGAGCGCCCCGGAGGCCGGGCGTCAGGCGTCAGGCGGTGACGGCGGTGAGCAGCACCACCGCGTCGGTGTGGGCGAGCAGGCCGTGCCGCTCCTGCGGGACGGTGTGCAGCTCGCCCGGGCCGGCCTCCTGGCGACGGCCCTCGACGGTCAGCGCCACCCGGCCGCGCAGCACCTGCAGGCTGGCGGCGACCGGGGCGTTGTGCTCGTCCAGCACCGCGCCGGCCCGCAGGGCGATCACGGTCTGCCGCAGGACGCCGTCGTGCAGCAGGAGGTGGGCGCTGCGGCCGTGCGGGCTGGCGGCGGCCTTCGCGGCGTGCTCCTCGGCCAGGGCGTTCAGGTCGATCCGGGCGGACTGCTCGGTCATCGCGTTCTCCTCCGTCGGACCCCCCGCGCCACCGGGGCCGCCGACCGGGCCCCTCGGACGAACCTAGGCCGCCGTCCGGCGTGTCGCGCGCCGGGTTCACGCGTAGGGGTCAAGGAGTGGGCCGCTCGGCGTGCGCGCCCGCGCGGGTGGGCCGAGGGTGGCCCCATGGCGACCAATCACAGCATCACCTTCGGCGGTTTCCAGGTGAACCGCGGCATGCTCACCGCCGGCGCGGCCCTCACCGGGCTCGGCGCCGTCGTCGGACTGACCGGCACGGTCCTGGTCTGCGCGGCCCTGGCGAACGCGGGCCGGGGGTGGATCCAGTCCCTGGAGACCCAGCCCGCCGAGCTCGCGCAGCGCGCCTTCCAGCAGGCCAAGGCCGCCTCGGCGGCCGGACGGGAGGCCTGGCGCGCCAACGCCAACTGACCGGCGGGGACGGCGGCGGAACGGTACGGAGGCGGGCGCCCGGTGGGGGCGCCCGCCTCCGTCGTGCTCAGTGCTCAGCGCTCAACCGGCGACCGGCGGCCGGCGGTCACAGGCCGAGCGACTTGGCGATGATCGTCCGCATGACCTCGCTGGTGCCGCCGTAGATCCGGAACACCCGGTTGTCGGTGTAGAGGCGGGCGATCGGGTACTCCAGGATGTAGCCGTAACCGCCGTGCAGCTGGAGGCACTTGTCGATCACCTCGGAGGCCGACTCGGTGCAGAACAGCTTGGCCGCGGCGGCGTCCGCCACCGTCAGCTCGCCGTGCTGGTAGAGCTCCAGCGCCTGGTCGACCATCGCCTGCTGGGCGAGCACCTGGGCCTGGCAGTCGGCCAGCGAGAACTTGGTGTTCTGGAACTCGGCGACGGCCTTGCCGAACACCTTGCGCTCCTTGACGTACGCCACCGCGAACCGCACGGCCGCGGCGGCCGAGGCGTACGCGCCGACGGCGATCGCCAGCCGCTCCTGCACCAGGTTGTGGGTCAGGTACGAGAAGGCCCTGCCCTCCTCGCCGAGCAGGTTCTCCACCGGCACCTTGACGTCGGTGAAGGACAGCTCGGCGGTGTCCGAGGTGCGCAGGCCGATCTTCTGCAGCTTGCGGCCGACCGCGTAGCCCTCGGAGGCGGTGTCCACGCACAGGATGGACAGGCCGGCCCGGCGGTCCGCCGGGTCGTAGGGGGCGGTGCGGCAGACCACCAGGACCAGGTCGGCGAGCACGCCGCCGGTGATGAAGGTCTTGGCGCCGTTGAGGACGTAGTGGGTGCCGTCGGCGGAGAGCTTCGCGGTGGTGGCGATGCCCGCGAGGTCGGAGCCCGCGCCCGGCTCGGTCATCGCGATCGCGGTCATGATGTCGCCCGAGACGAAGCCCGGCAGCCAGCGCCGCTTCTGCTCCTCGGTGGCGTACTCCATCAGGTAGGGCAGCACCAGGCCGGTGTGCACGCCCGAGGAGCCGAAGGTGACGCCCGCGCGGGCGGTCTCCTCGTAGATCACCGCCTGGTACTTGAAGCCGGTCTCGCCCGCGCCGCCGTACTCCTCGGGGACCTCGATGCCGTAGACGCCGAGCTCGCCGAGCTTGCGGTAGAAGTCGCGCGGCGGGTGGCCGGCCTCCTCCCAGCTCTCGTAGACCGGGACGACCTCGTTGGCGATGAAGTCCCGGATGGTCTCCCGGAACGCCTCGTGGTCCTCGTTGTACACGGTGCGGCGCACGGTGCGCTCCCTTCGGCGGCGGCTGATCGCGCAGTCAAGTTAATCGCCGGTAGCTTCCGGTGTCCAGGGCTTGCGGGCGGGCGTCGGCGGGGGTTAAGTGAACCGTTGCTAGCCTGGCACGGGGTGGCCGGGGGGAGGGGAGCGCGGTGGTGGAGCAGCGCCCTGTGGTGCGCCGGCCGCCCGGGCGGCGGGCCCGGATCCTGGACGTCGCGGCCGGGCGCTTCCACCGCGACGGCTACCACCGGGTCTCGATGGCCGAGCTCGCCGCCGAGGTCGGCATCACCGCTCCCGCGCTCTACCGGCACTTCCGCGGCAAGCCCGAACTGCTGCTGCGCGTCGTCGAGTCGGGGCTGGACGCGCTGTGCGCCGCACTGGCCGCCGAAGATCCCCGCGAACTCGCCGAACTCGCGCTGGAACGCCGCGAGTTCGGCATGCTCTGGCAGCGCGACGGGCGGCTGCTGCCGCCCGGGCAGCGGGCCGTGCTGCGGCGCAGGCTGCGCGCGGCCGTCCGGGAGGCCGCGGGCGGGGCGCGCGAACCGGCCTGGTGGGCGGTGCTCTCCGGCTACGGCAGCCTGAGCCACCACGGCGCGGCGCCGCCCCGGCGGCGGAGCCTGGAACTGCTGCTCGGCATGCGCGAACGGCTGCTGGCGGTGGACGAATCCGCGTTCCCGGCGGCAGCGGCAGCGGCAGCGGCGGCGGCGGCCCGGCCGGTCGGGGCGGCCGGGCCGATCGGGGCGGGGCGGCGGGACGAGCTGGTGACGGCGGCGACCCGGCTGTTCCACCGGCGGGGCTTCGACAACGTCTCGATGGAGCAGCTGGGGGCCGCCGTCGGCATCGCCGGGCCCAGCGTCTACAAGCACTTCGGGACGAAGGCCGGGCTGCTCGCGGCGGTCCTCGAACGCGGCCGGGACCGGCTGCGCGCGGAGGTGCTGCCCGTCCTCGCGGCCGGGACGGACCCGGCGGTGGCGGCCTTCGCCGACTTCGCCTGGCGGGAGCGCGACTACCTGGGCGCGATGCTCTCCGAGACCGGGCGGCTGGCCCCCGGCGGGCACCGGGCGGCGGCCGAGTTCCGCCGCGAGTTCGTCCGCGCGTGGGTCGGAATCGCGGCGGTGGGGGGCGAGTCGGCGGCCGAGACCCGGGTCCGGGTGCACGCGATGATCGCGGTCGCGATCGACACCGCCCGCGGCGGCGCGAACGGCCCGGCGGCGGTGGCGGCGTACGCGGCCGCCGCGCTGGGCTGAGCGGCACCGGGCCGAGCGGGCGGACGGCGGGGACGGCGGCGAGGCCGCGACGGGGAGCCCGTCGCGGCCTCGCGGTGCGTTCGCGGTCGTCGCGCGCCCGGCCTAGTACAGGACGAACGGGTAGTACACGGTGTGCGCGAAGTTCGCGTTCGACTGGAGGGCGCCGACGCCGCCGGAGTCGCCGGCCACGCCGAGGGTGTTGTTCTGGTTGCTCGCGCCGGAGCCGGTGGCGGTCTGCTGGGTGCCGTTGGCGTTGCCGTGCACCGGGCCGACGACGTTGGAGGAGCCGATGTTGCCGACCACGCTGCTGGTGGAGGAGTGGTCGGCGCCGGCGCCGTTGTCGGCGGCGGCGGTGCCGACGCCCGCCAGGAGGAACGCCCCGAGGGCGGTGACGACGGCGGCTGCGCGAATACGGGACACGGTGGTCTCCCTGCTAACTGGTGCGAATGTGACGCTCCGGGGTGGCCGCCCCGTTCGCGCCGGTTCCTGACGTCGCCCCCTCAGGATTGCCCACGGGGCCGATCGGGTTCCAGCGCGGGCACGCGGGTTCGCCCGAAGGTGTCGTACCGGTGGAATAGGCTGACGGCGGACCGCGGTCGGCTGAATACCCCTCTGACGTGGGGAGTTGCCCGTTCGTCCGGGGCGCCGGCGGGCCTTCGGGCGTCAACGATTGGTTGACCGAGGATCGACAGGAACGGGGAATCTTAAAACCCTGGTCGCCCGATTGTCGTACTGGCACACTGTGGCCTTATGTCTGATGCTCTTCCCCCCGCTTCCGGTGCCGGCGGAAGCGGCGCCGAATTCCCCGCCGCCGAGAACTCGGCGAATCTCCGCACCACGGAGGTCGACCTCGGCGGCCTGGTCGGGGTGCTCGCCACCCACCTGTACTCGACGCCGCTGGTGGCGCTGCGCGAGCTGGTGCAGAACGCCCACGACTCGCACACCCGGCGGAGGCTGGAGGACCCGGAGGGCGCCTACCGCCCGCTGATCCGGGTCACCGGGGACGCCGCCGCGCGGACGGTGTCGATCGAGGACAACGGGGCGGGGCTGACCGAACCGGAGATCCACGCGTACCTGGCGACCGTCGGCACCGGCTACACCCGGATGCTGCGCGACCTGACCGGCAACCAGGAGCTGATCGGCGCCTTCGGCCTGGGCTTCCTCTCGGCGTTCTCGGTGGCCGAGGAGGTGACCGTCACCACCGCCTCGCACCGCGAGCCGTCGGCCGCGCACACCTACCGCAGCCGGGGCGGCGAGCAGTACAGCGTGGAGCCCGCCCCGGCGCGGCCCGGCCCGGGCACGGTGGTGCGGCTGCGGCTGAAGGCCGAGCACGCGCACCTCGCCGACGAGGAGGCGCTGCGCGAGGTGCTGGTCCGGTACTGCGTGCTGCTGCCGATCGCGGTGTACGTCGGCGCGGACGAGGAGCCGGTCAACGACGTGGTGGTGCCCTGGCGGCAGGACGTGCCGGGCTCGCCGCACCTGCACCGGATGCGCTTCGCCACCGCGTTCGCCCGCAGCTTCGAGCCGCTGACCGCCTTCCCGGTGGCGCCCGCCGACGAGCGGACCGACGCGGTCGGGCTGCTCTGGGTGCAGGACGGCGGCACCTACGGGTCGAGCGACAACCGGGACCTCGCGGTCTACCTGCGCGGGATGCTGCTCGCCGACGACGCCCGCGACCTGCTGCCCAGCTGGGCCGGGTTCATCGGCGGCGTGGTCGAGTCGTCCCGGCTCACCCCCACCGCCAGCCGCGAGGACCTGCAGCGCGACGAGCACTACCGGGCGCTGCAGCGGGCGCTCGCCGACGCGATCGTGGACGGCCTGTACGAGACCGCCCGGCTGCACCCGGCGGCCTGGCGGCGGATCCTGGCCCGGCACGGGCAGGACCTGCTGGGCGCGGCGCTCTGCGACGACCGGCTGTTCACGCTGCTCGCCGACGACGTCCCGGTGCCGACCTCGCAGGGCGAGCTGACCGCGGGCGCGCTGCGGGCGGCGGGCTCCGGCGCGGTGCACGTGGCGCTGGGCAGCGGCGGCGGCTTCGAGGAGATGCTGTACCGGGCGATGCAGGTGCCGATCGCCCGCGGCGACCGGTACGCGGTGCTGCCGTTCCTGCGCCGCTACGCCCAGCTGCGGGACTGCCGGATCGTCGAACTGGGCAGCGAGAGCGGCAACCGGGAGCTGTTCCGGGCCCCCGACCTGCCGCTGCCCGCCGAGCAGCACGCCTGGCTGGCGGCCGCGCTGACCGACGACGGCGAGCAGCTGGTACCCGCCCGCTTCGACCCGCCCGGCCTGCCGCTGGTGCTGGTGCCGGACCGCGAGGCCGAGCTCAAGGCGCGGATCGAGGACGACCGGGCGGACGCCCGGATCCCGTCCGCCGCCCTGCAGTTGGCGCGGGCGTTCACCGCGCGCACCGACGGCGAGGTCAAGGCCCGGCTGTACCTGAACCTCGCCTCGCCGGCCGTCCGCGACCTGCTGGCCGCCTACCGGGCCGGGCACACCGGCGCGGCCACCGCGGCCGCGCTGCTGCGCTCGCTGAAGGTCATCATGGCGGCGGCGGCAGGCTCGGCCGCCGGCGACCTCGGCGCGGCGCTGTCCGGCATCTCCACGGCGGTGGCCGCGCTCACCGCCGCCGTCCCCGCGGACGGCCCGTCGGCGCTGCCCGACACCATCTTCACCGCAGACCTTCCGCAGGGGGACGAGGAACGATGACCACCGACATCTGGTCCTGGGTGCAGGACACCCACCGGCAGCTCGCCGAGTCCGGGCAGCACCGGCTGGCCGACGCGCTCGTCGAGATCGCCGGCCACGCCGTCGAGGGCCGCAACGAGCAGCTCGACGCGATGTACCCGGAGGCGCTGGCCTCCGCGCGGGCGCTCGGCCTGCCCTGGGTGGAGGTGTTCCTGCGGCACTGGCGGCTGCAGAACCTGCTGAACAAGCGCCACCAGGGCGAGGCCGCGATGTCCGAGGCGGTGTCGCTGCTGGAGTTCGCGCACCGCGAGGAGACCGCGTCCTGCCCGCAGTCGGTGTGCGCCGTCCAGGACTTCACCATCTGCCACGCCAACATCGACGGCCCCGGCTACGTCCCGGAGCGGCTCGCCGTGCTGGAGGAGGCGCTGCAGCGGGTCGAGCCGGCCCGGGCCTGCTTCGACTGCCTCTCCCGCGAGTACGCCGACACCCTGGAGGACGACGGCCGCCCCGCCGACGCGCTGGCCCACCTGGACCGGGCCGAGACCCGGATCCGGGCGGCCGGCGAGCGGGCCTCGCTCTCCTTCGCGCACAGCCGGGTCTCCGCCCTGCACCGGCTCGGCCGCCACCAGGACGCGCTGGACGCCTTCGACACCGCCGAGCGGGCCTACGTCGCGGCCGGCAACCGGCTGGATGACGACGACCGGCGCAAGCTCGCGGTCGGCCGCGCCCTGCAGCACGCCGCGCTCGGCCGGACCGGCACCGCGCTGGAGCTGCTGCCGGACGCCGAGGAGGCCGACCGGTACCCGGACATCCGGCACCGCTGGTCCTCCGCCGTCGAACTGCTGGTGGCCGCCGGGGAGTTCGAGAACGACGCCCGGCTCGGCGCCCGGCTCGCCTCCTGGGCCGGCGAGCTGGACGTCGCCGGCTCGCACCGGCCGTGCCTCGACCTGGTGCTGCGGGCCGGGACGCTCGCCCTCGGCCGGGGCGCCCGCGAGGTCGCCCTGACCCTGGCCCGGACCGGCGAGCGCAAGCTCGGCCGGCTCCGCAGCACCGCCGGCGTCGCCGAACGGGTCGCCGCGCTGCGGGCCGCCGCCGAAGCCCTGCCGCACCCTCCGCTCCCGGTCCCGGCCGAGGAGCTGCCGCGCTGGCTGGGCGAGAACCAGCCCGACCCGGAGACGGGCGCCGACCTGCTGGCCGCCGCGCTGGCCGCCGCCGCCGCGGCCGGGGAGCGGCCCGACACCGTCCTGGTGGTCAACCTGGCCACCGTGCTCGGCGTCCTCGGACACACCCGGGCCGTCACCGAACTCGCCTGGGCCCAGCTGGAGCTGGACCCCGGCCACGAGTACCTCACCGGCATGCTCGGCCAGCTGCTGATCGACGCCGAGGACGGCGAGGGCGTCGACCGCCTCGCCACCCGGATCGCCACCGCCGACCCGGCCGACGCGCACTGGCTGCGCGCCCGCTGGGCCGCCGCCCAGGGCCGCTGGGCCGAGGTCGGCGAGCAGTGCGCGGCCGTCCTGGCCCACTCGCCCGACGCGCTCAACACCCGCCGCCTCGCCGCCTCCGCCGCCACCCGGCGCGGCGACCACGCCGAGGCCCAGCGGCTGTACGAGGAGCTGCTGGCGCACGCCCTCGACCCGGCCGAGGCCGGCCAGGACCAGGAGCACCGCACCGTCCAGGGGCCCGACCTGTGGCACCTGGTCACCGCCGCCACCGCCAACCGCGACTGGGCGGCCGTCCGCGCGGCCGGCGCCCGGCTCGGCATCGAGTTCGACACCGACAGCGGCCCGGTCGAGGAGGAGTGGCAGCTGGTCGAGGTGCGGGTGCGCCGCGCCAACGGCACCACCACCGACCTGCCCGCGCTGCGCACCGGCCCGGCCACCGCCAGGGTGCTGCCGGTGCTCGGCGACGACCTCGACCTCAACCACGGCGACGTCGTGGTGTTCGCCCCGGCCGTCCTGAACGACCGTCCGGAACCCGGCAGCGACGGGGCCGAGGACTGGCGCCCGGTCTTCGAGCACCTCACCCTCCTCGACCCGGCCGGCTACACCACCTACTGGCTCGACGGCGGCCGCCCCCCGGCGGACGACTGGTACGCGCTGCGCGACGCCCTGCGGGAGGCCGGCCACGCGGTCTGGGTCTACAGCGGCGACGAGTACCGGATCGCCGACCCCGCCGACCCCGACGGCAGCCTCCCCGGCGTCTACGCCGCCCTCGGCGTCCCCCCGACCAGCAGCGCCGCCGACGCCGACGCCCTCCTCACCACCCTCACCGCCCGCCTCGCCCACCCCCTGGCCTGGCCCGCCCTGGCCGAGGCCGCGGGCGCCGACACCGCCCGCCACCAGGAGATCGTCGACGCCTACGGACTCTGACCCCGCTGCCCCGTCCGCGCCCCGCCGGTCGACCGTCAGGACGCGGGCGGGGTCGGGTCGAGGTAGACCCGGGTGACCGCCGGGACGGCGCGGCGGACGGCGCGTTCGGCCCGGTCGCAGGCGGTTTCGACCTCGGCGGCGGTGGCCAGGTCGGCGAAGTCGACCTTGGCGGCGACCAGGACGTCGTCCGGGCCGTACACGCTGGTCACCAGGTCGAGGACCCGGACCACCCGGGGCTGGGCTTCGAGGGCATCGGTGATGGCCCGCTCGTAGCGTTCGGGGAGCGAGCGGCCGATCAGCAGCGAAGCGTTGTCGCGGGCCAGCACGTAGGCGACCCAGGCGAGCAGGGCGCCGATCAGGACGGAGGCCAGGCCGTCCCAGAGCGGGTCGCCGGTGAGCTGGGCGCCGAGCAGGCCGCCGAAGGCGAGCAGCAGGCCGACCAGGGCGGCGGAGTCCTCCAGGAAGACGGCCTTCACGGCGGTGTCGGAGGTGCGCCGCAGGTAGCGGTAGCCGCTGACGGCGAGCCGGCTGGTCTCGCCGCGCAGCTGACGGACCGTCCGGGCCAGCGAGACCGACTCCAGGACGAAGGCGATCGCCAGGACCAGGTAGGAGACCGCCGGACTGCCCAGCTCCTCCCCGTGGCGCAGGGTGTGGACGCCGTCGTGGACCGAGAACACCGCGCCGCCGACGAAGGTCGCGAAGGAGGCGAGCAGCGCCCACAGGTAGCGCTCGCGGCCGTGGCCGAGCGGGTGCGCGGCGTCGGCGGGGCGGGTGCTGCGCTTGAGGGAGAGGAAGAGCAGCACCTCGGTGACGGTGTCGGCGAAGGAGTGCGCGGCCTCGGAGAGCATCGCGCTGGAGCCGCTGACCGCGCCCGCGACGGCCTTGGCGAGGGCGATGCCGAGGTTGCAGGCGCCCGCGACGACCACCGTGGTGACGCTCTCGCCGCCACCGCCCGGTGCGTCGCCGCCGCTGCCGTCGTCGTCCCGCGCGCTGTCGACCGCCGCCCGCTGCTCGCCCATGGACGGTCATTATGTCCGGTTTCGCCGGCGGCCGCCCGGGGACGGCCGGGCCCGGGCGACCGGCTGTTCGCACCTCCGCCGCTGATCGGGCAAGGTGGAGGCCAGGAGGCCGACCCGACCGGACGGGCGGCCGGGGTGGTGGAGGCGGCGCGTGTCCGATCGAGAGCCGGAGGGCGTACCGGCGCAGGAGGCGCCGCCCACCGAGGGGCTGCTCGGGCCGGACGCGCCGCCGATCGAACGGACCGTCACCGTGCCGCACGCGCCGGAGCCGACGCAGACCGAGGGCCTGCTCGGCCACCCGCCGGTGCCCGAGGTCGCCGAGTCGGTCCGGGCCCGCCGCAACCCGCTGGCCCAGGACACCCTGACGCCCGAGGAGTGGAACGCGGCCGGCTACACCCCGTCCCACGGCATCGAGCTGGCCGAGCTGCACAAGGGCGCCCCCGGCGACGCCCCCTGGCCGGACCGGATGCGCACCCTGCTGCGGACGCCGATGGCCGAGCGCCCGGCGTTCGAGCGGACCCCGCGCGAACTGCACCCCGCCGCCGGGGCGCAGACCCAGCGCAACGTGCCGCGGGTCCTCGACCTGTCGCTGCGGATCGGCGAACTGCTGCTGGCCAGCGGCGAGGCCGCCGAGGACGTGGAGGCGGCGATGCTCGGCATCACGCACGCCTACCGGCTCGACCACTGCGAACCGCAGGTCACCTTCACGCTGATCTCGATCTCGCACCAGCCCTCGCTGATCGACCCGCCGGTCACCGCGGACCGGGTGGTGCGCCGCCGCACCTCCGACTACACCCGGCTGGCCGCCGTGTACGAGCTGGTCGCCGACATCACCGCCGAGCGGATCACCGTCAACGACGCGTACCGGCGGCTCGCCGGGATCCGCCGCAACCGGCACCCGTACCCGGCGTGGCTGATGTCGGCGGCCACCGGGCTGCTGGCCGGCGCGGCGTCGTTCCTGGTCGGCGGGCGGATCGACTCCACGGCCTGGCTGGTGTTCGTCTCCGCGTTCACCACCGCCGTGGTCGGCGACCGGCTGGCCTCCTCGATCGCCCGGCGCGGGCTGCCGGAGTTCTACCAGTTCGTGATCGCGGCGATGCCCGCCGCGCTCTGCGGCATCCTGCTGTCCTTCAACGAACTGCACCTGCGCGGCTCGGTGGTGATCACCGGTGGGCTGTTCGCGCTGCTGCCCGGCCGGGCCATGGTCGCCGCCGTCCAGGACGGCCTGACCGGCTTCTACATCACCGCCGCCGCCCGGCTGCTGGAGGTGGTGTACCTGATCGCGGGCATCGTCATCGGCGTGATGCTGGTGCTGTACGTCGGCGTCAACTACAACGCCCGGCTGCGGCCCGACGAGAGCCTGGGCGGCACCGCCAACCCGCCGGTCCAGCTGGTCGCCGCGACGGTGCTGGCGCTGGCGTTCGCGATGCTGCTGCAGACCGACCGGCGCTCGCTGCCGATGGTGGTGATAAACGCGGCGATCGGCTGGTCCACGTACGGCGTGCTGACCCGCAACGCGGGCGTCTCGGCGATCGTCGCGACCGGCGTCGCGGCCGGCCTGGTCGGCCTGTTCGGCCAGCTGCTGGCCCGCTACCGGGCGGCCTCCGCGCTGCCGTACGTGACCGCCGCGCTGGGGCCGCTGATGCCCGGTTCGGCGCTCTACCTGGGCATGCTGGCGTTCGCCCAGGGCCACGCCGGCTCCGGACTGGTCTCCGCCTCCCGGGCGGTCGCGCTGGCGCTGGCGCTGGCGATCGGCGTCAACCTCGGCGGCGAGGTGGCCCGGCTGTTCCTGAAGAACCCCGGCGCGAGCGACCGCGACACCCCGCACGTGCTGATCCCGCGCCGGGCGGCGAAGCGCACCCGCGGCTTCTGAGCACCCCCGTCGAACCGTCGGATAGAGGCACCACCAGATGATCAGCGCACTGCTGGACGGTTACCGCCACCACATCGTGGACGCCCACAAGCAGCCGCTGTTCCTGCTGCTGGTCGGGTTCATCACCTCGTTCGCGTTCATCCGGTTCAGCACCCGGATGATCCGCGCCCAGGTCCGCTGGTGGCCGGGCAACATCACCCCCGGCGGGCTGCACATCCACCACATGGTGTTCGGCCTGGGCTTCCTGCTGCTCGGCGGCACCGGCACCTTCGCCACCGACGGCGGCCACCCCTGGATCGACTGGTTCGGCCTGTCCTTCGGCATCGGCTGCGGGCTGGTGCTGGACGAGTTCGCGCTGATCCTGCACCTGGACGACGTGTACTGGAGCGAGCAGGGCCGCAAGTCGGTGGACGCGGTGATCCTCGGCATCCTGCTCACCGCGCTGCTGCTCACCGGGTACGTGCCGCTCGGCGTGGTGCCCGGGCAGGACACCCGCTGGGGGCTGGTCGCGGTGATCGGCGTCAACGCGCTGGTCTGCCTGCTCGCGCTGCTCAAGGGCAAGGTCTGGACGGGCCTGCTCGGCATCATGGTGCCCGGCCTGTCCTGGATCGGCGCGATCCGGCTGGCCCGCCCCGCCAGCCCCTGGGCGCGCTGGCGCTACACCGGGCGCCCCCGGCGCATGGCGCGCGCGATCCGGCGCGAACGGCGGCTGCACGCCCGGACGGACCGGGCCCGCACCTGGCTGTTCGACCTGATCGCGGGCGCGCCGGACAAGGTCCCGGCCGGGCACCCCAAGGCGCAGGCGGTGGCCGAGCGGATGGCCGCCCGGGCCCTCGCCCACCGGCCCCGCCCGCACCGGCGGGGACCGGGCGCGAGCACGGCCGGAACGGGCACCGGGGACGGACCGGGCGGGCCGGCCGACCGGAGCGGCGACCCGGCCCGGCGGGCCCGGGCGCAGCGCCGCCGCCGCACCGTCCGGGCCGGGCGGCCGCGGACCACCGCGACCGGGGCGGGGCGGCCGTCGGGGCGGGCGCGCTGAAGCCGTCGGGCGGGACGTCGGAGGCGCGTGGAAAGGGCGTTGAAGGGCTGTTGAAAGCCGGGGTGGCACGGCTGCGGACCGGTAGGGTTCGTGGACGTTCGATCCGCCCGGCGCATATGCCCGCTCAGACAATCCGACATCTCACCCGCACGGCCGCATGGCGATGGCGCCGGGGCGCCACCAGGTCTGACAATCTTGCGGTGCGTGACCGGATGATCACCTCATGCGATGTCCGGTTGATCGCCAGACCCCCGTGCCGCCCGCCGAGAGAGGATCCGTCATGCCGCGCAGGCTCCTCCCCGTCCTCCTCCTCTCCACCACCGCCCTGCTCGCCCTGCTGCCCGCCGCGAACGCCCCCGCGGCGCCGGCCGCGAACGCCGCCCGGGCCGCGGGGGCGCCCGCGCTCGGGCCGGTGCTCGGGCCGGTGCTCGGGCCGGTGCTCGGGCCGGTGCTCGGGCCCGTGTCCCGGCCCGCCGACGACCCGCCGCCGGACTACCCGTCCGCCGACGACGTCGCCCGCGCCCGGGCCGACGCCGACGCCAGGGCCGCCGACGCCGACGCCGCGCAGGCCAGGCTGGCCGCCGACCGGGCCGAGCTCGACCGGGCCGGGCAGGCCGCCGAGCAGGCCGTCGAGGCGTACAACGGCGCGCTGGTCCACCTCGCCCGGGCCCGGGACGCCGCGAAGGCCGCCGCCGAGCGCTCGGCCGCCGCCGAGGCCGCCCACGCCGAGGCCGCCGACCGGGCCGCCGGCCTGCTCGCCGAGATCTACCGGCAGGGCGCCTCACCCCAACTCTCGGCGATCAACGCCCTGTTGGGCGCCCGCGGCACCGCCCCGCTGTCCGCCCAGGCCGCCGCCGTCGGCACCGCCGGCGCCCAGACCCGGCAGATCCTCGACGACGCCACCGCCACCGCGAAGGCCGCCGCCGAGGCCGCCGACGCGGCCCGCGCCGCCGAGGAGGCCGCCCGCACCGCCGCCGAGACCGTCCGCACCGCCAAGGAGCAGGCCCAGCGCCGGGTCGCCGACCAGCAGACCCGGGTCGCCGACACCGCCCGCCGCCAGGAGGCGCTGCTCGCCGAACTCGCCGCCGCCCGCGAGACCACCGTCGAACTGGAGCGCCAGCGCCAGCAGGCCCTCGACGCGATCGCCGCCCGCGAGGCCGAGGAGGCCGCCCGCCGCGCCGAGGCCGAAGCCGAAGCGGCCGCCGCCGCAGCGGCCGCCGCGGCCGCCCGGCACCACGCGGTCCCGAAGCAGCGCGAGAGCGCCTGGTCGGCCGGCGGCTCCGCGGCCGCCCTCGCCTTCGCCCGCTCGGTGATCGGCCTGCCCTACATCTGGGGCGGCGAGGGCCCGCAGGGCTACGACTGCTCCGGCCTGACCATGATGGCCTGGCGCCTCGGCGGCAAGAACCTGACCCACTTCGCCGCCGACCAGTACGCCGAGTCCACCCCGGTCAGCTACGCCCAACTCCGCCCCGGCGACCTGGTGTTCTGGACGAAGACCGGCCGCGCCGCCGACATCCACCACGTCGCGATCTACCTCGGCGACGACCAGATGATCGAGGCCCCCCGCCCCGGCACCGCGATCAAGCAGGCCAGCCTCTGGATCATGGGCCGCCCGGACTTCTACGCCCGCCCCTGACGCCACGGGCCCGCCGGGCCGGGCGGCGGGAAAACCGGATGCCGGGGCGGGAGGGGCGTCGTACGGTGGCCCGATGGGCAACGACGTGCAGCAGGGCCCCGGGCGGGGCGTCGAGATCCGGGCGATCGCGCGGGAGGAACTGGCCGACTGGGACCGGGCGGTCGCGCTCGGGTTCATGCGGCCGCACGTCGCCCCCGCGCGGGAGTGGCGGGAGGCGCTGTTCGAGCCCGGGCGGATGCTGGGGGCCTTCGACCACGAGGTGCCGGCGGCGGACGGGCGGCCGCGCTGCGTCGCGACGTTCCGCAGCTTCGACACCGGGCTGACGGTGCCCGGCGGCCGGCTGCTGCCGGTGGACGCGATCACCGCCGTCACGGTCAACGCCACCCACCGCCGGCGCGGCCTGCTCAGCGGCATGATGCGCCACGACCTGACCGCCGCCCGCGAGCGCGGCTCGGCCGCCGCGATCCTGATCGCCGCCGAGCACAACATCTACGGCCGGTTCGGCTTCGGCTCGGCCGCCCCCCTGGGCGGCCTGCGGGTCGACGTGCTGCGCTCCGGCGGCATCCGGGCGGGGCTGCCGGTGCACGAGGGCCACCGGATCGACTTCGCGACCCCCGCGGAGTTCCGCGAGCTCGGCCCCGGGCTGCACGAGCGCTGGCGGCCCACCCAGCCCGGCGCGATCGGCCGGTTCGACGCCTGGTGGCGGCTGCGGGCCGGCGAGATCGAACTGCCCGGCTTCGACCGGCGGCAGGGTTTCACCGCCTTCCACCGCACCGCCGACGGCACCCTCACCGGCATGATCGACTACACCGTCGACGACAAGTGGGACGGCGCCTACCCCGACTGCCCGCTGACCGTCCGGGACTTCGTCGCGCTCGACCGGAAGACCGCCAACGCGCTCTGGACGTTCGCCTTCTCGGTCGACTGGGTGCGCCAGGTGGTCGCCGCCCACCTCGGCCCCGGAGACCCGCTGCCGCTGCTGCTCAACGACCCGCGCGGCGCCAGGCAGCACGAGGACGCCGCCGACTTCACCTGGCTGCGGCTGCTCGACCTGCCCGCCGCGTTCGCCGCCCGCCGCTACGAGGCCCCCGGCCGCCTGGTGCTGGACGTCGCCGACCGCGCGGGCTGGACGGCCGGGCGCTGGGCGCTGGAGGCCGCCGCCGACGGCGCCGGCCGGATCGTCCGCACCGAGGAGCCGGCCGACCTGGCGCTCGACGTCTCCCGGCTCGGCTCGCTCTACCTGGGCGGCGGCAGCGCGGCGGCCCTCGTCGACGCCGGCCTGCTCACCGAGCTGACCCCGGGCGCGGCCGTCCGCGCGGACGGCCTGCTGCGCACCGCCCGCGCGCCCTGGAACCAGGACAGCTTCTGAGCGGACCCGTCCCGTCAGATCCAGCCGCGCTGGGCCGCCTTGATGCCGGCCTCGAAGCGGCTGGCGGCGTTCAGCCGCTCCATGATCGAGGCCATGTGCCGGCCGACGGTGCGGGAGGAGATGCCCAGCCGCTGCCCGGCGGCGTCGTCGGTCAGGCCACCGCCGAGCAGGCGCAGCAGCTCGCGCTCGGTGGCGCTGAGGCCGGTGGCGGGGTCGCCGGGGGCGATCGTGCCGAGCGGGACGGCGGTGTTCCAGGCCTGCTCGAAGAGGTCGAGCAGGGCGGCGATGATGCCCGGCTCGGTGACGTGCAGCGCGCCCTTGCGGTTGTCCTCGGGGTCGATCGGGACGAGGGCCTGCCGGCGGTCGATGATCACCATGCGGGAGGGCAGGGTGGCCGCGGTGCGGACCTCGCCGCCCTGGCTGAGCAGCCAGTGGGCGTAGGTGGAGACGTGCGGCTGGTTGCGGGTGAAGTCCTGGAAGAGGCTGCGCATGGAGACCCCGCGGCCCAGTGCCTCGGCGTCGGGCAGCCGGCTGTCGTCGAGGTCCTCGGGACGCTTGACCCCGGGCTGGCAGCCGAGCGCCTCGGTGGTGGCCTCCCGGCCCATCCGCTCCAGCCGGCCGACGATGGCGTCCATGCCGATCAGGCGCTCGCCGTGGGAGGCCCGGTGCTCGGCGCGGTCCGCGACGAGTCGGGTGACGGCGGCCTTGGAGGCGGCCAACTGGGCCTGCCGGGCCGCGAGTTCGGCCTCCTGCTCGGCGAGCATGTCGGCCAGTCCGATCTCCGGACTGACCGCGCGGACCTGGCCCGGCCGTTCGGCGGAGGCCCGGACGAGCGCGCGGCGGCCCAACTCGTCGAGCGCGGAGTGGACGTCGGAGGGGGACAGTCCGCAGTGCGCGGCGAGTCCGTCCACCCCGTGGCCGGGGTGGTCGAGCATCGCGCGGTAGACCTCGGCCGCTCCGGCCGTCAGGCCGAGAACCTCCAGCACTGCATCCCCCCCATGGATGTGAACCCGCCTCCGGGCGGGTAACCGGTGGCATCCAAACAGCAACCCGCCGTAAGCGCAAGATCATCTTTCGCCCGTCCCGGCCGATACCGGACAGCCGGTTCGGGTCGGCCGATCCTTGCTGATGCGCTCATGACATCCTGTCTGGATCCGGACAGGCCGATTGGCGCCATCCGGAACTCCTTCCACCCGCTCCGGCGAGCGGCGAAGCTGTTCATCGCCGGCCGGGAGACAGCCCGGACGGCAGCGGGACGAAGCGCCAACCGCGGGGCGCCGGACCGGAATCGACACCCACGCGTCACAGCCACCGGAAGGATCACCACCATGAACGCCACCCGCCTCGTCAAGGCCGCCGCGGTCTCCGCCCTCGCCCTCGCCGCGCTCCTGGTCGTCCCCGCCGCCGTCTCCCCCTCGACCGGCTCCTCCTCCACCTCGGTCGTCGCCGACGGCAACATCGGCTGGGGCGGCTGATCCGCGGATGGACATCGTGCACGTCGGCCTGGCCCGCCGCTTACCCCCGCCGGACACCGGACCGGCGGTCGAGGAAGCCGAAGCCGTGGACGTGCTCTGGGCCCATGCCGACCGTGGCGGGGGACTCCAGCACATCACCGCGCAGGCCTCCGTCGACCGGATCGACTTCCTGCTCTACTACCTGACCCGCACCGCCCCGGAACCGGACGCCGCGACCGGCGCCCCGACCACCACCGCGGCCACCGCCGCCCGCCGGCTGATCGCCGACACCTACCGGGCCTCGCCCCGCTTCCGCCGCCGGTACCTCCCGCCGGAGCCGCCGGCCGTGACGGACCGCGCCGAGCACTGAACGGCCCGCACCCCCTCCCCTCCCTCCCGCTCCGCAGCGCCACCGGACCGCAGCCCCGGCCGCACCTGCGGCGGAGCCGCCGGCGCCCACCGGCCGGCCGCCGACGCGGCCCCCGACCGACACCACGCCCCCACTGGAGTACCGCCATGCCTCCGCACGCCCCGCGTCCCGACGTCCACCACGCCGTTCCGGCCGCGGGGGGCGGCCCCGGCCGCCGGGCGGCCCGGGGCGACGACGACAGCGCCTGGGGGTGCCGCGGCGGCGTCAACGCGCGTCCCGTGTGACCACCCCGGCGGGTGCCGAACGCGCGTGCGGTGGCGCGGGGGCGGCGCGGGGCGGGTGCGGCACTGGCGGACCGCCGGTGAGCTGGGGGAGGCGTCCGCCGACGGCCACCCGGAGGGGTGAACGCGAGTCCGACCCGGACGCCCCTGTTCGAATCCCGGCGGGTCGACAGCTCCCTCCGCACTGCCTAGCGTTCGGGGCGTTCGGGCCGGAAGAGACGCCCCGGCGGCCGCGGTGCGACCCCGGGGCGCGGCCGAAGCTCCCCCCACCCCGGAAGGCATCGACGTGTCCCGTTCCGACCTCTGGGCGACGGCCCTGGTCGCCTTCGTCGCGCTCCTGCTGGTGGCCGCGATCGCCCGGCTGCTCTCCGCCTCGGCCGAGCCGCCGACCGGCCGCCACCGGGCGGGCGGCGCCCGCACCCCGCCCGTGCCGACGCCGACCGTCCGGTCCGTGCCGGTCCGGCCGGTGGTCGCCCGGCCCGCGCCGGTCCGGCCGGTGCCGGTGTGGGGGCCGCCGCCCCGGCCGGCGCCGGTCCGAGCCGTCCGGCCGGTGCAACCCGTCCGGCCGGTGGTCGCCGGGCCGCCGCCGCACCCGCTGCCGGCCTGCTCCAGGTTCCACCGGCCGCTGTCCGTGCACGCGCTGCGGCGCACGATCATGCCCCGGCTGCCGGTCGTGCACGGCCCGGCCGTTCCGGTCCGGGCCGTGGCCAGGGTGGTGCGGGCGCGGGCGCGGGCGTGACGGACCGGACCGGGGAGGATTCGACGACACATCGACACATCGACACGTCGACTCGCGGCGGCCGCTGCCCGTACTCGCGGGCGTGCGGCACCAGGCGGCCGAGGTGGGCGGCGACGACCGGCCGGGCTGCCTCCCGGTCCGCCACCGGTATCCGTCCCCCGGTCCGGCCCGACCCCAGTGCCGGGCCAACGGGCCTGCCGGGCGGGCTACTTGACGACGGACTTGCCGATGGTGGGCAGTACGAAGTCCTGGATCAGGCCCTTGGCGTCGCGGACCAGGGGGCGGAAGACCCGGTAGCGGGAGAGGTTGATCAGGCGGGCGACCAGGGGGGTGGAGCGGCGGACGAACTCGCGGGTGCGCTCGGTGTCGGGGGTGCGGTCGAAGACCCAGTAGAGGACGACGACCATCAGGTGCAGCCAGAGCACGTCGGGGAGCAGCTCGACCAGTTCGGCGTCCAGCTTGGGGGCGAGCTCGGAGCCCTGCAGCACCTCGCGGAAGAGGTCGACGGCGGTGGCCCGGGCCGGGTGGGACTCGTTGGAGAACGGGCTGAGCGAGCTGGTCGGGTCGGCGGCGGTGCGGAAGAACTGGGCGGCGAACTCGTGGTACGGCGCGGCGGTGTCGAGCCAGGACTCCAGCGCGATCTGCAGCCGGTCGCCGAAGTCGCGGGTGTGCGCCATCCGGGCCCTGGCGTCGGCGGCGTGGTCGTGGGTCATCAGGTCGTAGAAGCCCTGGATCAGGAACTCCTTGGCCGAGAAGTAGTAGTAGGCGCTGCCGACCGAGACGCCCGCCTCGGTGGCGATCGCGCGCATGGTGGTCTTCTCGTAGCCGCGCTCCTGGAACAGCCGCATCGCGGTCTCCAGGATCAGCGCGCGGGTGGCCTCGCTCTTGTCGGTCTTCGGCTGGGCCCGCCCGCCCGCCAGCTCGCCGGACGCGGGCAGGCCGGTGCCCGGTTCGCCCTTGTCGCTCGCGTTCTCCACGCCGCCCGACCCTACCGGGCGCTGATGAGTCCGCTCCTGGCCGTTCTCTGGCACCTCGCCCCGCCTGATTCGCTTTTGTCGCGGTCGCCTACGGGCCCGAGCCTAGCGCCGGACCGGGACAACTCCGGACCGGGAGGGCGAATCGGAAGTCCGCCGTCGCGCCCGGTGCCCCCCGGCGCCGGGCGCGACCGCGGGGCGGTCCCGCGGGTCGGCCGACTGCCGGTCCGGCGTGCCGGGCACGGCGGACCGCTCCCCTCCGACGGCCGGGGGCAGGTTTTTCGAACGCGTTCAAAATCCTGCGGGAGCGACTCTAGGGCACCGGTTCGGGCACGCTCAACTCCTCGGCGGGAAAAGCCGCGGGAAGGTGTGGAAGGCTGGCCGGATGTCTGCCGCCGCCAGCCCGCCGCCCCACCCGCCCGTCCTGCGCGAGGGCGGGACCGCGGACGCGGCGGCCGTCGCCGCGCTGCACGTCGCGAGCCGCCGCACCGCGTACGCCGGGCTGGTGCCCGACCGGGTGCTGGCGGCCGAGGCCGCGGAGCAGGAGCTGCTCTGGACGCTGCGCCTGGACGCCGACTACGGGACGCCCGCCGACACGCCCGTCCTGCTGCTGGCCGAGGCCGCCGGCGACCTGCTCGGCTTCGCCTACCTGGTGCCGGACGGCGGCCTCGTCCGGCTGGAGCAGCTGCACGTCCGCCCCGGCCGGACCGGCGGCGGCATCGGCACCCGGCTGCTGCGCGCCGCGCTGGAGCGCGCCGAGGGGGCGCCCGTCCGGCTGGAGGTGCTGGCCGCCAACCGGCGGGCGGTCGCGTTCTACGAGCGGCACGGCGCCCGCCGCCTCGGCCGGGGCGCCGCGCGCTTTTCGGACGGGACGGAGCTGCCGGAGTACGCGTACGGCTGGAACTGACGGGACGTCAACCGGCCCTCCGGGTGAGGCGGAGGGCGGCCGTCAGGGCGAGCGCGGCGGCGCCGGCCGGCAGCAGGTAGCCGGTGCCGGGGGCGGTGTGCTGGGCGAGGGCGCCGCCGAGGGTCGCGCCGGTGGAGATGCCGACCAGGATCGCGGAGACCGCCAGCGCCATGCCCTCGGTCAACCGGTCGGCGGGCAGCAGGCGTTGGGCCAGCGTCATGCCACTGACCATGGTCGGCGCGGTGCCCGACCCGGCGGCCAGCAGCGCCGCGCCCAGCACCGGCAGACCCGCCCCGGCCAGGCCCGCCGCCAGTGGCAGCAGCATCAGCGCGGCCATCGCGCCGGTGCCGAGCACGAGCCGCACCGCCGCCGGGCGGCGCGGACGGACGGCGCCGAACACCAGCCCCGAGACGCAGGACCCGGCCGCGACCAGGGCCAGCAGCCCGCCGCCGGCCGACTGCCGGCCGAGCGCGTCGGCGTACGCGAGGGTGGTCACCTCCAGCGCCCCGAACAGCACCCCGGCGGCGAGGAATACGGCGAGCAGCGCGGGCAGGCCGGGCGTCCGCACCAACCCCCTCGCCCGGGAGGCGCGCCGCGGGCCGACCGGCGGCTCGGTGGCGCGCTGGGCGGCGAACAGCAGGGTGCCGGCGGTGCCCAGCGCCCAGGCGGCGAGCAGCCCGGCCTCGGGGGCGACGGCGGTGCACAGGACCATGCCGAGCACCGGCCCGGCCATGAAGCACAGCTCGTCCAGCGCCTGCTCCAGCGCGTTGGCCCGGTGCAGCACGGCCGGGTCGGCCCGGTGCAGGTGCGCCCAGCGGGCCCGGGCCATGCCGCCCAGGTCGGGGCTGCTGCCGGCCAGCGCCCAGCACGGGAAGAGCGTCCAGGCGGGCGCGCCGGAGCGCACGCACAGCAGCAGCGCCGCCGTCGGCAGCGCGGTGGCCAGCACGGCGGGTACCGCGACCCGGGCCTGCCCGCACCGGTCCACCAGCCGCCCCAGCGGCGGCAGCAGCGCCGCCCCGGCCAGCACCCCGACCGCCGAGACCGCCCCGGCCAGCGCGTACGAGCCGCGCCGGTCGGCGACCAGCACCACCACGCAGACGCCGTGCATCGCCGTGGCGAGCCGGCCGAGCAGCCCGGACAGCGTGAAGGTCAGCGCGCCGGGCGCGGCGAACACCGGACGGTAGTGGGCGAGCGGCAGCGACAAGGGGGGACTCCGAGGGGGTGGTGGGATGCCACCAGCCTCGGGCCGGGGGAGCGGGGGCGTCCAACACCTGCTCCGCCGCGTTCACCGCTCCCCGTTGTTAATCTGCCGGGCGTGCCCCGAGACGTCCACCCCCGCCTGCTGCGCAGTTTCGCCGCCGTCGCCGAGACGCTGCACTTCGGGCGGGCCGCCGAGCGGCTGCACCTGGCGCAGCAGGCAGTGAGCCGGGACGTCCAGGCGCTGGAGCGGGAGCTGGGGTGCGTACTGCTGCTCCGCACCACCCGCAGCGTGGAGTTGACCGAGGCGGGGGCGGCGCTGCTGCCGAAGGCGCGGCAGCTGCTGGAGCTGCAGGCCGAGATCACCGCGCTGGGGGACGCCCGGGCGCTGCTGGTGGACCTGAACAGCCAGGACTGGGGGCCGGAGCACGCCGCCGAGCGGGTGCTCGCGGCGGCGCGGCGGCGCTGTCCCGAGGCCGAGCTGCTGGCCCGGTACTGCGGTGGACTCACCGCCGCGGCAAGGGAGTTGGCCGCGCACCGGCTGGACGCCTCGTTCGGGCGGTACGCCGGGCTGCCCGCCGTCGACCGGGGGCGGCTGGCGCACCTGCCGGTGCGGTTGGAGCCGCTGGCGGTCTTCCTCCCGGCGGGGCACCCGCTGGCCGGGCTGGCGGCGGTTCCGCTGGCGGCGCTCGCCGGACACCCGGTGGACGTGTTCGCCGGGCAGCCGGCCACCGCCGAGTGGACCGACCTCGGGGTGCGGCTGCTGGCCGCGCACGGTCTGGCCGCCGCGCCCGGACGGACCCCGCCGGTCGGGGCGGCCGAGTTCGCCCGCTACCTGGCCAGGCACGGCGATCCGGTGCTGACCGCGGTCGGGGCGCGGGACTTCCCGGGGGCGGTGGTCCGCCCGCTGGTGGAGCCGGTGCCGCTCAGTCTGGTCGGCCTGGTGCACCGGCCGGGGGCGCGCCATCCGGGGCTGGTCGCGCTGCGCGCCTGCGCGGCCGTACTCGCCGCCGCCGAGGGCTGGTTGCGCCGCCCGCCGGGCAGCTGGCTGCCGGCCGAGGACGCGGCGCTGCTGCCGGCCTGAACGCCTGCCCGCCCTGCCTGAACGCCTGCCCGTCTGAACGCCTGAGCGTCTCCGGAGACGGCGGCGCCCCCGCCGGAGGGGACGGCGGGGGCGGGACCGGGGAGGCCGCGCGGCGGCCCGGGCGGGCGGGCTCAGGAGGCTCGCACGGCGGAGACGTCCAGGGTCAGCTTGACCTTCTCGCCGATCAGCACGCCGCCGGTCTCCAGCGCGGCGTTGTAGGTCAGGCCCCAGGAGGTGCGGTCGACGCTGGTGCCGCCCTCGAAGCCGACCCGGTTGGCGCCGTACACGTCGGTGGCGGCGCCGGTGAACTCCAGGTCGAGGACGACCGGGCGGGTGGTGCCCTTGATGGTCAGGTCGCCGTGCAGGCGGTAGGTGTCGCCGTCGACCCGCTCGGCGGCGGTCGACGTGAAGGTGATCTCCGGGTGCGCGGCGGCGTCGAAGAAGTCGCCGGTGCGCAGGTGCTCGTCGCGCTGGGCCTGGCCGGTGCTGATCGAGGCGACCTTGATCACCAGCTCGGCGGTGGACGCGGCCGGGTTCTCGCCGTCCAGGTGCAGCTTGCCCTCGTACTCGGCGAACTCGCCGCGGACGTTGGTGACCATCGCGTGGCGGACCGCGAAGCCGATCCGGGAGTGGGCCGGGTCGATGGTGTAGTCGCCGGTCAGGTGGGCCAGGTCCGGGCCCTGGGCGGCGGCGGCCGGGGCGGCGGTGGCGGTGTTCTTGCTGCGGTTGAAGATGCCCATGGCTTCTCTCCTCGGTTTGGGAGTCGAAGCCGTTTGTTGAGGCTTCAACTTGTTCACGTGGTTCACCGTACGCCGATCTGGTTCAACTTTCAACCATGAAGTTGAAAGTTGTTCTACATCCCGGGGTGGGGCGCCACCCACAGCGTTGTCCCCAGCCTGTGGACAGCGCCGCCACCGCGCCGAAAACCGGGTGCGCCCACCCGGGAGAGTTGTGCAGTCCGCCGTCACCGTGTCGCCGTCCTCCTCGACGCCTCCGGCTCGATGGACCGCACCCTGCTCGGCAAGGCGCTCGGCGCGATCGCCTCCTACGCCGCCGCCCGCAGGACCTGTCGGCGGACCGACCTACCCTGGAAGGCCCCCGCACCGTCCCCCGGAGGTCCGATGTACGTCCTGCACGCCCAGTGGCGGGCCGACGCGCGGCTCGGGGTCTGGGCGGAGGACGCCGGGGCGTTCCGCGGCCGGGCGGTGGAGGGGGTGCGGCACCCGTTCGCCTGCGCGGCGCAGGAGGTGGCGGACCTGCTCGCGGCGGTCGGGCCCGGCCCGGCCTGGCTCGCGGAGCGGGGCGACGAGCGGTGGCTGACGCTGCGGCTGCCGACCCTCGGCGCCCGGCCGACGCCCTCGCCCGACCTGCCGGTGGGCTCCACCGCCAAGGGCCCGGTGCTGCGGCCGTGGCGGGTGCCCGCGCTGCTGTTCGACCTGGCGGAGGCCGCACAGCTGCTCGGCGAGCTGTTCGACCCGTACTGGCCCGGTACCACCGTCGAGCTGCCGGACGGCCGGACGGCCGAGCTCGCGTACGGGGCGTCGCTGCGCTGGCTGACCGGCGTGCACGACCTGGCGTGGCGGCTGGCCGGGCGCGGCCGGGTGCTGCCCGCGCTGGTGCCGGAGCCCGACGGCTGGGCGGCCCGCTGGCGGCCCGCGTACGACCCGCCCGCGCACCGGGAGGCGCTCGCGCTGGCCGCCGGCTGCCCCCCGGTCGCCCGCGCCGAGGAGGGCCGCGCACCCACCCCGGGCGCCCTGTTCGACACCGTGCTGGACGCGCTCACCGACCACGAGACCCGCACCGCGCTGGCCGACGCCCCGCCACCGCCCGCCACCGCCCCGGCCTGGCTCACCGCGCTGCGCGGCCCGGACGCCCGGCTGCCCGCCCCGCCCGCACCCGCGCTGGTCGCCCGCCTCGCCGCCGGCACGGCCGGCACCGGTCCGGCCGGCCCGGTCCGGCTCGCCTTCCGGCTGGCCGAACCGCTCGGCACCGCCGCCGACGACCCGGACGCCACCGTCCCGGACGAGACCTGGCGGCTCGACGTGCTGCTCGGCCCGGTCGACCGGCCCTCGCTGCTGCTGCCCGCCGCCGCACTCTGGTCCGCCGGGCCCGGCTCCGCCGCGCTGGCCCGGACGGTCGACGACCCCGTCGCCGCCTACCTGGCCGAACTCGACCGCGCCGCCCGGCTGTTCCCCGACCTGCGGGCCGCCCTGCACCGCACCCGCCCCGCCGGGATCGACCTCGACCGGGCCGGCGCGCTCGCCTTCCTGCGCGACACCGCCCCCGCGCTCGCCGCCGCCGGGCACGGCGTCCTGCTGCCCGCCTGGTGGCAGCGCCGCCCCCGCCTCGGCCTCGCCGCCACCGGGCACACCGCCCCCGCCCCCGGCTCCGTCCGGCGCGCCGCCCAGGCCGACCGGGACGCCGTGCTGGACTTCCGCTGGCAGCTCGCCGTCGGCGAACAGTCGGTGACCGAAGCCGAGTTGGCGGAGATCGCGGCCGCCCAGGCCGGCCTGGTCCGGTTCCGCGGCCAGTGGATCGAGGTGGACGCCGGACAGCTCGCCGCCGCCCTGCGCTTCCTCGCCGCCCGCCGCGACGACCCGCGGCTGGACGCCGCCGCGCTGCTCCGCCTCGCCGCCACCGACGGCGCCGTGGTCGACGGCCTCCCGGTCACCGCCGTGCACGCCCGGGGCCCGCTCGGCGACCTGCTGGCCGGCCGGCTCGGCCGCCTCCCCGGCGCCCGCCGCACCCCGCCCCCGCCCGGCTTCACCGGCACCCTCCGCCCGTACCAGGAGCGCGGGTTGGCCTGGCTGGACGCGTTGGGCCGACTCGGCCTGGGCGCCGTCCTCGCCGACGACATGGGCCTCGGCAAGACCGTCCAGACCCTCGCCCTGCTCGCCCTCGAACACGACCGGGGCGCTCGCGGTCCCGTCCTGCTGGTCTGCCCCACCTCGCTGGTCGGCAACTGGCACCGGGAGGCCGCCCGCTTCGCCCCCCGGCTGCGCGTCCAGCTCCACCACGGCCCCGGGCGCACCCTCCCCGACCCGACCGCCGACCTGGTCGTCACCACCTACGGCGTGCTCCAGCGCGACGCCGCCCTGCTGCGCGCCGTTCACTGGCGCCGGATCGTCGCCGACGAGGCCCAGCACGTCAAGAACCGCGCCGCCCGCCAGTCCCGCGCCCTCCGCTCGCTGCGCTCCGGCCCCCGGATCGCCCTCACCGGCACCCCCGTCGAGAACCGCCTCGCCGAACTCCACAGCGTCCTCGACTTCGCCAACCCCGGCCTGTTCGGCACCCCCGAGTCCTTCCGCGAGCACTACGCCGTCCCGGTCGAGCAGTCCGGCAACCAGGACGTCGCGGCCGCCCTCCGGCGGCTCACCGCGCCGTTCCTGCTGCGCCGCCTCAAGAGCGACCCCGAGATCGGCCGGCAGCTGCCCGCCAAGCAGGAGTTCACCGTCCGCTGCGACCTCACCCCCGAGCAGGCCGGCCTCTACCAGGCCGTGGTCACCGACCTGCTCGACCGCCTCGGCGGCGTCCGCGGCGTCGAACGCAAGGGCGCGGTGCTGGCCGCCCTCGGCCGGCTCAAGCAGGTCTGCAACCACCCCGCCCAACTCCTGCGCGACACAAGTCCGTTGGGCGGCCGCTCGGGCAAGGTCGAACGCCTGGTCGCGCTGCTCCGGGAGGCCCTGGCGGAAGGCGACCGGGTCCTCGTCTTCACCCAGTACGCGGAGTTCGGCGCCCTGCTCCAGCCGCACCTGCGCCGCCGCCTCGGCACCCCCGTCCCCTACCTGCACGGCGGGCTCGCCGCGCCGCGCCGCCAGGAACTCGTCGACGACTTCCAGTCCCCGGACGGGCCACGGGTGTTCCTGCTCTCCCTGAAGGCCGGCGGCACCGGCCTCAACCTCACCGCCGCCAACCAGGTCGTCCACCTCGACCGGTGGTGGAACCCCGCCGCCGAGGACCAGGCCACCGACCGCGCCCACCGGATCGGCCAGCACCGCGACGTCCAGGTCCGCAAGCTGGTGTGCACCGGCACCATCGAGGAGCGGATCGTCGAACTCATCGACAGCAAGCGCGAGTTGGCGGAGGCGGTGGTCGCCCCCGGCGAGCGGTGGCTGACCGAGCTGCCCACCGACCGGCTCCGCGAACTCCTCACCCTCTCCGCCGACCCGACAGGCCCCTGACCGCCGTGGACCAGCCCCTCGACCACGCCCTCGACACCTTCTGGCAGGGCGACTTCACCCTCCGGGACACCCCGCCCGAGCCCCCCGCCCCGCCCGACCTCCCGCCGGAGTTCGCGGACCTCCTCGCCCCGCTCTACCGCCACCTCACGGAGCAGTAGCGGCCCCGGCGCCCCCCGCTCCGCCCCGCGGCTCGTCCAGGAACCCGTTCACCAGGTCCGCGAACGCCTCCGGCCGCTCCACCCACGGCCGGTGGCCGACCCCCGGGAGGACCGCGAGCCGGGCACCGGGGTGGAGGTCGGCGACCAGCCGCGCGGGCGCGGTGCCGATCATGCCGTCCCGCTCGCCGGCGACCACCAGCACCGGGACCGGCACCGGCCGCCCCCCGCCGGAGCCCGCGTAGAACGCCTCCCGCATCCAGGGCGCCGCCGGGGCGGGCGCGGGGTCGAACGCCGCCGCGCGGGCCGCCTCGTTCCAGGTGCCCCAGAAGAACGGGGTGATCCGCCGGGTCAGCTCCGCGTTCGGGCCGGTGCCGGAGGCCAGCAGGGCGTCCGCCTCCGCCGCGTCCGGGTACCAGGGCTCGGCGGCCCGGGCGGCCCTGATCGCGGCGAGCTCCGCCGCGTCCGGCTCCCGGGCCGCCCGGCCGACCGGCGTGACCAGCACCAACGACCGCACCCGGTGCGGGAACTCGGCGGCGTACCGCTGCGCGGTGAGCGCGCCCGCCGAGTGCCCGAGCAGGTCGAAGGCGTCCAGCCCGAGGTGCTCCCGCAGGGCCTCCAGGTCGGCCGGCTGGGCGCCGAACGCGCAGCTCGCCCGGTCGGCGGGGACCGCCGAGCGGCCGCAGCCCCGCGGGTCGAACCGGACCAGCCGCCGCCGGGCGTCCAGCCCGCCGAGGGTGCCGAGGTAGCGGGCGTCCATGCCGGGGCCGCCGGGGACGGCCACCAGGGGCGGCCCGTCGCCCAGCCGCTCGTAGTGCAGGGCGGTGCCGTCGTACCCGGGGAAGATCGTCATGGCCCGGATGGTGGCACGCCGGGGCCGCTCCCGGCAGGGGATTCCACCGGGCGGTCAGCCGAGCAGGCCGTGGCCGTGGAGCACGGCTCGCAGCCCGTCCGCCCCGTCGTGGCGGTGGCCGTGCATGCCGAGCGCCGTCGCGGCGGCGACGTTCCCCGCCGAGTCGTCGACGAACAGGCAGCGCTCCACCGGGACGCCGGCCAGCCCGGCGGCCGCGAGGTACACCCGGGGGTCGGGCTTGGCGCACCCGAACCGGGCGGTGTTGAGGACGGCGTCCACGGCGGTGTCCAGCCCGTGCGCGGCGAGGTCGGCCTCCAGCCGGGTCGTCCCGTTGGACACCAGCACCACGGGGACGCCGCGCCGCCGCACCCCGGCGACCAGCGCCAGCACGTCCGCGTCCACCCGGCACGGCTGCCGCCCCCAGGCCGCCACCGCCTCCCGCGCCGCCGCCAGCGAGCCGCAGGCCGCCACCAGGTCCGCCGCGACACCCGCCCGCCACTCCTCGTCGCTGACCGCGCCGGTCACCGCGGGCAGCAGCCGCTCCGCCCGGAACGCCGCCCCGGCCACCGTCCCCGGCGGCAGCCCCCGCTCCCGGTCGACCTCCGCCAGGTCCCCCCACAGCCGCAGCACCCCGTCCAGGTCGCACAGCACCGCCCCGACCCGCCGCCCCACCGCCATCCCGCCCGACCCCTCTCCCGTCGTGGACGGCCGACGCTACCGGACGGGCCCCGGAGGTCCCGGCGGGCCGCCGGGCGGGCGCGCGCACCGGGGGCGCCGCGCCCCCGCCGGGCGGTGTTCGCGGCTGCTAGCAGCCTGCTTGCAATTGCAAGCAGATCGGTGCAGACTGCCCTCATGGCGTCACTGAACGTGGGCTCGCTCGGCGAGTACATCCGGGAGCAGCGGCGGAGCGCGCAGTACTCGTTGCGGCAGCTCGCCGAGGTCGCCGGGGTGTCGAATCCGTACCTGAGCCAGATCGAGCGCGGGCTGCGCAAGCCCAGCGCGGAGATCCTCCAGCAGATCGCCAAGGCGCTGCGGATCTCGGCGGAGACGCTGTACGTGCAGGCCGGGATCCTGGAGGAGCGGGGCGAGGACGGGCCGGGGCTGCGGGCCGCGATCCTGGCCGACCCGCTGATCAGCGAGCGGCAGAAGCAGGCGCTGCTGTCGGTGTACGAGGCGTTCCTGCAGGAGAACCAGGCGGGGCGTCCCAGCGGCTCCGCGTGAGCGAGACCCCGGGAGACCGGGCCAGAACGAGACAGACCTGCGTGACCGAGGCCCCGTGCGACCCGACCGTGCGGCGGCACCCCGACCGGGAGGACCCGACATGCCGATCAGCGACGAGCTGAAGAAGACCCTGACCGACCCGACCCCGCTGTACGCGCTGGCCGGCGCCGGCGACCTCGCGTACGAGAAGCTCCGCGAGGTGCCCGCCCAGCTGGAGGCGCTCGCGGCGGACCGCAAGGGCACCCAGGAGAAGGCCGCCGCCGCGCTGCAGGACGCGGGCGCCGCGCTGGCCGGGGCGCAGGCGAAGGTCACCGAGGCGGTCACCGCGCTGCCCACCGACGTGAAGGAACTCCAGGCGAAGGCGCAGGAGTTCGCGTTGCAGCAGGTCGGCCGGGCGCTGGAGTTCGCGGTGAAGGCCAAGGAGGTCTACGACGAGCTGGCGGTCCGCGGCCGCACCGTGGTCGACGCCGCCGCGGCCGCTCCGAAGGCCGAGGAGCCGGCGGCCGCCGAGGACGAGGCGGAGGTCCAGGAGGTCGTGGTCGAGGAGGTGGTGGTCGCCGAGGTCGTGCTGGACGAGGAGGACGCCGCCGCGTCCGAGCCGGCCGCGAAGAAGGCGACCCGGTCCCGGAAGGGCGCCGCGCCGAAGGGCGAGTGAGCCGGGGCGCGCGACCGGTGCGGGAACGCCGCGCCGACGGGGGCCGTTGACTGCTGCGGCGTCCGTGCCAGGATGGAACGAGAGAGTGAGGAGCCCCGGTTGATCCTGTACGTCGACCTCCTGGACCCGTTCTGGTGGATCGCCACGGCGATCATCTGCTTCAAGGTGTTCGCGCTCGGCGACGCGGTGTTCCGCAAGGAGGACGCGTACCGGGCCGCCGACAAGAAGAGCAAGGGCTTCTGGGTGATCGTCCTGGCCCTGGCGCTCGTCTGCGACCTGGTCTTCGGCGCCAACCCGGTCACCGGCCTGCTGACGCTGGCGGGCCTGGTCGCCGCGATCGTCTACGTGGTGGACGTCCGCCCCGCGATCAAGCTGCTGACCGACGGCCGGGGCCGCGGCGGGCGGAGCAACCAGGGCCCGTACGGCCCCTGGTGACGGAGCGGTAGCCGACGACGAACGCACCAGGGCGGCCCCGGGGAACCGGGGCCGCCCTCCGCGTGCCGGGGCCGCGCCGCTCAGCCCATGATCACCGGGACGGGGTTGCGCTCCAGCAGCAGCACCGCGACGTCGTCGGTGAGCGCGCCGCCGTTCAGCTCCTCGACCTCGGCGATCGCCGAGTCGACCAGCCGGCCGCGGGTCAGCCCGGCGGCCTGGTGGTCGGCGATCAGGTCGATCAGGCCCTCCTGGCCCAGCCGCGGCGAACCCGCCCCGACCTTGCCCTCGACCAGGCCGTCGGTGTACATCAGCAGCCGCCAGCCGGGGGAGAGGTCGACCCGCAGCGCGGGCCAGACCGAGTGCGTCGCGTCGCAGGGCAGCAGGCCGAGCGCGGGGCCGGCCTGGTCGAGCGGGAGCAGGACGGGCGGGCCGTCGGGGGCGAGCAGCAGCGGCGCGGGGTGCCCGGCGAGGTACAGCTCGGCGGACTCGGGGCCGCCCGGCTCGGCCGGGGCGTCCAGCACGACCATGCACAGGGTCGCGAAGATCTCGTCGCTGCGGCGCTCGTGCTCCAGCACGTGCTGCAGGGTGGTGAGCAGGTGCTGGCCGGTCAGCCCGGCGAACACCAGGGTGCGCCACGCTATCCGCAGCGCGACGCCGAGCGCGGCCTCGTCGGGGCCGTGGCCGCAGACGTCGCCGATCACCACGTGCACCCGGCCGTCCTTAGTGCGGACGGCGTCGTAGAAGTCGCCGCCGAGCAGGGCGCGGCGGCGGCCGGGGCGGTAGCGGCGGGTGAAGGCGAGGTCGGCGCCGTCCAGCAGCGGGGTGGGCAGCAGGTGGCGCTGGAGCCGGGCGTTCTCCTGGCCGCGGATCTCGGCCTCGACCAGCCGGCGCTGCGACTCGTCGGCGCGCTTGCGCTCCACCGCGTAGCGCAGGGCGCGGGCCAGCAGCGGGCCGCCGGTGTCCTGCCGGAGCAGGAAGTCCTGGGCGCCGGCGGCGACCGCGGCGGCGCCGAGTTCGGCCCCGGCGGCGTCGGTGAGCACCACGACGGCGGTGTGCGGGGCGCGCAGCAGCAGCTCGCGCAGCCCGTCCAGCCGGTCGGAGGGGTCTTCGGACGGGTCGTCGCGGGGCCCGTCGGGCGTGCCGAGGTCGAGCAGGACGCACTGGAAGTCGAGGTGGCGCTGTCCGCGCCGGCCGGAGCCGGGCGGCGGGGGCAGCGCGGCCAGTGCCTCGCGGATGCCGTCCACCCGGTGCAGTTCGGCGTGCAGCCCCAGCTCGGCGGCGAGCGAGTCGAACAGGGTGTGCCCGGGACCGTCGGCCTCGACCACCAGCACCCGGAACTCGGCGGCGGGCCGGGCGGGTTCGGCGGCGGCCGGGATGCTGCGCGGATGCGGTATCGGCGTGGCGCCGCTGGCCTGGGCGGCGCTCTGGCCGGGGCGCTGGGCGCTGTGGGCGCGGCGGCTGCGGCTGCGTTCGGCGGTACCGGCGCTACTGGTCGCGTCGGGTGCCCGCCCGTCTCCCGTAGCGGGCATCGGTCGGTCCTTCCTTTCCCCGACGGACCAACGGCTGGTGTCCGTCCGCAGTGCCCGGGCGGCGCCGGGCATCGGGGGGCTTCCCGCGACCATAACGTGATCTCCGTGGATTTCTTCGACTGAGCGGCGCCGATGTGGTTATTGCCACGCGTCTGGTGGCGGTTCTGCCTAGGGTTTCCGCGGGTTTCCGCCATGGGCGGGCCGGAATCGACCGGAGGAGTGCCGCGGTGACGCAGATCACGCTGGTGCAGGGTGACATCACGGAACAGCAGGTGGACGCGGTGGTGAACGCCGCCAACAGCTCGCTGCTGGGCGGCGGCGGGGTGGACGGGGCGATCCACCGGCGGGGCGGGCCGGAGATCCTGGCCGAGTGCCGCAGGCTGCGCGCCTCGCACTACGGCGGGGGCCTGCCGACCGGCCGGGCCGTGGCGACCACGGCGGGACGGTTGCCGGCCCGCTGGGTGGTGCACACCGTCGGTCCGGTGTACCGGGCGGAGGACTACCCGGAGCGCGCCGGGCTACTGGCTTCCTGCTATCGGGAGTCCCTTCGGGTCGCGGTCGGGCTGGGCGCGCGGACGGTGGCCTTCCCGGCGATCTCGGCCGGGATCTTCGGCTGGCCGCTGGAGGACGCCGCGCGGATCGCCCTGGCGACCGTGGCCGAGGAGGGCCCGGACCTGGACGAGGTGCGGTTCGTGCTGTTCGGCGCGGACGCGTACGAGGCCTTCGAGCGGGCCCGGCGCGGGACGGGCGGACCGGCCGACTGACGGGTGCCGGGGCGGCTGCGCGAACAGCCGACCGCGGCGGGCGTCCGGTCGGAGCGGCCTGCGGGGAGGACGTGCGGGGAGCGTGCGGGGACGTGCGGTAGTGGGCGTGCGGACGGGCGGGTGCCCGGGCGGCTGCGCCGGCAACCGTCCGAGGACCGTCCTCCGAACGGCTCCATGGTGGCCTGAGGGGGCGTCAACACGCCAGAGGAATTCGATAACTCGTTCGAGTGAACGGTCGAACGGGCGATCGGACGGCGGGGGCTGCGGGGCGCTGCGAGGCACCGCCGGGCACCGCCGCGCCGCTCAGCGCGGGGCCAGTGCGGCCCAGTCCACCGTCAGCTCGCCCTGCCGCCACCGGTGGCCCGGCCCGTCCCGCAGCGGCCAGTCCGCGGCCAGCGCCGCGCAGGCCGCCGCCCAGCGCTGCCTGGCCCCGAACGCGCCCAGCGGCGCGGCGGCCGCCCAGGCCCGGTCGAAGTCGCGCAGGAAGGAGTGCACCGGGCGCCCCGGCACGTTGTGGTGGATCAGCGCCTTGGGCAGCCGCTCGGCCAGGTCGGACGGCCGTTCCAGACCGGCCAGCCGGGCCGCGAAGGTCACCGTGCGCGGCCCCTCCGGGCCGAGCGCCACCCAGACGTGCCGCCGGCCCACCTCGTCGCAGGTGCCCTCCACCAGCAGCCCGTCCGGCGCCAGCCGCCCGCACAGCCGGGCCCACACCTCGGCGACCCGCTCCTCGTCGTACTGCCGCAGCACGTTCGCCGCCCGGATCAGCTGGGCCCGCGCCCCGCCGTCCAGCGGCACCTCGAAGCCGCCCCGGCGGAACTCCAGCAGCGGCGGCCGGGCCATCGGCAGCGCCGCCGCCACCCGGGCCGGGTCGATCTCGATCCCCACCACCCGGACGTCCGCCCGCACCGCCCGCAGCCGGGCCGACAGCTCCACCGCCGTCCACGGCGCCGCGCCGTACCCCAGGTCGACCGCGACCGGCGGCTCCACCGCCGCCCGCAGCGCCCGGCCCGCGGTGTGCGCGATCCAGCGGTCCATCCGCCGCAGCCGGTTGGTGTTGGTGGTGCCCCGGGTGATCGTCCCCACCGGCCGGACCGACCGGCCCCGGGACGACGGCGTGTCGCTCGCTGCCATGGTCACCAAGCGTACGCAGCCGGACATGGCCCCCATGCCGGTGCCCTCCACCGGGAATAGAGGGAAGCTCCAGCTCCGTTCCCCCCTTGACGTCATCCGCCCGCTGCCGCCGGCCGCGGGCGGCGGCGCGAACAGACCAGACCAGACGGCCGGCACCCAGGGAGGCATCCGCAGGTGACCCAGCACCTCGTCCGCAGGCCCCGCCGGGAGTCGCGGTGGGCCGCCACCGCCACGGCCGCCCCCGCGCTCCCCGCCGTCCCGTCCGCCGCGCCCGCCGGGCCCGCCCGCCGGCCGCGCCGGATCGCGATGCTGAGCGTCCACACCTCGCCGCTGCACCAGCCCGGCACGGGCGACGCCGGCGGCATGAACGTGTACATCGTGGAGCTGGCCAAGCGCCTCGCCGACCTGGACGTCGAGGTCGAGGTCTTCACCCGCGCCGTCAGCTCGGACGACGCCCCCACCGTCGAGCTCGCCCCCGGCGTGCTGGTCCGGCACGTCACCGCGGGCCCGTACGAGGGCCTGATCAAGGAGGACCTGCCCGCCCAGCTGTGCGCCTTCACGCACGGCGTGCTGCGCACCGAGGCCGGCCACCGCCCCGGCTACTACGACCTGGTGCACTCGCACTACTGGCTGTCCGGCCAGGTCGGCTGGCTGGCCGCCGAGCGCTGGGGCGTCCCGCTGGTGCACACCATGCACACCATGGCCAAGGTCAAGAACGCCGCCCTCGCCGAGGGCGACACCCCCGAGCCCGCCGCCCGGGTGATCGGCGAGACCCAGGTGGTCGGCGCCGCCGACCGGCTGATCGCCAACACCGCGGAGGAGGCCGCCGAGCTGGCCCACCACTACGCGGCCCGCCCCGACCAGCTGGCCGTCGTCCACCCCGGCGTCAACCTCGACGTCTTCCGCCCCGACGGCCGGGCCGCCGCCCGCGCCCGGCTCGGCCTCCCGCAGGACGCCGCGGTGCTGCTGTTCGCCGGCCGAATACAGCCCCTCAAGGCGCCGGACGTGCTGCTCAAGGCCGTCGCCCGGCTGCTCGACCGGCACCCCGGGCTGCGCGAACGGCTCGTCGTCCCGATCGTCGGCGGCCCCTCCGGCACCGGCCTGGCCCGCCCCGAGAGCCTGCACAAGCTCGCCGCCCAGCTCGGCATCGGCGACGTGGTCCGCTTCCACCCGCCGGTCGACCAGCACCGCCTCGCCGACTGGTACCGGGCCGCCACCGCCCTGGTGATGCCCTCGCACAGCGAGTCCTTCGGCCTGGTCGCGCTGGAGGCCCAGGCCTGCGGCACCCCCGTGGTCGCCGCCGCCGTCGGCGGCCTCCCGGTCGCCGTCCGGGACGGCCGCACCGGCACCCTCGTCCCCGGCCACGACCCGGACGCCTGGGCCCGCGCCCTGCTCCCCTACGTCACCGACCCCGCCCTCAGTCCCGCCCGCGGCGCCGCCGCCGCCGCCCACGCCGCCGCCTTCGGCTGGCTCACCGCGGCCGGCGCCACCGCGGAGGTCTACCGCGGGGCGATGGCCGCCGTGCGGGCCTGAGCGCGGCGGGCCCCTCCCGGGGCCCCGCACCGTCCCGGTGTCGTGTTGCTCACCGTTCCCGCCCGCCCCGGAGGGACTAGCGTGGGGTCATGGCTCCCAAGGACGACGCCCTGACCCTGCTGCGTGCCGCGCTCGACGAGGCCGGTGTGGCCTGGGAGCCGGCCGCCGCCGACCCGTACACCGTGGTGGCCGCGCTGCCCGGGACGCGGAAGCTCTCCACCGCGTGCGCGCTGCGGGTCGGGGACCACACGCTGTCGGTGAACGCGTTCGTGATCCGGCGGCCGGACGAGAACCACGAGGCGTTCCACCGCTGGCTGCTGGAGCGCAACACCCGGATGTTCGGCGTCGCGTACGCGGTCGACCGGCTCGGCGACGTCTACCTGACGGGGCGGCTGCCGCTGGAGGCGCTGACGCCGGGGGCGGTGGACCGGCTGCTGGGCAGCGTGCTGGAGAACGCGGACGAGCCGTTCGACACCCTGCTGGAGCTCGGCTTCGCGACCGCGATCCGCCGCGAGTGGGAGTGGCGGACCAAGCGCGGCGAGTCCACCCGCAACCTGGCCGCGTTCGCCCACCTGGTGAGCGGGCCCCCTCCCGCCGAGGGCTGAGCCGGGTATCCTCCCGGCCGGGGAGGAAACCATGGACACCGAACGCCTCGGATCCCCCGGATCCGCCGCCTCGGCACGGAAGTTGGCCTGGCTGGAGACCGAGCTCGCGGCCGAGCTGAAGGAACGCCGGCGCCGCCGCGACTGGGACCGGCGCCGGGCACTGACCCTGCAGCTGGCCACCGTCAGCCTGTCCGCCCTGGTCACCGTGCTGCTCGGCCTGAAGGTCGGTGAGCCCGCGGCCGGCCGGCTGGCGGACGCCGCCCTGGTCTCCGGCGCGCTGGTGACCGTGCTCGCGGCCTGGGCCGCGTTCTTCGGCTACCGCACGCTGTGGATCCAGCGCTCCGACACCGTGCACCGGCTCACCTCGCTGCGCCGCCGCCTCGGCCTGCTCAAGGCCGAGTACGGCGACGCGGTCCCGGAGGCGTCCCGGCTGGCGGTCCTGGTCGACGAGTACCAGGCGATCCTGGAGGACGACCACGACTCCTGGGTGCGGCTGCGCCAGAGCGAGGCCGGCGGCACCGCCGACTGACCGACGCCTAGACCCTCTCTCTCGGATCTTGCCGGGCGCCCGACGCCGCGCGCTGATCCGACAAGATCCGAAAGAGAGGGCCTAGCCCGCCACGGCCCCCGCCTGCGCCGTCCGGACGTCCACCGCCCCCTCCGGAGCCGACGGGCGGGCCGGGCGGCGGCCGATCCGCACGAAGGCGGCCGCGGCCAGCGTGCCCGCCGCCGCGCAGCCGCCCCACAGCGCCCAGCTGCCCGCGTACTGCAGCAGCAGGCCGCCGCCGAGCGGCCCGGCGAACGAGGCCAGCGACCAGGAGAGCGAATAGACGCCCTGGTAGCGGCCGCGGGCCCGGGCCGGGGAGTGCTCGGCGACCAGCGCCATCATGGTCGGGGCGGTGACGATCTCGCCGATCGTCCAGACCGCCACCGTCAGCGCGTACAGCGCGGCGGACGAGCCGGCCAGCGCGGTCAGGCCGAAGCCCCAGCCGGTCAGCAGCGCGCCGGCCACCAGCAGGGCGGTGCGGTCGCGGTTCTCCATCAGCCGGGTCAGCGGGAGCTGCAGCAGCACGATCAGCACCCCGTTCAGGCTGATCACCAGGCCGAACTCGGCGGCCGAGAGCCCGTGCGCGCCCATGTCCACCGGCAGCGTGGTGGAGCCCTGCTGGACGACCAGCGCCAGCAGCAGGTTCACCGCGACCACCGCCATGAACGGCCCGTCCCGGAACACCGTGCCCAGCCCGACCCGAGGCGCCTCCTCCGGCGCGGCCGCCGGAGAGGCCTCCGGCCGGGTCTCCGGGACCTTCACGAACACCACCACCGCGCACAGCAGCGTGGTCACCGCGTCCAGCAGGAACAGCGTCAGGTAGCCGTGCACGGCGATCAGCCCGGCCACCGCGGCGGACGCGCCGAAGCCGATGTTGATCGCCCAGTAGTTCAGCGCGTACGCCCGCACCCGGTCGACGGCCGGCACCAGGTCGGCGATCATCGCGCTCACCGCCGGACGGGACGCGTTGCTCGCCAGGCCGACCAGGAAGGCCACCGCGGCGATCGCCACCGGCCCGTCGGTGAACCCCAGCAGCGCGGTGAACAGGGCGGTGGACAGCTGCGCCGCCAGCAGCGTCGGCCGCCGCCCCAGCCGGTCGGTCAGCACCCCCGCGCCGAGCGCCGCCACCGCCGAGCCGAGCCCGAACAGCGAGGCCACCAGGCCCGCGTACGCCGCCGAGTAGCCGCGCTGCTGGGTCAGGTACATCGCCAGGAAGGTCACCACGAAGCCGCCGAGGCGGTTCACCAGGGTGGACGTCCACAGCCACCAGAACTGGCGGGGCAGCCCGCCACCCGCTCTGCGGGCTTCGGCGGCCAGACGGGCGAGCAGGGGCATGGGGGCTCCCGGACGGTACGGGCCCCGGTCGGGCCGGCCGCGGGCAGGGTGGGGCGGCCGCCCGCGGGGCGGGTGGAACGGTAAGAGTCGAAACCGATGAGCGAACATTACATCCGAGGGGGACGGCCAAGCGATCCGATATACCCCTCCACTAGGCTTGGCCCCATGGCTGACACGACCTATCGCTTGATCCTGCTCCGCCACGGCGAGAGCCAGTGGAACCAGAAGAACCTGTTCACCGGTTGGGTCGACGTCGACCTCAACGAGAAGGGCGAGAAGGAGGCCGCCCGCGGCGGCGAGCTCCTGCTCGCCGAGGGCCTGCTGCCGGACGTGCTGCACACCTCGCTGCTGCGCCGCGCGATCCGCACCTCGCAGATCGCCCTCGACAAGGCCGACCGCCACTGGATCCCGGTCCGCCGCAGCTGGCGCCTGAACGAGCGCCACTACGGCGCCCTCCAGGGCAAGGACAAGGCCCAGACCCTCGCCGAGTTCGGCGAGGAGCAGTTCCAGCTCTGGCGCCGCTCCTACGACACCCCGCCGCCGGCCCTCGCCGACGACGCCGAGTACTCCCAGGCCGGCGACGCCCGCTACGCCGAGATCCCGTCCGAGCTGCGCCCGAACACCGAGTGCCTCAAGGACGTCGTCGAGCGGATGCTCCCGTACTGGTACGACGCGATCGTGCCGGACCTCGCGGCGGGCAACACCGTCCTGGTCACCGCGCACGGCAACAGCCTGCGCGCCCTGGTCAAGCACCTGGACGGCATCTCGGACGAGGCCATCGCCGGCCTCAACATCCCGACCGGCATCCCGCTCGTCTACGAGCTCGACGCCGACTTCAAGCCGGTCGCCGCCGGTGGCCGCTACCTCGACCCCGAGGCCGCCGCCGCCGCCATCGAGGCCGTGAAGAACCAGGGCAAGAAGTAGCACCCGCTCGCCCTCACCCACCTCTCAGCCCCCTGCCCGGCGCAACGACGCCCCGGCCCAGGGGGCTGTGCCGTTTCCGGGGGAGGCGGTCGGACGGGGTGTCAACTCACGGGTGGTAAAGCTTGGTCCACGGGGAAGAATGGTTCAGACCATTGACGCCACGCGGCGCCTGCTCTTAGCGTGGGAGCACTGTCGGCGCGGGCATGACAATCTTGGTCGCCCCCCACGCGGCCCATCCGCGTGCCCGCGGTCGTGTACTCCATCCACCCCCACGGAGGAGCACCATGCGCAAGCGCAACATCCTGGCGGTCGGCTTCGCCGCCGCCGCGGCGGTCCTGGCCACCGCCCTCCCGGCCAGCTCGCACGGGTACATCACCACGCCGCCCAGCCGGGCGGGGCTGTGCGGTGCCGGTGTGGTCAAGAACTGCGGCGACATCCAGTGGGAGCCGCAGAGCGTCGAGGGCCCCAAGGGCTTCCCGACCCGCGGCCCGGCCGACGGCACGCTGTGTGCCGGCGGCGACGCCCGCTGGGCGCCGCTCGACAACCCGCGCGCCGGGGCCTGGCCGGCCACCAAGGTGACCGCCGGGCAGCAGCTGACGCTGACCTGGAGCATCGAGGCGCGGCACGCCACCACCTCGTTCCGGTACTTCGTCACCAAGCCGGGCTACGACGCCACCACCAAGATCACCAGGTCGAACCTGAACCTGACCCCGATCCTGACCGTCCCGATGGGCGGCAAGCAGCCCCCGGCCACGCTCAGCCACACCGCCACCCTGCCGACCGGGCTGACCGGCCACCAGGTGATCCTGGCGGTCTGGGATGTCGCGGACACCGGCAACGCCTTCTACCAGTGCATGGACGTCAACTTCTCCTGACGCCGGCACCCACGAGGGCCGGCCCGGAGCCGGCCCGCACGCGCCGGACGGCCGGGCACCCCAGCGGGAGGGGTGCCCGGCCGTCCGGTCGTGCGGGCGTCGGTGCGGGCCGGACCGGCCCGGCGGAGGCGGCGTCAGTGGCCGCCGCAGCAGCCCCCGGTCACGCCGCCGCACTGGCAGGGCGCGCCCGACTGGCAGCCGCAGCCGCACCCCGGGCTGCAGCTGCAGCCGGCCGCGAGGACGGGCAGCAGCCGCACCGCCGCCGGGGCGGCCGGGCCGGGCTGGGGAGTGGTCGGGGTGCCGGCGGTCGTCTTCATCGCGCTGCCTCTCGTCCGGGCGGAGCCGGGCAGCCCGGAGGAGCCACCCCGTCCCTCCGAGTGAAACGCGGCGGCCGACGGTGCGTCAACGGGCGCGCGGAGGCTGCCGGTCGCACCCGCGTGCGCCCCTCGCCTCCTCCCGGGCGGGGCGGTTACTCGGCGGACTCGGCGGTGGCCACGAAGTCGGCCACGTGCTCGCCGGTGACCAGGTACACCACCCGCTTGGCGACCGAGACCGCGTGGTCGGCGAAGCGCTCGTAGTAGCGGCCGACCAGGGTGACGTCCACCGCGGTCTCGATGCCGTGGTGCCAGCGGTCGTCCAGCAGGTGCGAGAACAGCTCGCGGTGCAGGGCGTCGATGGCGTCGTCGTCGGCCTCCAGCTCCAGCGCCTTGTCGACGTCCTTGGTGGCGATCACCAGGCCCGCCTTGGCGACCAGGCGCTGGGCGAGCTGCCCCATCTCCAGCACGATCGGGTGCAGGTCGAGGGGGACGGCGGTCTCCGGGTAGCGCAGCCGCGCGACCTTGGCGACGTGCCGGGCCAGGTCGCCGCAGCGCTCCAGGTCGGCGCTCATCCGCAGCGAGGTGACCACGATCCGCAGGTCGGTGGCGACCGGCTGCTGGCGGGCCAGCAGGTCGATGGCGCGGTTCTCCAGGTCGTGGTGCAGGCCGTTGATCTTCTCGTCGGCGGCGATCACGCTCTCCGCCAGTGCCAGGTCCGCGTCCAGCAGGGCGGTGGTGGCCCGTCCCATCGCGGAGCCGACCAGACGGGCCATCTCGACCAGGCTGTCGCTGATCGAGTCGAGTTCCTCGTGGTACGCGTCGCGCATGCGCTCTTCTCCTCCAGTACCGGTGTCGGTGGCGGTGCCGACCGGACGCCCCGGACCGGTCCGCCGGAGGGCGGAGGGTGCGGGCGGCCGCTGCTGGTGGCGCGAATGGTAGCCGCGTCACCGCCCGCACGGGCTTGCCCGGCCCAGACTGAGCCGTTCGGGCGACCTCCCACGGCCGCTGCGGTGAATCGGCGGAATCCTGAAGGTGAATTCTCGGCAACGTCAGGCCGATGCCTTGATCGCACCCTTACGGAGCGCGCCCGGGCACCATTTACGCTGGCAGGCATGGACGTGAACGTGGCCGCCGCCGCTGCCTGCGCCGTAGCCGGGCTCGGCGTCGGTCTCACCGCCTCCATCGCCTTCCGCTGGAGCGAGCGCGAGCAGGCGCGGGACCGGAACGGCGGCAGGACCGGCAGGACCGGCAGGGGCGGCAGGGGCGGCGCATCGACGGAGCTGGACCAGGAGCCGGCCCTCCCCCCGGGAGTGGACACCGTGCTCTCGGTGCTGCGCTCCTGCGCGATCGTGCTCGGCGAGGGCGACGAGGTGGTCAAGGCCTCCTCCGCCGCCTACGCGATGGGCCTGGTCCGCGGCGGCAAGGTGGCGGTGGACCAGATGCTGGCGCTGGCCCGCTCCACCCGGCGGGACGGCGAGATCCGGCAGATCGAGCTGGAGCTGACCCGCCCCGGCGCCTCGGCCCGCACCGCCGAACCGCTGGCGGTCTCGGTCCGGGTCGCCCCGCTGGGCTCCCGGCTGGTGTTGGTGCTGGTCGAGGACCGCACCGAGCGCCGCCGGATCGAGGCGATCCGCCGCGACTTCGTGGCGAACGTCTCGCACGAGCTGAAGACCCCGGTCGGCGCGCTCTCGCTGCTCTCCGAGGCCGTCGCGGACGCCTCGGACGACCCGGAGGCGGTGCAGCGCTTCGCCGGCCGGATGCAGGTCGAGGCGACCCGGCTGGCCAGTCTGGTGCAGGAGATCATCGACCTGTCCCGGGTCCAGGACGACCAGCTCAAGGTCGACCCGGAGCCGGTCGCGGTGGACGAGCTGATCGCCGAGGCGATCGACCGCTGCCGGCAGACCGCCGCCGCCAAGCAGATCGTCATCGCGGCGGGCGGCACCACCGGCCTGTACCTGGTCGGCAACCGCGGCCAGCTGGCCGCCGCACTCGGCAACCTGGTGGAGAACGCGGTGAACTACAGCCCGCCGCGCACCAGGGTCGCCCTCGCCACCCGCCGGATCTCCAGCGCCGCGGCGCTGGGCGAGGCGGACGGCGAACTGATCGAGATCTCGGTGACCGACCAGGGCATCGGCATCTCGGAGAAGGACCGCGAGCGGATCTTCGAACGCTTCTACCGGGTGGACCCCGCCCGCTCCCGCCTCACCGGTGGCACCGGCCTCGGCCTGTCCATCGTCAAGCACGTCGCCGCCTCGCACCGCGGCACCGTGTCGGTGTGGAGCGTCGAGGGACAGGGTTCCACCTTCACTCTGCGGCTCCCCGCCGGGCAGGCCCCGGTCGGGAGCGCCGACAACCAAGCAGCAACCACACTTCCTGCCCCGGAGGCCCGATCGTGACCCGTGTACTGGTGGTCGAGGACGAGGAGTCGTTCAGCGACGCCCTGTCGTACATGCTCCGCAAGGAGGGCTTCGAGGTGGCGGTCGCCGCCACCGGCCCCGACGCGCTGGAGCAGTTCGAGCGCAACGGAGCCGACCTCGTCCTGCTCGACCTGATGCTGCCGGGGCTGCCCGGCACCGAGGTCTGCCGCCAGCTGCGGGTCCGCTCCAACGTCCCGGTGATCATGGTCACCGCGAAGGACAGCGAGATCGACAAGGTGGTCGGCCTGGAGATAGGGGCCGACGACTACGTCACCAAGCCGTACTCCACCCGCGAGCTGGTCGCCCGGATCCGCGCGGTGCTCCGCCGCCGGGGCGAGGACGGTGGCGGCGACGGCGCGGCCGCCCCCGGCGCGCTGGAGGCCGGCCCGGTCCGGATGGACGTCGACCGGCACGTGGTGACGGTGGACGGCGCCAAGGTCGACCTGCCGCTCAAGGAGTTCGACCTGCTGGAGATGCTGCTGCGCAACGCGGGCCGGGTGTTGACCCGGATGCAGCTGATCGACCGGGTCTGGGGCGCGGACTACGTCGGCGACACCAAGACCCTGGACGTCCACGTCAAGCGCCTGCGGGCGAAGATCGAGCCGGACCCGGGTGCCCCGCGCTACCTGGTCACGGTCCGCGGCCTGGGCTACAAGTTCGAGCCGTAGGCCGGCCCGGCACAGCAGGAAGGGCCCCGCCTCGGCGGGGCCCTTCCCGTGGTGCGGGGGACGCGTCAGCGCGCCGAGGCCGAGCCCGACGGGCTGGCCGGGGCGGACGCCGAGCCGCTCGCGGTGGCACCGGCCGAGGCCGACGCCGAGGAGGACGCGGACGCGCCGGCCGACGCCGACGCGGAGGCCGACGCCGACGCGGACGGGCTGGCGGCGGCCTTCGGGCCGAAGCCCGCGTAGTGGCCGGTGGCCGGCTGCACGTTGGCGTCGGCCGAGACCTCGCCGGCCTGCTGGAAGCCGAAGGTGGTCGCGGCGTAGCCGCCGACCGACAGGTCCGAGGAGGGCACCTGGGCGCTCGGGCCGTCCGCGCCGCCGAGCAGCACCGACTGGCCGGCCCTGATCGGGATGCCGGTGACGGCGGCGCCGTCCTCGCCGGTCAGCTTGGCGGCGACGTCGCCGATCCTGACCGAGGTCAGCACCTCGTCGGTGGTGCCGGTGTTGGCGATGTTGACCGTGACGGTCGCCGGGCCCTGGTGCTCGCCCGCGGTGCCGGCCGGGGTGACCACCACGATGTTGTTGAGCCTGACCTTCTCGCCGATCGAGGTGGCCGCGTTGTCCGGCTTGATCTCCAGCGTGCTCGCGTCGTTGCCCGCGGCGCAGGCGGCCAGCGGAACGATCGCGGCGAGGACGATGGCGGCGGCAGCGCCGCGTCGAAGGCTCCGGCTCACGGCGGCGACTTCTCCTTGATACGGGGGACGATCCGGCGGAAAACGGATCACGGTCGGTGGTCGAGGGTCAGACTACCGACCACACATATCCGGCTCTCACGGGGTGGCCCCGTGTCGCGGTCCGATCACGATCCGGGGCGTCCGGCGCGTCGTGGGCAAAAACTCAAGATCCAATCATGGTTTCGGGCGTGTGACCAGAGGTTTCGTCGCGCGGTCAGACCGCCTCCGACCTGCGGGAAGCCCGCATCGAACACCGGTCGCAGCATGCGACGGGGGTGGTTGTCAAGCCCTGGGACCGGCCCTGACCTGCGAAAACGCCCTTCGAGTCAGCCGAAAAGCGTGTTATTCTGGAAAGCCACGGAAGGGGTCCTGTCACATGACGTTCAAGGTTGGCGACACGGTGGTCTACCCCCATCACGGGGCTGCGCTGATCGAGGCCATCGAAACTCGCCAGATCAAAGGTGTGGACAAGACCTACCTGGTGCTGAAGGTGCAGCAGGGAGATCTGACGCTTCGCGTTCCCGCGGAGAACGCCGAGTTCGTCGGCGTCCGCGACGTGGTGGGCCAGGAAGGCCTGGACCGCGTCTTCGAGGTGCTCCGGGCACCGTACACCGAAGAACCCACCAACTGGTCTCGCCGGTACAAGGCGAACCTCGAGAAGCTCGCCTCCGGCGATGTGATCAAGGTCGCCGAGGTCGTCCGCGACCTGTGGCGCCGCGAGCGCGAGCGCGGTCTGTCCGCGGGCGAGAAGCGGATGCTGGCCAAGGCGCGCCAGATCCTGGTGAGCGAGCTGGCGCTCGCCGAGAACACCAACGAGGACAAGGCCGAGACGCTGCTCGACGAGGTCCTCGCCTCCTGAGCCGTGGGTACGGAAGCCCGGTCGACGCCGGTGTGAGGTCGATCCAGCTGTGACGCAGCGCCCGGTGGTGCCCGAACGGCACCTCGGGCGCTTCGCCATGCCCGGAAGGGGTCGGTGGCATGGCGGAACGGCGGGCGCGGTTCCACTAACGTGCAGTCAGGAAGGGGGCCTGCCCGCTCGCGTCATCCGCGCTCGGGACGGGCCATACCCATCACTACCGAGGAGCCAAACCTGAACGCCTCAGTACAGCTCGCGGCGGCGGTCGTCCCGGCCGCCGGGCGCGGCGAGCGACTCGGCCCCGGCGCCCCGAAGGCGCTGCGCGAACTCGGCGGCGTGCCGCTGCTGGTGCACGCCGTCCGGGCCCTGGCCCGCAGCCGGGCGGTCGGCCTGGTGGTGGTGTGCGCCCCGCCGGACGGGGTGGCCGAGGTGGTCTCGCTGCTGGACAGCCACGGCCTGGACGGCAAGGACGTCCGGGTGGTGCCCGGCGGCGCGAGCCGGCAGGAGTCGGTGCGCCTGGGCCTGGCCGCGGTCCCCGACGGCACCCGGGTGGTGCTCGTGCACGACGCGGCCCGCCCGCTGGTGCCGGTCGAGGTGGTGGACGCGGTGGCCGCCGCCGTCCGCGCCGGGGCCGGGGCGGTGGTGCCCGCGGTGCCGCTGGCGGACACCGTCAAGCGGGTCGAGCCGCAGCCGTCCGGGCCGGAGCCGGTGCTGGACACGCCCGACCGCTCGACCCTGCGCGCGGTGCAGACCCCGCAGGGCTTCGACCTGCCCGGGCTGGTCGCCGCGCACGACAGGGCGCTGGCCGAGGGCGTCGAGGTGACCGACGACGCCGGGCTGGTCGAGCGCTTCGGCGGCCGGGTGGTCGTGGTGCCCGGCCACGAGGAGGCGTTCAAGGTGACCCGTCCGCTGGACCTCGTGCTCGCCGAGGCCGTACTCGCCCGCCGGAGGGCCACCGATGGCTACTGACCGACCGGTCGTCCCCCGGGTCGGCATCGGCACCGACGTGCACGCCTTCGAGGAGGGCCGCCCGCTGCGGGTGGCCGGCCTGGACTGGCCCGGCGAGACCGGCCTGGCCGGGCACTCGGACGCCGACGTCGCCGCGCACGCCGCCTGCGACGCGCTGTTCTCCGCCGCCGGCATCGGCGACCTGGGCGCGCACTTCGGCACCTCCCGCCCCGAGTGGGCGGGCGCGGCCGGGGTGGCGCTGCTGGCCGAGGCGGCCCGGCTGGTCCGGGAGGCCGGCTTCGAGATCGGCAACGTGTCGGTCCAGGTGATCGGCGTCCGCCCGAAGGTGGGCAGGCGCCGCGCCGAGGCGCAGGCCGCGTTGTCGGCGGCGGTCGGCGCCCCGGTCTCGGTCTCCGGTACCACCACCGACGGCCTCGGCCTGACCGGTCGGGCGGAGGGACTCGCCGCGATCGCCACGGCGCTGGTCTACGAACGGCCCGGCGCCTAGCCTGATGTCCGACCGCACCTCGGAAATCGGGCACTGGAGGAGAAATGGGCGTCGAACTCAGCGACAAGGTCAAGGAGTTGCTGGACGCGAAGAGCTACGCCGTGGTGTCCACGGTGCAGCCCGACGGGAGCCCGCAGTCGTCCGTGGTCTGGGTGCGGCGGGACGGGGACGACATCCTGTTCTCCACCGTCCAGGGCCGCCGCAAGCACCTCAACCTGGTGCGCGACGGGCGGATCAGCCTGCTGGTCAATCCGGCGGACGACCCGTACACCTACTTCGAGGCGCGCGGCGAGGTGACGATGACCACCGAAGGCGGCCGGGAGCTGATCGACGAGCTGTCGCGCAAGTACCGAGGTGAGGACTACCGCTTCGACGGGCCGGACGCGGTGCGGGTGGTGGTTCGGCTGAGCCCGCGCAAGGTCGTGGGGAACAACCTCTGAACGAGGGCACGCCAAAGGGGCGGGAAGGTGGCGGGGCACCCCCCGCCGCCCACTACCCTGGTCGCTGTGAGCCTTCGCCTGTACGACACCATGACCCGCCAGGTACGCGACTTCGTCCCGCTGGTGCCGGGCTGTGTCTCGATCTACCTGTGTGGCGCCACGGTCCAGGCACCGCCGCACATCGGGCACATCCGGTCCGGCCTGAACTTCGACGTGATGCAGCGGTGGTTCCGCTACCGCGGCTACGACGTCACGTTCGTCCGCAACGTCACCGACATCGACGACAAGGTGATCGCCAAGGGGCGTGAGCAGTCCACCGACTGGTGGAAGATCGCGTACGCCAACGAGCGCGCCTTCAACGAGGGTTACACCGTCCTCGGCTGCCTGCCGCCGAGCGCCGAGCCGCGCGCCACCGGGCACGTGCCGGAGATGGTCGAGATGATGCGCGGGCTGATCGAGCGCGGCCACGCGTACGCCGCCGACGGCAACGTGTACTTCGCGGTCACCACCTTCCCGGACTACCTGGAGCTGTCCAACCAGGAGCTGGAGAACCTGCGGCAGCCCTCCGGCGACAACGAGACCGGCAAGCGCGACCCGCGCGACTTCGCGATGTGGAAGGCCGCCAAGCCCGGCGAGCCGAGCTGGGAGACGCCCTGGGGCCGCGGCCGTCCGGGCTGGCACCTGGAGTGCTCGGCGATGGCGCACAAGTACCTCGGCCGGGCCTTCGACATCCACGGCGGCGGGCTCGACCTGATCTTCCCGCACCACGAGAACGAGATCGCCCAGTCCAGGGCGTACGGCGACGACTTCGCCAACTTCTGGGTGCACAACGCCTGGGTGACGCTGGCCGGCGAGAAGATGTCGAAGTCGCTGGGCAACTCGGTGCTGGTCTCCGAGATGGTCCGGCGCTGGCGGCCGATCGTGCTGCGCTACTACCTGGCCGGACCGCACTACCGCTCGATGATCGAGTACAGCGAGGAGTCGCTGCGCGAGGCCGAGACCGGGTTCGCCCGGATCGAGGGCTTCATCGAGCGGGCCGTGGAGCGCTGCGGCCGGGTCGACCCGGCGCCCGAGGTGCCGCTGTCCTTCGCCGAGGCGATGGACGACGACCTGGGCGTCCCGCAGGCGCTCGCCGTGGTGCACACCGCCGTCCGGCAGGGCAACAGCGCGCTCGGCGCGGACGACAAGGAGTCGACCGCGGCCCGGCTGGCCGAGGTCCGGGCGATGCTCGGCGTGCTCGGCCTGGACCCGCTGGACGAGCAGTGGGCCGACGGCTCCGGCCAGGGCGAGGAGCTCACCGGCGTGGTCGACGCGCTGGTCCGGCTGGTCCTGGAGCAGCGCCAGGCGGCCCGCACCCGCAAGGACTTCGCGACCGCGGACGCCATCCGCGACCAGCTCGGCGCCGCCGGGCTGGCGATCGAGGACACCCCGTCCGGCCCGCGCTGGACGATCAGCCAGTAACAACCAGTAGCCCTCCGGGGCGCGCAGGGGCCGTACCTTTGTAGGGGTGCGGCCCCGACGCACGAAGCAGACGCAGAGACAGGAAGTACAGCCATGGCCGGCAACAGCCAGCGCAGGAACCGACGCAACGCCGGATCGAAGAAGGGCGCGAGTGTCGGTACCGGCGGCCACAGCCGGAAGGCGCTCCAGGGCAAGGGCCCGACCCCGCCCGGCGAGGCCCGCAAGGGTCACCCCAAGCAGCGCGCCGCCAACGCGGCGCTCAAGCGCGAGCGCGACGCGAAGTCCCGCGCGGGCATGCGCCGCTCCGGCGCGGGCTCGCGCAGCGGGCGCGGCGGCGCGGGCGCGGCCGAGCTGGTCGTGGGCCGCAACTCGGTGGTCGAGGCGCTGCAGGGCGGCGTCCCGGCGACCGCGCTGTACGTGCAGCAGTTCCTGGACACCGACGACCGGGTCCGGGACGCCTTCCAGGCCGCCAACGAGCGCGGCGTCCCGCTGATGGAGGCGCCGCGCGCCCAGCTGGACCAGATGACCGGCGGCCTGAACCACCAGGGCCTGGTGCTGCAGGTCCCGCCGTACGAGTACGCCCACCCCGACGACCTGCTGGAGGGCGCGGCCGACTCCGGGCAGGACGCGCTGATCGTCGCGCTGGACGGCGTCACCGACTCCCGCAACCTGGGCGCCGTGGTCCGCTCCGCCGCCGCGTTCGGCGCGCACGGCGTGGTGATCCCGGAGCGCCGGGCGGCCGGCATGACCGCGGGCGCCTGGAAGACCTCCTCCGGCGCGGCGGCGCGCCTGCCCGTGGCGCGCGCCACCAACCTGACCCGCGCGCTGGAGGCGTACCAGAAGGCCGGCCTGATGGTGGTCGGCCTGGCCGCCGACGGCGAGGCCGAGATCGGCGACCTGGACGCGCTGAACGGGCCGGTGGTGATCGTGGCCGGCTCCGAGGGCAAGGGCCTGTCCCGACTGGTCTCGGAGACCTGCGACCTGCTGGTGCGGATCCCGATGCCGGGCCTGACCGAGTCGCTGAACGCCGGCGTCGCGGCGGGCATCGTGCTGTACGAGGCCGCCCGGCTGCGCGCCAAGCGCTGACGGGGTCCGTCCCGTCGTTTTGGTGGGGGAACCGGTCGGGTCCGGTCGGGCCCGGTCGGTTTTCTCATGATCACTTCAAATCCTCTCCCGGAATCCACCCGGGAGAGTGTCCTCCGGGCCCGTCACCCGGTTAGAGGGGTGTGGACACCAGAACACCTCTGCGCCTCGGGCAGCGCCCCGCGGGGATAGACGACGGACCGGTCCTCAACACGGTCCGGGTGCCGTCCGACCCGTCGAGGCTCAGCAGCACCCAGGCCAGTTTCCGGGTCAGGCTCTCCGCCCCGGTGGCCCCGATGATCGACGCCCCGGCCGGTGCCGCCTTCGGTGACCCGTACGGACTGCGCGGCGGCGTCACCCCGCAGGTCGTGGTGCCCGCCTCGTCGGTGCCCGCGCTGGCGGGGATCACCGCCGCCTCGGTCGCCGGCGCGGCGCCGCGCCGCAAGGCCCGGGTGGTCACCGCCTGGAGCGGCCAGGCCGGGCCCGGCGACACCGCCGCGACCCAGCTGCTGGAAGCCGTCCGGCTGACCACCGTGCCCGCGCCCGCCAAGGGCTTCGTCGGCGACGACACCCAGCAGCTGCAGGGCGTCCCGCGGCAGTACGGGCCGACCGGCCCGGCGGCGGGCGAGACCCCGCACGTCGGCGTGCCCGACGTGCTGGACGAGTCGGTCCGGATCGGGGCCGGGCGCAGCTGGCAGCCCGAGGGCGACCTGCCCGAGGTGCCGTCGCTCAGCGAGGGCTCCAGGCACGCCTGGTACCCGGGCCGCCGGGTCGACCTCGGCCTGGTGCTGCTGCCGCTGCGGGTGCTGCTCGGCTCGCTGTCGGTGTACGCCGGGTTCAGCAAGCTGTGCGACCCGGTGTACTTCGACGGCGGCGAGCGCGGCTCGATGATGCGCTGGCTGTCCTCGCTGCACCCGTGGAAGGTCGCCCAGCCGCTGCTGGACTTCGCGATGTCCCACCCGGTGGGCGCCGGGCTCGCGGTCTCCTTCCTGGAGATCGTGGTCGGCGTGCTGTCCATCCTGGGCCTGTGGCAGCGGCTGGCCGCCGGCACCGCGATGGCGCTGTCCGCGGCGCTGCTGTTCACCGTGAGCTGGAAGGCGGTGCCGGTCTACGACACCCCCGACCTGATCTTCCTCGCGGCCTGGAGCCCGCTGCTGATCGCCGGCGCCCCGTTCGCCTCGCTGGACGGGCGGATCGCCCTGGAGGCCTTCCGCCGGCACGGGCCCGCCGAGCCCGGCGCCGTCCGACGGCGGATGCTGCGCCGGCGCGGTGTGGTCACCGCCGTGGTGGTCGGCCTGACCCTGCTGTCCGGCTCGCTGCTCGGCGCGGCGGTCCGCACCGGCGACCCCAAGGCGCCGGCCAAGCGGCCCACCGACTACGGCTCCCCGGTCTGGCCGAGCACCAGCCCGTCGCCGTCGCCGTCCCCGTCGGCACCCGCGCCGTCGCCCAGCGGCAGCGCGGGCCAGGGCAGGGCCCCGGGCTCGTCGGCCCCCTCGCCGTCGCCCACGGCCGGCCGCAGCGGCGCCAAGCCCAAGTCGAGCGGCACCCCGACGGGCGGCGCCGCGTCGACCCCGCGGGCCGGCACCCCCACCGCCGGCTCGGGCGGCGGGACGGGCAGCACCGGCAACGGCGGCTCGGCCGGCGGCACCGGCTCCGGCGGCGCCCCGGCCGGCACTCCGCGCACCGCGCAGCCCTCGCACGGGGTGATCGGCGGGCTGCTGGGCAGCGGGCCGCCGCTGCTGGAGCTCGGCATGAGCCCGCAGCAGCCCGCGGGCGGGGTCTGACGGCCCGGCGCGGGACCGCGGGAACGACCAGAAGGGCCCGGTACGGAGACGCACTCCGTACCGGGCCCTTGTCGGACGTCCTGCGCCCGTTCCCTCACTGCCGGGAGGCGGCGAGCTCCTTGGCGGCCTCGGTGAGGTCCTTGGCGGTGTCGATGGCGCGCCAGTAGCAGCCCTGCGGGAGCTGGTAGCCGGCCAGGCGGCGGTCGCGGGCGAGCTGCGGGAAGGTGGTGCGCTCGTGGTCGCCGACCTCGGGCAGCAGCTCGCGGAAGCCCGGCGCGAAGACGTACAGGCCCGCGTTGATCAGGAACGGGGACGGCGGGGCCTCGATGAAGTCCAGCACGTTGCCGAACCGGTCGGTCTCCACCGCGCCCCACGGGATCCGCGGCCGGGCCAGCGCCAGGGTGGCCACGGCGGCCCGCTCGTGGTGGAAGGCGGCCATCTCGCGGAGGCTGAACCTGGTCCAGATGTCGCCGTTGGTGGCGTACCAGGGCTCGGCGGGGCGCGGCAGGGCGGCTGCCGCGTACTTCAACCCGCCGCCGCGGCCCAGCGGTTCGGCCTCCACCACGGTCCGGGCGCGGAGCGGCAGGTCGGCCTGCTCCAGCCACTCCTGCAGCACCTCGGCCAGGTGACCGCAGGAGATCACCACGTCGGTGACGCCCTCGGCGGCCAGCCACTCCAGCTGGTGCCCGATGATCGGCGTCCCGGTGCCGGGGATCTCCACCAGCGGCTTGGGCCGGTCGTCGGTGTACGGCCGCAGCCGGGAGCCCTGCCCGCCGGCCAGGATCACCGCCTGGGTGACGACGGGGGCGGTGGCGCCCGGGGGGATGCCGGTGTCTGCTGTCATGCGCGCCACCCTAGCGGGCCCGCCCCGGCGGGGACGGGCCCGTCCCGGGGGCGCGGACGCGCACCGGGCCCGTGCCGGGCTCAGCGGTCCACGGGGCTCAACGACTCCACCGGGCTCGACGGCTCTCCGGGCGGCTCGACGGCTCTCCCGGTGGCTCGACGGCCCTCCGGGCTCAGCCGACCACGCCGGCGGCGAACGACCCGTCGCAGACCGGGCGGGCGAAGGAGCGGGCGCGCTGCACGTCGCCCTGGTACTTCTTCACCGCGGCGCGGCCGAGTTCGCCGGCCAGCGCGCTGCAGTACGGGGTCAGCGACGGCTTCTCCCGCATGGTGCGCTCCAGCAGGTCGAGCGCGGTGCCCGGGTTGTGGTTCTTCAACTCCTCCATCAGGTCCACCCGGAGGGCGTCCTGCGGGGCCAGGCCCTCGGTGCTGGGCACGGTGGAGGTGCGGCCGATGGTGCCGTCGCCGCTGGAGGCCGCGACCACCTGCTGGTCCAGCCCGGTCGGCGGGGCCCACGGGACGCGGGTGACGGCGAGCGTGCCGGTGGTCACCAGGATCACCGGCAGGGTGAGGGCAACGGTCTGGGCGATGCGGCGCACGAGCTGTTTCACGCACAGGAGAGTAGCGCTGCGTGGCGGCTCGGGCGCGCCCCGTTACCCCATCGGGTGAGCGCTGTCCCGTTTTGTTCCACCATCGGGTTGACGATCCGTGTCCGGAGGAACCCCCGGCAACGCCGGAACCCCCTGCCGACCGCCGTGGGCAGGGGGTTCCGTGGAGAACGGGGGACGGGCGCCGCCGTCAGGTGCGGCGCTCGTCCGGTGCCGTCGTCAGCGGCTCAGGCGCACGCCGCCGTTGGCCTCGGTGGTGAAGACGTGCGGCTCGTTGCCGACCGGCACGACGTGGATGGTCTCGCCGCGCTGCGGGATCTCGCGGCTGTGCACGCGGACCACGATGTCCTTGTCCTCGCCGGACACCTGGGTGGTGCCGTAGACGAAGCCGTCCGCGCCGAGCTCCTCGACCACGTTGACGGTGACCGCGACGCCCTCGAGGCCGCCGGCCGGGACGACCTGGAAGTGCTCGGGGCGGATGCCGACCACGACGCTCTTCGCGTCGCCGGCCTTGGCCAGGTCCTCGCGGGCGATGCTGATGACCGAGCCGCCGAACTTGACGCCGCCGTCGACCAGCGGGACCTCGATGAGGTTCATCGCCGGGGAGCCGATGAAGCCGGCCACGAACAGGTTGCCCGGGCGGTCGTACATCGCGCGCGGGGCGTCGACCTGCTGGAGCAGACCGTCCTTGAGGACCGCGACGCGGTCACCCATGGTCATGGCCTCGGTCTGGTCGTGGGTGACGTAGACCGTGGTGATGCCCAGGCGGCGCTGCAGCGAGGCGATCTGGGTGCGGGTGGACACGCGGAGCTTGGCGTCCAGGTTCGACAGCGGCTCGTCCATCAGGAAGACCTGCGGCTGGCGGACGATCGCGCGGCCCATCGCGACGCGCTGGCGCTGACCGCCGGAGAGCGCCTTCGGCTTGCGGTCCAGGTACTGGGTCAGGTCGAGGATCTTCGCGGCCTCTTCGACCTTGGTGCGGATCTCGGCCTTGTTCACGCCGGCGATCTTCAGGGCGAAGCCCATGTTCTCGGCGACGGTCATGTGCGGGTACAGCGCGTAGTTCTGGAACACCATCGCGATGTCCCGGTCCTTCGGCGGCAGGTGGGTCACGTCGCGGTCGCCGATGCGGATGGCGCCCTCGTTCACGTCCTCCAGGCCGGCCAGCATGCGCAGCGAGGTGGACTTGCCACAGCCGGAGGGGCCGACCAGGACGAGGAACTCGCCGTCCGCGATCTCCAGGTCGAGCTGGTCGACGGAGGGCTTGTCGGCACCCGGGTACACACGGGTGGCCTTGTCGTACGTCACAGAAGCCATGGTGCTTCGCTCCTTCACCGGCAGGAACGTGCCGGACGATCCGAGTAAAGGTGGATGTTCTCGCCGCCGCCCCGACGGGCCCGGAATTGGTCTGGACCACAACGGTGGAACGCGGCTCCCCGTGACGCTACCTGGCAGTTCATCCTTTTGTCAGCCCTCCGCCGCCCCCGAGTTGGCATCGATCCGGTCACACCCGCCCCCACCGCTCCCCGCCGCCCGCCCCCGCCAACCACCCGCATCCCCACGCCCCCGCCCGGTACACTGCCCACTGGTGCCGCCGTGGATCCCGCGGACGGCCACCGCGCCTCCTTAGCTCAGCTGGCCAGAGCACCGCTCTTGTAAAGCGGGGGTCGTCGGTTCGAACCCGACAGGGGGCTCAGCGAGCAAGGCCGCAAGACGCGCGACGAGGGCCAGGTCGCCGGGGTTTTCCCGGCAGCCTGGCCCTTGGTCGTTGTTCGAGCTGTGCGGGCGGTCGGTCCGGCCGTGCCACCGGCGTGCCAGACGCGTTCCGGATCGATGCTCAGGAACCGATCTTCTCGACTGCCTCTCGCCCTCGCTCACCGCGGTACAGAATCGCAGCCACGCCGATCAGCGATCACGGAGGCTCCTGTGACCGACTACGTCACCCATGCGAACAACGCACAGCAGATCTTGGAAAACGTGGACACGAGGAGGGGCAAGCTCACTGCCGAGGCGCGCATAGCCCTTGCCCAGGTCGAAGCCCTCCTCGCCCTGGCGGCGGCGGTTGCCGACCAGAACGCGAGCAGGGACTCGCGCTGAGCCGTGCCGGCTCCGGCCGGCGCGGAGGCTGCGTGCCGTAGCCGTGCCAGGTCGAGTGGTCCCTTGCGGGCAGTCACGGCAGCTACGAGGTAAAAGGCTCGGGAGGGTGGCCAGACGACAGGTGCTCATGTCCGACGGCTTGCAGCACGCCGATCCCTGTCAGGCGGGGTCGTCGGTTCGAACCCGGCAGGGGGCTGCGCCGGGCCCGTCGGCCGGAGGTCCCTCCGTCGTCGCGGCGGAGGGGCCTTCCGCGTTCCGGGGTCGGGGGTTCAGCCGGTGGCGAGCAGGTCGTGGAGTTCGCCGACCACCGGGTGGTCGGCGGCGCCGAGTCGTTCCAGGGCGGAGCGCCAGGCGGCGCGGGCCTCGGCGGGGCGGCCGAGGTCGCGCAGGACCAGGCCCTGGGTGTGCTCGATCGTGCCGGCGGCGAAGGTGTCCTGCAGCGGGATGATCTGTCCGAGCAGGTGCCGGGCCAGGGCCAGGGCCTCGTCCAGCCGTCCCAGCCGGCGCAGGGCCTCGACCCGGCCGCGCCAGACCTCCGAGCCGACCCGCCAGGCGGAGATCTGCAGCGAGGGGCCCGTGGCCAGTTCGAAGTGGTGCAGTGCTTCGGCGGGTTCGCCCAGTTTGAGGTGGGCGAACCCGATGTTGCCCAGACCGGTGGTGACGCCGAACTCGAAGCCGCAGCGGCGGGCGGCGTCGATGCTGCGCCGGTGGTGGTCGATGGCGAGGTGCGGGTCCTCGGCCTCCAGCAGGTTGCCGAGGACGCTGTGCACGATGGCCTCGGAACGGACGTCGCCCATCTGGAGGGCGAGACCCAGGGCCTCCTCCAGGCAGGTCTTCGCCTCCTCGGTGCGGCCCAGGTCGGACAGCACGAGGCCGCGGTTGCCGAGCACCCGCCGTCGCCAGTCCAGGTCGTCGATCAGCAGGAGGCAGCGGTCGATGAGTTCGAGCGCCAGGAGGTTCCGGCCGGAGGCGTAGTGCGCGTGGGCCATGTCGCTGAGCGCGTACGCCTGCGCGTCCCGGTCGCCGTCCCGGACCGCCAGGTGGTGGACGAGCTCGTTCATCCGGAACGACTCCGCGCGCGGGCGGATCCGGAGGTAGGGGTTGAGCGAGCGGACGAGCGGCGAGACCTCGGCGGCGGTGGCCCAGTCCGCGGTGGCGAGCTGTTCGACCAGGGGCAGCAGGTTGTCGAATTCGGCGTCGCCGGCAGCCAGCGCGGTCTCCTCGTCCGTCCGGTCGGCGTCGTCCAGCGGCGGCAGGTTCCTGAGCGAGTAGCCGCCGGGGTCGAGGGCGAACGCGATCCGGGCGGAGAGCGAGCAGTACCAGTCGAGCGCGGCCCGGGCGTGGGCGGTGCGTTCGGCCGGGTCGGGGACGAGTTCACGGGCGTAGTCGCGGACCAGGTCGTGCGGGGCGTACCGGTCGGGACGGGGCTCGTCGAGCAGGGCGACCTCGACCAGGCGGTCGAGGGCGGTGCCGGCCTGGGCGGGGGTGATCCGCAGGACGGCGGCGAGCAGCGGGGCGGAGTAGTCGGGCAGGTCGAGGGTCCCGATCGCCGCGAGGGCGGCGGCGGCCCGGACGTCCGGCCGGCGGGTGGAGCCGCGCAGCGAGTCGTACGTCAGGGCGAGCGAGCGGCGGATGCTCAGGTCGTCGAGTTCGAGTTCGTCGAGCCGGTCCTCGTGCTCCTCCAGCCGCCCGACCAGGTGCCGCACGGGGAGGGTGCGGCGGGCGGCCAGCCGGGCGCCGGCGATGCGCAGGGCGAGCGGGTGCCGGCCGCAGAGCCGGACCAGGCGGGCCAGGTCGGCCCGTTCGATGGCGACCACGGACCGGTCGGCGGTGGTGCGGCCGGCGGCGCGTTCGACCAGGGCGATGCTGTCGCGCTCGGAGAGGACGTCCAGCCGCAGGTGCAGGGCGTGGTCGAGGGTGTGCATGGGGGTGCGGCTGGTGACCAGGACGGCGCAGCCGGGGGTGGTGGGCAGCAGCGGGCGGACCTGGGCCAGGTCGGCGGCGTCGTCCAGGACCAGCAGGGTGCGGGTGCCGGCCAGGGCGGTGCGCAGCAGGGCGGCGGCGCTGTCGGTGTCCTCGGGGATGCCGGCGGGGGCGGTGCCGAGGGCGGGCAGCAGCGAGGTGAGCGCGGCGCGGACGGTGAGCGGGACCAGGCCGGGGGTGGCGCCGCGTAGGTTCAGGAACAGCTGGCCGTCCGGGAACTCGTCCTGCAGGTCGGCGGCGCAGCGCACCGCGAGGGCGGACTTGCCGACCCCGGCCAGGCCGCTGACCACCACGACCGCGGCCCGGTCCGACTCGGTGAGCAGCGCGTCCCGGAGGGTGGCCAGCTGGTCCTGTCGGCCGACGAAGTAGGGCGAGACGGGCGGGAGTTGGGACGGCTTCGGAAGGTCGGCCGACGTTTTGACCGCTCCCTCGGCGGCCCCTCCGCCGGCCCCTTCGGCGGTCGGCTCGGCTGGTGTCTTGGCAGCCTGAGCGGCGGCCTGAGCGGCGGGCGTGGCGGCGGACGGTTCGGTGGGCGTTGCGGTGAGTGCTGCGGTGGGTGTCCCGACAGGCGGTTCGGCCGCCGGTTCGGCGAGGATCCGCCGGTGCGCGGCCCGGACGGCGGGGCCGGGCTCGACGCCCAACTCCTCGACCAGGGCGGTGCGCAGGTGCTGGTGCACCTCCAGCGCCCGGGCCCGGGAGCCGGTCAGGTGCAGGGCCAGCATCAGCTGGGCGTGGAAGACCTCGCGCAGCGGGTGTTCGCGGACCAGGCGGGTGAGTTCGGGCAGCAGCGCGTGCGGGCGGCCTTGGCGCAGCTCGGCGTCGAAGCGCCACTCCAGGGCCTGCAACCGGCTCTCCCGCCACTGTTCGGCCGCCGCGCCGCCCCCGGCCGCCTCCGGGAGGTCGGCCAGCGGTTCGCCGCGCCAGAGGTCGAGCGCGACGGCGGTCTCGGCCGACACGGCGGACGGGTCACCGGCTTCGTGGGCGGCCCGGGCCCGCCGGACCGCCGCCTCGAACTCCCGGGTGTCCAGCTCGTCCTCCGCCAGCGACAGCTGGTACCCGTACGGGGTGGCCCGCAGCCGCTGCCCGTCCTCGTCGCCGAGCGCCCGGCGCAGCCGGGAGACCAGGTTGCGCAGCGAGGCCTCGGCGGTGGCAGGAGCCCGGTCGCCCCAGAGGGCGTCGACCAGGCGGTCGAGCGAGACGGGCCGGTCGGCGTTCAGCAGCAGGACGGCCAGCAGGGTACGGGCCTTGGGGCCGCGGATCGGACGGTCGGCCACTCCGTCGTGGACCGTCAGAGTGCCGAGCAAACCGAAGCGCACCGTGCTGCTCCCCGTCCGCGTGCCCCCCGTCCGACGCTCCGTCGGTGCACGTTAGGCCGATGTTATCGGCCGGTTGCCGGGTCCCTCCAGGCTTGCTCCGTCACACCGCGAACCATCCACCGGGGCAGTACCGGCCCGGCACAGTAGGGAGAACAGCATGGCGAACGCCCAGTCCACCCCGGCCCGTTCCGGTCGCCGGGACATCGCCTGGTCCTGACCCCGCCCAGGGCCCCGCCGCGACCGGCCGGGGCCCCGTTCCGACCCGCGGCCCGCCTGAACCCCGGCACCGGCCGCGTCCCGCCGCCCCCGCGCCCCCGGCAGCCGCTCGCCGGAGCCGCGCGGACGGCGGACCAGCAGGACGGTGGTCTAGAGGGGAGCCACCGTCCTGGACGGAGCGCCGGGGGCGCGCGAGGCCGGCCCACAGGAGTGCCGTGGGCCGGGGAGACGCGCGCCCCCGGATGCCACCACCGGCCGGATCGGCGGCGCCGTCGACGTCCCGGCCGGGGAGGCGCTCTCCCTCCCCGAGACCACCCGCCGATCGCTCGCCGCCCCTGCGCCCCCTCGCGGCCGACGTCCGGCCGCCCGGCCCTGCCCGGCGTGGATGCCCGGCAGACCGCCCCGCCCGCACCGGACAGCCGCCGCACTCGCCGCAGTGCTGCGGCATTGGTGTCGTGGCACCGGTGTCACGACACCGATGCCGGAACACCGATGCCAAGTCATCGATGTCGCGACACGGATGCCGTGACACAGATGCTGCGGCATCGATGCCGTGACATGGATGCTGGCGCACCGATGCCAAGTCATCGGTGTCGCGTCACCGATGCCACGACACCGATATCGCGTCACCGATGTCGCGTCACCGATGTCGCGACACCGACCTCAGGCCGCCACCCGCTCCTCCGCCGCAGGCCGTGGCGCGGCCACCCGGTGCACGAACGTCGCGGTCAGGAACGACACCACCGCCGAGACGATCAGCAGGGGCATCGAATCCGCCGCCTGGTCGCCCAGCAGCGCCGACGCGAGCACCGTGCTGGTCACCGGCAGCCGCATGACCGCCGCGCCGCTCGCGGCCAGGCCGGCGGCCAGTCCCGCCTCGATGCCCAGGCCCGGCAGGCCGCCGGCCGCCACGCCGAGGGCGGCGCCCAGCAGGACCGCCGGGAAGATCGGGCCACCGCGCAGCGACCCGAGGGCCACGCCCCAGCCCAGGCCCTTGAACAGCACGAGGGCCAGCAGGGCGCCCACCGACCAGCTCCGCGGGTCTGCCGCCAGCTCTCCGAGCGCGGCCTGACCGGACAGCGCGGCCTCCTCGGGCGAGCGTCCGGTCACCAGCGCGTACCCGGCGATGCAGGCGCCCACCAGCACCGCGCACAGCACCGTCCGGGTCGCCGTCCGGTGCGCCGTGAAGGCGGCGAAGCGGTGGCCCAGGGTCTGCCCCGCGACCAGGACCACCGCGATCACCATCGCCAGCGGCACACCCCACAGGAAGTCCCCGGCGTCCGGCAGGTGCGCCTTCGGGACGGACGGCAGGTTCAGCGAGCCGATCGACAGGCCCGTCCAGTGTCCGAACCCGGTGAACACCAGCGCGCCCACGCCGGAGGAGAGCAGGCACGGCAGCAGCAGCAGGGTCAGCTGCGCCCCGCCCAGGCCCGCCGCCTCGATCATCATGACCGCCGCGACCAGCGGGCTCCCGAAGATCGTGGCGATCGCCGCCGTCGACCCGGCCGCGCCCAGCATCGGTCCCACCATCGGACTGGTCGCCCGTTTCGCGGCACTCACCGTCAACAGCGCCAGCCCGCTGCCCAGCGCCATCAGCGGCGCCTCCGGGCCGAGCACCGCGCCCAGCGGCAGCGAGGCCAGGGCCGCCAGGACGACCGACGGCACCTCCACCGGCAGGGTCGGCGGGCCGCCCAGCCCCAGCACCGGGGTGTGTCCGCCCCGGCCGGGCATCCGGGTCACGATCGGGGCCAGCAGCAGACCGGCCAGGGCCAGCGCGGGCAGCGGCCACCACCACGGCGCCCGCTCGTAGCCGAGCCGGTCCGGCAGCGACTCCCACACCCAGTGCTGCAGTTCGTGCTCCAGGCTCACGAAGCCGAACGCCGCCAGCGAGACCGGCACCCCGACCAGGGCCGACACCAACAGCAACCGCCCGTAGCCGGGACTGCGCAGCAGCTCCCGCAGACTGGGCGGTTGGGACGGACCGGCGGCCTCTGCTGGCATCTGCGCTCCCTGTCACCCGGCGGACACACGTGCTCCGACCGTCCGACGGCCGCCCCGCCCCCGGCCATCCGGGTGGTCCGAACGGGCGAGCGGTCCCCCGCGCGACCCGGCTCCGGCGGTCGTACGGTGGACGGAGTGCCGGTCGAGGAGTGATCGAAGGCCGGTAGCGGACCGCAGCAGGGACCGACCGAGGAGGACGCGATGCCCGGCTCCATGACCATCGGCCACACCGACACCCTCGTGATGCTCGGCCACGGCGACGCCGAACGGCTCTCGGCCGTCCTCGCGGGCCTCTCCGCGCTGGCCGCGAGCGGACACCTCTCCACCGAGCAGCTCGCCGCGCTGGGCGCCGGCGAAGCCCCCGACCGGGCCGCCCTCGCCACCTGGTCCCGCACCCTCGCCGGCTACCTCCGCGACCACCTGTAGGGCTCCTCCGTCCCTCCGGCGGAGGCCATAGGGCCGGAGGGACGGGGTTCTACGGGTTCTAGAGTGGAGGGATGGAGCTCTCCTGGGTGACCGTCCCGACCCCCCTGCCGAGCGGGCCGATGCGGTTCGGGGTGACCGCCCGGGGCGTGGCGTCCGCCAGTTACACGGGGGCGGCCGGGACGGCCGGGCCGGAGTGCACGGATCCGCGGCGGGTGGAGCTGGTGCGGGCCCGGGTGGGTGAGTACTTCGCGGGCGTGCGGCGGGAGTTGGAGCTGCCCATCGACTGGTCGCTGGCCAGTGGCCCGCATCTGGTGGTGCTGCGCTGCCTGCTGGCGACCGTCGGTTGGGGCCGGACCGTCACCTACGGCGAACTCGCCTCCCGCAGCGGGGTGTTCGCCGAGCCGTCCGAGCCGGGGGTACCGGCCCGGACGGTGGGGCAGATGATGGGTGCGAACCCGCTGCCGCTGCTGGTGCCGTGCCACCGGGTGGTGGCGGCGGACGGGTTGGGCGGTTTCGGCGGGGCCTGGCACGGGGTGGAGACGAAGCGCTGGCTGCTCACCCTGGAGGGCGTGCTGCCGCCGACCCTGGACTGGTCCGGGCCGGCGGAGTCGAACTAGCCTGCCGCGGAAAGGAGTTCGGCACCGGCTACGGCACCGGCGGCACCGGTGTCGACGGCTGTGGTGACAGGGACGGCGACGGCGCCGGGGGCGGCCACGGGGGCGGTGCCGGCGGTGGCCTCGGTACTCTCGATCCGCTCCAGCGCGGGCACGGCGGACTGCCGGGGCAGCAGCGCCTGGATGGTGGAGACCAGGGTGTACTCGCCGAGCGTGAGTTCCTCCGCCGCGGGGAGCACGGGCCGGGCACCGAGGGCGAGTTCGAGCGCGGCGGCGGGCAGGTTCAGCCCGCACACCCGGAGTTGGTGCAGGCCGCCGGACGGGCGGGTGTTGATGTCGAGGACGACCGGACGGCCGGTGTGCCGCTCGTGCCGGAACTGGACGTTCGACAGGTGGCCGACGCCGAACTCCTCGACCAGGCGGCGGGCCGGCTCCAGGTAGGCGGGGTCGACGGTGAAGCCGCGGCGGCGGCCCTGCTTGGTGCGGCCGACCGCGGCCAGCACCCGTCCGTCCCGTTCGGCCAGGCAGTCGACCGAGACCTCGGGGCCGTCCAGGTAGGGCATCACCAGCAGATCGGCGGGGGCCGGCGAGTCCTCCAACGCGCCCAGTACCTGGTCGAGTTGGACCCGGGAGTCGACGTACCCGGCGAGTCGGCGGAGGCTGAACGGCTCGCGGGTCAGGACGCGGAAGCCCTCGCCGCCCGCGCCGGAGGCCGGCTTGAGGCAGGCGGGGACGCCGGTCGCCTCGATCTCCTCGACGGCGGCGAGCAGTTCGGCCGAGGTGTCGGCGTGCCGCCACAGCGGGGTGGGCAGTCCGGCGGCGTCCAGCGCCCGGTAGCCGTCGGTCTTGCTGGCGAACAGGGAGATCGCCGAGGCGGGCGGGCAGACCAGGGCGGTGCCCAGGGCCTCGAAGTCGCGGTGGCGCAGCGATATCGCGAGCTGGTGCAGGCGGGGCAGGAAGACGTCCACGTCGTGGCGGGCGCAGAAGGCCAGCGCGAACTCCACGTACGCCTCGGCCGAGAGGCCGTCGGGTTCCAGGGCACCCAGGTCGGCGGCGGCGAGGACGGGGGAGTCGGGGTCGACGTGGGTGGCGAGGACGTGAACGGGACGCGGCGCGGAGCGCAGCAGATCGATGAAGAAGACGTTCTCGGCGTAGGTGCGGTTCAGCCAGACGCGGACGGGCGCGGTCACGAGGGGTCTCCCTGGAGAAGGGCGTGCCGATGGGAGGTCACCGACCGGTTCGCCTGCGCTGTGGCGGCGGTCACCACGCGGTGAGGGGGCCACCATAGCGCTGTTCCGAGTCGATTCGAACAGGGGGTGGGTGAGCTGCGCGGACGCCCGAAACGAGGGGGTCCTGAGGGGGTCCCGACAAGCACCCGGAAAGCCGTCCGGAAGGCCGCCCGGAAGGCCATCCGGAAAGCCACCGCGCGAGCCTTCGCGGCAGCCCCCGCGACCCCGCCCGGGCGGCGCGCGGATCGACCGATGATCGATCCAGTGCGCTGGTCGCACTATTGCGCGCACGCACCTGAATCACCCCCACGAGTGATTGCCGCCTCACCTGAACGGCCGTCAGCATGGTTGCCGCAACGTGCCGTCGACACGATCAGATCAGGGGCCCCGCCGAAATGACGACCGAAACGACCGCCGGAACTCCCCAGACGAGGCAGCAGAGCAGCCTCTCGGTGGCGGCCGCCAAGAACCTCGCGTCGACCACCAAGTCGGCCCCGCAGATGCAGGAGATCAGCAACCGCTGGCTGCTCCGCGCGCTGCCCTGGGTCGAGGTCTCGGGCGGTACCTACCGGGTCAACCGGCGCCTCTCGTACGCGGTCGGCCGGGGCCGGGTGAGCTTCGCGCAGAGCGGTCGCCGGGTCAGCGTCGTCCCGCCCACGCTGCGCGAGGTCCCGGTGCTGCGCGGGTTCGAGGACGACGCGCTGCTCGTCGAGCTGGCCGGCCGCTTCGTCCAGCGCGACTTCGCGGCGGGCGAGGTGCTGATCGAGCAGGGCGCCGAGATCGACGAGGTGTTCCTGGTCGCGCACGGCAAGGTCGACAAGATCGGCATCGGCAAGTACGGCGACCCGACCGTGCTCGGCACCTTCGCGGACGGCGACCACATCGGCGACGAGGCGCTCACCGTCGCCGACCGCCGCTGGCCCTACAGCGTCAAGGCGGCCACCGCGGGCACCGCGCTGGTGCTGGCCTGGCCGGCCTTCCAGGAGCTGGCGGACCGCTCCGAGGCGCTACGCGACCAGATCCTCGCCTTCATCGCCGACTCGCAGCTCCCGCAGACCCACAAGGGCGAGGCGGCGATCGGCATGTCGGCCGGCCACCAGGGCGAGCACGACCTGCCGACCGCCTTCGTGGACTACGAACTCTCGCCGCGCGAGTACGAGTTGAGCGTCGCGCAGACGGTGCTGCGGGTGCACAGCCGGGTCGCCGACCTCTACAACAAGCCGATGGACCAGACCGAGCACCAGCTGCGGCTGACCGTCGAGGCACTGCGCGAGCGGCAGGAGCACGAGCTGGTCAACAACCCGGAGTTCGGCCTGCTGGCCAACGCCGAGTACGGCCAGCGGATCCAGACCCACTCCGGCCCGCCCACCCCGGACGACATGGACGAACTGCTCTGCCGCCGCCGCAGCACCAAGTTCTACCTGGCCCACCCGAAGGCGATCGCCGCCTTCGGCCGGGAGTGCAACAGCCGCGGGCTGTACCCGGAGGCGATCCGGTACGAGGGCAAGACGGTGCCGAGCTGGCGCGGCGTCCCGATCCTGTCCTGCAACAAGATCCCGGTGGTCGACGGCACCACCTCGATCCTGGCGATGCGGGTCGGCGAGGACAACCAGGGCGTGATCGGCCTGCGGCCCGGCGCGCTCCCGGACCAGGTCGAGCCCGGGCTGAACGTCCGCTTCATGGGCATCGACGAGAAGGCCGTGGTCAAGTACCTGGTCAGCGCCTACTACTCGGCGGCGATCCTCGTCCCCGACGCGATCGGCGTCCTGGAGAACGTGGACGTCGCCCACTGGCAGCACTGACCACCGGGCGGGCCCACCGTCCTGGGCCCGCCCGTCCCACCGCCTGACGGACCGTCAGAGCACATTCCCGCCGCCCCGCAGCCGGGGCCGTCGAGGGGGAGGATCCAGCATGGCCATCACCGTGCCCGAACGCGGGCAGCACGGCGAGAGCACGACGGTCGAGACCGAGGCCGTCGGGGCGGTCGACGGCGGCCGCGACACCGCCGAGGCGATGGCCCTGCTCGGCCGGGCCCGCGCCGTCGTCGACCCCGCGCTGCGGGCCGCCGTCGACACCCTCCCGGAGTCGATGCGGCTGATCTCCGGCTACCACCTGGGCTGGCTGGAGGCCGACGGCGCCCCGAGCGCGGTCGGTGCGGGCAAGGCGATCCGGCCGGCGATGGTGCTGGCCGCGACGACCGCCGTCGGCGGCCGCCCGCAGGACGCGGTCCGGGCCGCGGCCGCCGTCGAGCTGGTGCACAACTTCACCCTGCTGCACGACGACGTCCTCGACCGCGACCACACCCGCCGCCACCGGCCCACCGCCTGGCGGGTGTTCGGCACCACGGGGGCGATCCTGGCCGGCGACGCCATGCACTCGCTGGCGCTGCGGGTGCTCGCCGAGGACCCGCACCCGGCGGCCGCCGCGTCGGTCCGCCGCCTCGCCGACTGCGTGGTCGAGCTCTGCGCGGGCCAGCAGGCCGACTGCTCGTTCGAACAGCGCACCGACGTCACCCTGGCCGAGTGCCTGACCATGGCGGAGGGCAAGACCGGCGCCCTGCTCGGCTGCGCGTGCGCGCTCGGCGCGCTGTACGCGGGGGCGGACGCGGAGACCGCCGACGCGATGGACGCCTTCGGCCGCGAGATCGGGCTGGCCTTCCAGCTGATCGACGACCTGATCGGCATCTGGGGCGACCCCGCGGTCACCGGCAAGCCGGTGGGCGCGGACCTGGCCGCCCGCAAGAAGTCCCTCCCGGTCGTCCACGCCCTCTCCTCCGGCACCCCGGCCGGCGCCGAACTCGCCGCGCTCTACGCCACCGGCCGCCCGCTCAGCCCCACCGAGCTCGCCGCGGCCGCCGACGCGGTCGACCGGGCGGGCGGCCGCGGCTGGGCCCAGACCGAGAGCTGCGACCGGATGGCCGCCGCCATCGCGCACCTGGCCGCCGCCGTGCCGGACCCGTCCCGCGCCGACGACCTGCTGGCCCTCGCCGAACTGGTCACCCGCCGGACGTACTGAGGGCCCGGCGCCCCGGGCCGCCTACCGCCCGTCGAGGATGGCCCGCTCCTTCGCCGGGTCGATCCCCAGCGGCGTGTCGAGCTGCCGGTAGGCGACCTCCGCGCGGCCGCCGGACTCCAGCCAGGCCCAGGTGTCGGTGACGGTGTCGAGCAGCGGGCGGATCCGCAGGCCGGCGGCGAGGGCGGTGGCGGGGTCGGCCTGCCAGGTGCCGTGCCAGCCGTCGGTGGCGGGCGCCCAGAGGGGGAGTTCGACCCAGGGGGAGACGTCCGCGGCGAGCAGGTCGGCGTCCGGGGTCCAGACGAGTTCGGCGTCGGAGCCGGTCGCGGTGCGGCAGGCGTCGAGGAACTCGCCGGTCGTGGCGGAGCGGATCGGCGCGGTGGTGACGTAGCGTCCGGCGGCCCTCCGTTCGGCGAGGTCGAGGCCGAACGCGGCGAAGTCACGGGCGTCGACGAGGCTGAGCGGACGGTCGGGCGCGCCGGGGGCGAGGACGCGGCCGCCGCGGGCGATCCGGTCGAGCCACCAGGGGAGGCGGCCGATGGGTTCGTGCGGGCCGATCAGCAGGCCGCAGTTGAGGATCGCGGCCGGCCCGCCGAAGTTCGCGGCCAGGGCGCGCTCGCAGCCGGCCTTGAGCGCGTTGGCGAAGGGCTGGTCGGGCGGGAGGTCGCCGGCGCAGTCGAGGGTGGGGGAGTCGGCGTCGACGGGGTGGGCGGGCCAGTCGGCGAAGGCGTGGATCGAGGAGACGAAGCCGTAGTGCCCGGCCCGGCCGTCGAGCAGCCGGGCGGTGGTGGCGACGTCGTGGGGCTGCTGGCCGGAGGTGTCGATGACGGCGTCCCAGTGGCGGCCGTCGACGAGGCGGGCGATCGCGTCGGGGTCGGCGCGGTCGCCGTGGACGGCTTCGACGCCGGGCAGGTCGGCGCGGCTGACGCCGCGGTTGAAGGTGGTGACGCGGTGGCCGCGGGCGAGGGCCTCGGCGGCGTAGGCGCGGCCGAGGAACTTGGATCCGCCGAGCAGAAGGATGTCCATGCCTCCGAGGGTCTCCGCCCGGGGGGCCGTCCATGTGCCGGGTTCGCCGTCGGCGGAGCGGTTCTGCCGCCGGCAGACGGCGCGTCACCGGCTCGGGCCCGCCGCTGGCGGACGGCGCGTCACCCGCCCCGGCCCGCCGTCGGCGGACGGCGCGTCACCCGCCCCGGCCCGCCGTCGGAGTGCCGATCGAAAAGGGAGCACATAGCATCCCGGTGTACCGGTATGTCTGATTGTTCCCTTTCGGGGGGAGAAGGGTGGGCGAGATGGGGAACCCGGTCGGCGCGGATCCGGCGGCGGTGCGGCGGACGGCGGCGCGGGCGTGGGTCTGGGGCTACCCGCTGGTGGAGAACTACCGGACGATCTACCCGCAGGCGATCGACGACGCGGACCCCCGGTACGTCGGGGGCTTCGGCGTGTTCCGGCACTACCCGCGGCCGTTCACCCCGGCCAACACGGACGTGGTGACGCCCAACAACGACACCCCGTACTCGTGGGCCTGGCTGGACCTGCGGGCCGAGCCCTGGGTGCTGGAGAAGCCCGCCACCGACCGCTACCACGTGCTGCCGGTGCACGACCTGGACACCGCGTACGTCGGCTTCGTCGGCTCGCGCGCCACCGGCGACGGCGCGGGCCGCTACCTGATCGCGGGCCCGGGGCACGAGGCGCACCCGCCGGAGGGCTTCGACGGGGTGCTGCGGGCCGACACCAACCTGGTCGGCATCCTCGGGCGGACGTTCTCGGCGGGCCCCGCGGACGTGCCGGAGGTCGAGCGGGTGCAGGCCGGGTACGTGCTGAAGCCGCTGAGCGAGCACCTGGGCACGCCGCGGCCGGTCGCCGCCGAACCGGTGTGGCCGGTCTGGCGGGGCGAGGAGGCGCTCGGCACGCTGGAGTTCTTCGCCCTGCTCGACTTCCTGCTGGGCTTCTTCCCGACCCTGCCCGCGGACGCCGAACTGCGCGGCCGACTCGCCGAACTGGGCATCGGCGGCGGCGACTTCGAACCGGCGGCACTGCCCGCCGAGGTGCGCGAGGCACTGCTCGCGGGCATCGCGGACGGCCGGGCCGAGCTGGTCGCGGCGACGGACGGCGCGGCCACCGGCACCGCCCTGTTCGGCACCCGCGAGCAGCTGGGCACCCGCTACCTGGACCGGGCCTGCGGCGCCCTCAAGGGCCTGTACGGGCTGCCGGCCGAGGAGGCCTGGTACGGCGGCTGGGAGTCGGCGGCGGGCGGCCGGGAGCCGGCCGTGCTGCACTTCCCGGCCGGCCGGCTGCCGCCGGCCCGGTTCTTCTGGTCGGCGACGGTGTACCGCCTCCCGGAGCGCCTGCTGGTCGCCAACGAGATCGACCGGTACTCGATCGGTGACCGCACGCCCGGCCTGGTGTACGGCGCGGACGGCTCGCTGACCCTCCATCTCCAGCACCAACGCCCCACCGAACCGGACGAGTTCGCGAACTGGTTGCCTGCCCCCGAAGGCCCGTACTTCGTCGCGGTGCGCGCCTACGGCCCGAAGCCCGAGCTGCTGGACGGCAGTTGGCAGCTCCCCACCCTCACCACCCGCTGAAGTACCCGACCAGACAAGGACGTTCGGATGGCTGACGCCACGCCCGAGATGCTGGCCGCCGAGGCCCACGTGTACGGCTCCCCGCTGGTGGCCGGCCTGACCGCGGTGGACGGCATCGTCCGCCGCGGGCTGGCCTCGATCGGTCCGACGCCGTGGAACACCTTCGGCCACGCCACCGAACTCGGCGACGCCTCCTCGCACTTCGTGTCGGTGAACAACGACACGGTGTACTCGATCGCCCCGCTGGACCTGTCGGCCGGCCCGCTGCTGCTGCACGTCCCGGACACCGGCGGCGCGTACGACGTGCTGCAGTTCATCGACGCCTGGACGAACAACTTCGCCTACGTGGGCCGCCGTTCGTCCGGCACCGCCGAGCAGACCTGGCTGGTCGCCCCGCCCGGCTGGCGCGGGACGGCACCGGAGGGCGTACCGGTGATCACCTCCCCGACGGCGGTCGCCGTGATCCTGGGGCGCAACTCCTGCTCCGGGCCGGACGACCTGCCCCGAGTGCGGGAGCTGCAGCGGCAGTTGACGCTCACCCCGGTGGAGGGGAACGCCGGCGCGGGCCTGCCGGAGCCGGAGCCGGACGTCCCCGCGGAGCTGCTGTTCCTGGAACGGCTGCGGGTCTGGGCGGCCGCGTTCCCGCCCGCCGCCGCCGACGTGGAGTTCCAGCAGCGCTTCGCCCCGATCGGCCTGCTCGACCAGGGCCGCTCGCCCTACCTGGACGGCCCGCCGGAGTGGGCGGCGGCGCTGGCCAAGGGCCTGGCGGCGGGCCGCGAACGGGTGGAGGCCGCGACCGCCGGCACCGACGACCCCACCGGCGAGTGGGCCGCCAACCTGCACCTGTTCGACTACAACCTGGACCACCTCGGCCCCGGCACCCGCGACGAGCCGCAGTGGCGGATCGCCGACCGCCGCTCCGCCTACCTGTCCCGCGCGGTGGCCGCCCGGACCGGCCTGTGGGGCAACCACGCCTACGAGGCCGCGTACGCCACCACCTACAACGACGCGGACGGCGTCCCGCTGACCGGCGCGCACGCGTACACCCTGCGGTTCGAGCGGACCCCGCCGGTGGGCGCGTTCTGGTCGGTGACGATGTACGGCACCCCGGAGTACCTGCTGGTCGCCAACGAGATCGACCGGTACTCGATCGGCGACCGCACGCCCGGCCTGGTGTACGGCGAGGACGGCTCGCTGACGCTCCACCTCCAGCACGAACGGCCCACCGACGCCGACGAGTTCGCGAACTGGCTGCCCGCGCCGGAGGGCGGCTTCCGACCGATGGTGCGGATGTACCAGCCGAAGGACGAGGTGCTGGACGGCAGCTACCGGCTGCCCGCGATCCGGCTGCGCTGACCGGAGCGGGTCGACCGGAGCGGGCCGACCGGAGCAGGGGCACGCGGGGGAACGGAGAGGGGACGGAGATGGGTGACGCGATCGGGCAGATGCTGGCCTCGGCGGTCGGCATCGCGATCAGCCCGCTGCCGCTGATCGCGGTGATCCTGATGCTGGCCACCCCGCGCGGGCGGTCCAACGGCATCGCGTTCGCGGCCGGCTGGGTGGTGGCGCTGGGCGCGGTCACCACCGCGGTGGTGCTGGCCGGTTCGGGCATCGACAGCGCCGCGGGGACGCCCGACTGGTCGTACTGGGTGAAGCTCGCGCTGGGCGTGCTGTTCCTGCTGCTGGCGGTCAGGCAGTGGCGGGCGCGGCCGCGGGAGGGCCGGGCCGCCGAGGCGCCGGGGTGGATGCGGGCGATCGACCGGTTCACCCCGCCGAAGTCGGCGGGGCTGGCCGCGGTGCTGGTCGCCGCCAACCCGAAGAACCTGGTGCTGGCGGTCGGCGGCGCGGTCTCCGTCGCCACCAGCGGCGCGAGCGGCGGCGGCAAGGCGGTCGCCGGGGTGCTGCTGGTGCTGATCGGCTCGCTGTGCACGCTGCTGCCGCTGGGCGTCTACCTGCTCGGCGGGGCGCGGGCGACCGAGGTGCTGGGCGGCTGGAAGGCGTGGATGTCCGCGCACAACTCGGCGATCATGGTCGTGCTGCTGCTGGTCCTGGGCGTGAAGTACGTCGGCGACGCCGTGTCGGGGCTGGCCTGATGGGCCGACCCCGGCCCGGGCCCCACCCCCGTCCCCACTCCCACCTTTGGCCCCGACCCCACTCCTGGCCCCGGCCCCGGCGCCCGCGCGGCCTGGGCCGGCCGAAGCCGAGCGACGTCACCGCCGGACTGGTCACCGGCCTGTTCTCGATCCCGGAGGGCATGGCGTACGCGTCGATCGCCGGGTTCAACCCGGTCGCGGGCCTGTTCTCCGGCGTCGTCCCGGCGGTCGTCGGCTCGTTGACCGCCCGGACCGTGCTGATGGTCACCACGCTGACCAGCGCCGTCGCGCTGACCTCGCAGAGCGTGCTGAGCGACGCCGGGCTGGACCCCTCCGACGCCGGGAACGTCGCGCTGCTGGGCGTGCTGTCCGGCGTGGTGATGCTGCTGATGGGCGTGCTGCGGCTGGGCGTGGTGCTGAGCTTCGTCTCCAACGCGGTGATGGTCGGCTTCTCCGCCGGCATCGCGCTGCAGATCGTGGTCGGCGTGCTCAAGGACGCCACCGGGTACCGGCCGCAGGGCCACAACAAGCTGGTGCAGCTCGGCGACTGGCTGCTGCACGCCGGGTCCTGGGAGCTCGCGGCGACGCTGGTGGCGGCGGCGACCGTCGCGGTGTGGGCGCTGGCGCACGCGATGGAGCGGCTGCGGACGGTGGCGCTGCTGGTGGCGATGGTGCTGGTCAGCGCGGGCGTGGCGGTGTTCGGCACCGACGTGGAGCTGGTCGGCGGCATCGCCGGGATCCCGGCCGCGCTGCCGCACTTCACCGCGCCCGACTGGTCGGCGGCCCGACACCTGCTCGGCGGGGCGCTGTCGATCGCGCTGGTGGCGCTCGCCCAGGCGGCCGGGATCAGCCCGTCGGTGCCCAACCCGGACGGCTCGAAGTCGAGCGTCAACGGCGACTTCACCGCGCAGGGCCTCGCCAACGTCACCGGCGCGCTGTTCCAGTCGCTGCCGGTCGGCGGTTCGCTGTCGCGCACCGGCGTCGCGGTCTCCGCCGGGGCCCGCACCCGCTGGGCGGGCGTGTTCTCCGGCGTCTGGCTGGCGCTGGTCGTGCTGGCCCTGGCGCCGCTCGCCGAGCACATCCCGATGCCGGTGATCGGCGGGCTGATCATCGTGGTCGGCGGCGAACTGATCGTCGGCAAGGTCCCGGACGTCAGGCTGGTGCTGCGGACCTCGCCGCTGTCCGCCGCCGCGATGGCGGTCACCTTCCTGGGCACCACCCAGCTGCCGCTGCAGCAGGCGATCATCCTCGGCGTGGTGCTCTCGCTGCTGCTCTACTGCGTGCAGGCCTCCCGGCAGGCCCGGCTGACCGCGCTCGTCCCGACCGGCGACGGCCACTGGCGGACCGCCGAGGTGCCCGCCGAGCTGCCCGCCGGGCGGGTCACCGTGCTCGCCTACGGCGGGGTCAGCCTGTTCGCGGAGCTCCCGCTGATCGAGTCGGCCTGGCCGGGGGCGCCCGACGGCCCGGCCGTGCTGGTGCTGGTGGTCCGGGCCGTCCCCGACGTCCCCTCGTCCAGCGTGGTCAAGCTGCTGCGCCGCCGGAACGAGGAGCTGGGCGCCCGCGGCGGACGGCTGATCGTCGCCGGGGCGCAGCCCTCCTTCGTCCGGCTCACCGAGCACACCGGGCTGGCCGGCGCGCTCGGCGCGGACGGAGTCGTTCCCGCCGACCCCGTCCTGGACGCCTCGCTGGAGGAGGCGGTGGCCCGCGGTGAGCGCTGGCTGGCGGGCCGGCGCACCGCGGCGGACTGACCCGCCGTCACGGCGCGGCAGAGCCGGCCGGGGACTCGGGCGGTGCGGACGCGGGCGGTGCGGACGCGGACGGGCTCGGCGTCGGAGCGGACGAGGCCGAGGACGACGGCGCGGACGACGGCGAGGCCGGGGCCGGGGGCGAGGCGGGCGCGGAGGCCGAGGCGGACGGCGAGGGGTCGGCCGGGGTCGGGTCGCCCGTGCTCGCGGACGGGGAGGGCGAGGGCGCGGGCGTCGGGCTCCCGGTCGGGTCCGGGGTGGGGACGCCGCGGTGGTCGCTGCCGCCCTCCAGGGTCACCACGGCGGTGGACGGCGGCAGCGCCAGGCGCGCGGTCCAGCGGGACTGCGGGGCGCGCGCCTCGTCGACGGTGACGGTGACGGTGATCCGCTGGCCGGGCTCCAGGGTGCCGGCGTCCCGGCTCAGCCGCAGCCAGTCGACGTCCAGCACGGCGTGCCAGGCGAGCGGCCCGTCCCCGGTGTTGGTGAGGGTCAGCACGGTGCGGTTGCCGTACGCGCCGGCCGTCACGGTCAGCCGGTCCGCGGCGGACGGCGCCGGGGCGGGTTCGGGGGTCAGGGCGGGACTGGAGAGCGGGGTGGCGCCGCGCGAGGGCACCGGCACGGCGGGGCCCTGAACCGTCGGCAGGGACGTTTCTGCGGCCACCGCGCCGACCAGCTCCAGCACCTGCACCGGGGCGGCCGGCGGCAGCGCGGCGACCGCGGCCGGCGTCGGCTCGGGCACCGGCACCCGCCGCCCGGGCGCCGCCGTCGGGTCCACCCGCACCGAGGAGACCGCCGCGGCGTGGTCCTCGGCGCCGCCCCGGTGCGCGCTCCACAGCGCCACCACCGGCGCGGCCAGCACCGCCGCCAGCACGCCGGTGGTCACCACCCGCTGCCGCACCGCCGCGCCGCGCGGTGCCGGGGGCATCCGGTGCCGGGGGAAGCCGCGCTGGTCGAAGCGGGGCTCGGCCGGGCCCTGCGCGGCCCGCCGGCCCGCGGCCGCGCCGGTCAGGAAGGCCGTCCCGCCGGACGGCGCCGCGCCGGGGCGCAGCGGCCCGGGCGCGGCCAGCAGCGGCAGCCCGGGCAGTCCGGCCAGGCCGTGCCCGAGCTGCCCGGCGACCCGTTCGGCGGTGCCCCGGCAGGTCGGGCACTCGACCAGGTGCAGGACGAGTTCGCGGCGCAGCGCCGGGCCGAGCACCCAGCCCCGCCAGGACTCCGCGCCGACGCCGCCGAGCTGGGCCAGTTCGGGGCAGGAGCCGACGCCGAGGACGAGCAGCGCGGTCCTGGTCCGGCCGACCTCGGCGCCCGCCGCGTCCAGCAGCGCGGCCGCGTCCTCGGCGCTCAGGCCGAGCACCGCCGCGACCTCCGCGCCGTCCAGCCGGTGGCGCACCGCCAGCTCCAGCGCCTCGCGCTGCTCGGGGTCGGTGCCGGCCGCCTCGGGCCAGGCCAGCGAGGCGAGTTCGCGCCGCCGCTCGCGCAGCGCGCCCGGGGAGCCGGGCGGGGACGCGCCGTCCGCGCCGCGGTCGCCTTCGAGGCGGGCCAGGCAGCGGTGCCGGGCCAGTGCGTACAGCCAGGCGCGCAGCAGCGCCGGGTCGTCGACCCGGTCGCCGTGGCGCAGGGCCAGGTCGCGGACCTCCAGGACGGCCGAGGTCGCGGCTTCGTGCTCGCAGAGCACGGACAGGCAGTAGGTGAACAGCCCGTCGACGCACGCGCCGTACGCCCGGAGGGCCGGGGTCGGGTCGACGGGGTGGGGGGGCTGGCCGGTGGTCACGGAACCGACGGTAGGCAGCCGAAACCCGCCGCCCCGAAGGTTTCCGCCATTTGTCCTTCTTTCGGGTAACAGGACCGATTCCTTGTTCGCCCGGTTGACGCCGTTCGGGTGAGGTCCGGGCGTTGTCGGTGCGAGGCGCTACCGTGGCCCGCATGGCTGCCCGTACCAAGACCACCGCGAAGCCGCGCCCGTCGTACCGCTGCACCGAGTGCGGCGCCCAACTGCTCAAGTGGGTCGGCCGCTGTCCCGAGTGCAACGCCTGGGGCACGGTGGAGGAGCACGGCGCGGTCCCGGTCCGGACGACGGCGGCGGGGCCGGTCTCCGCGCCCGCCAAGCCGATCGGGCAGGTCGACGGGCAGGTGGCGACGGCCCGCTCCACCGGCGTCCCGGAGCTGGACCGGGTGCTCGGCGGCGGCCTGGTGCCGGGCGCGGTGGTGCTGCTCGCGGGCGAGCCCGGCGTCGGCAAGTCGACCCTGCTGCTGGACGTCGCGGCCAAGGCCGCCAGCGACCGGCACCGCACGCTGTACGTCACCGGCGAGGAGTCGGCCGGCCAGGTCCGGCTGCGCGCGGACCGGATCAAGGCGCTCTCCGACCACCTCTACCTGGCCGCCGAGCAGGACCTGGGCGCGGTGCTCGGCCACATCGAGGCGGTCAACCCCTCGCTCCTGATCCTGGACTCGGTGCAGACCATCGCCTCCGCCGAGCTGGACGGCGCCCCGGGCGGTCCGGCGCAGGTCCGCGAGGTGGCGGGCGCGCTGATCCGGGCCTCCAAGGAGCGTGGCATGGCCACCCTGCTGGTCGGCCACGTCACCAAGGACGGCCAGATCGCCGGCCCCCGCCTGCTGGAGCACCTGGTGGACGTGGTGCTCTCCTTCGAGGGCGACCGGCACGCCCGGCTGCGGCTGATCCGCGGCGTGAAGAACCGCTACGGCGCGACCGACGAGGTCGGCTGCTTCGAGCTGCACGACGAGGGCATCGTCGGCCTGGCCGACCCGTCCGGCCTGTTCCTGACCCGCCGCGACAAGGCCGTCCCGGGCACCTGCCTGACCGTCACGCTGGAGGGCAAGCGGCCGCTGGTGGCCGAGGTGCAGGCGTTGATGGTCGACTCGCAGATCCCCTCGCCGAGGCGCACCACCTCGGGTCTGGAGTCGCCGCGGATCGCGATGATCCTGGCGGTGGTGGAGCGGCACGGCGGCGTGAAGCTCGGCAAGCAGGACATCTACACGGCCACGGTCGGCGGCGTGAAGCTCACCGAGCCGTCGGCCGACCTGGCGATCGCCCTGGCGGTGGCCTCGTCCTCGACCGACACGCCGCTGCCGAACAACCTGGTGGCGATCGGCGAGGTCGGCCTGGCGGGCGAGGTGCGGCGGGTGACCGGCGTGCAGCGGCGCCTGGCGGAGGCCCACCGGCTCGGCTTCACCCACGCGCTCGTCCCGCCGGACCCGGGCAAGGTCCCGGCCGGCATGCAGGTGGTGGAGGTCTCCGACATCGGCGAGGCGCTGCGCGCGATCCCCGGCCGCCGCCCCCGCTCGAAGCCGAAGGCGGACACCGCGCCGTCGGCCCGCACGCCGGGCGATCCGGGCGCCCAGGCGCTCGCCCGGGCCCGCGCCCAGGCCCCGGTCCAGGCCTACCCGGAGGAGCTGATGGCGGGTTGGGAGCCGGTCGACTCGGACGAACTGGCCTGACCCACGCCCCGTCGCGGCCGTACGCAGTTAGACTTCAGCTGCTCATCGGCATCATTCGCAGCAACAACAGACAGACCGTCGGCCGCCGCGGCACACGGTTCGGGTCGGCCCAAGGAGTCACGTGGCAGCCATCGACCGGGCGGACAAGTCCTCCCGCGAGGAGGCCCTGCTGCGGGCTTCCCTCAGTGCGATCGCGCCGGGCACGGCACTGCGTGACGGCCTGGAGCGGGTGCTCCGGGCCAACACCGGCGGCCTGATCGTGCTCGGCTTCGACAAGAGCGTGGACGCGCTGTGCACCGGCGGTTTCGTGCTGGACGTCGAGTTCACCGCCACCCGGCTGCGCGAGCTGTGCAAGCTGGACGGCGCGGTGATCCTGGACAAGGACCACGCCAAGATCCTGCGCGCGGGCGTCCACCTGATGCCGGACGCGAACATCCCCACCGACGAGACCGGCACCCGCCACCGCACCGCCGAGCGGGTCAACCGGCAGACCGGCTTCCCGGTGGTCGCGGTCTCGCACTCGATGCGGCTGATCGCGATCTACGTCAACGGCGCCCGGCGGGTGCTGGAGGACTCCACCACGGTGCTGTCCCGGGCCAACCAGGCGCTGGCCACCCTGGAGCGCTACAAGCTCCGCCTGGACGAGGTGGCCGGCACCCTGTCCGCCCTGGAGATCGAGGACCTGGTCACCGTCCGGGACGTCTCGGCGGTGGTGCAGCGCCTGGAGATGGTCCGGCTGATCGCCGGTGAGATCGCCGGGTACGTGCTGGAGCTGGGCACCGACGGCCGGCTGCTGTCGCTGCAGCTGGACGAGCTGATCGCCGGCGTCGAGCCCGAGCGCGAGCTGGTGGTGCGCGACTACTTCCCGGACCGGGCGGCGAAGAAGGGCCGCACGGTCACCGAGGTGCTCGCCGACCTGGAGGCGCTGACCCACGCCGAGCTGCTCGACCTGCAGACCGTCGCCAAGGCGCTCGGCTACACCGGCACCCCCGAGTCGCTGGACTCCGCGGTCTCCCCGCGCGGCTACCGGCTGCTCGCCAAGGTGCCCCGGCTGCCGAACACCGTCATCGAGCGGCTGGTCGACCACTTCGGCGGCCTGCAGAAGCTGCTCGCCGCGTCCATCGACGACCTGCAGACCGTGGAGGGCGTCGGCGAGACCCGGGCCCGCTCGGTGCGCGAGGGGCTGTCCCGGCTCGCCGAGTCCTCCATCCTGGAGCGGTACGTCTAGTCCTCCGCGGGCGGCCGGACGGCGTACAGCAGGGCGAACAGCGCCACCTCGACGGCGTCCGGGTCGGTGGAGTCGCCCTCCGCGAACACCTCGTCCAGCGCCTCGTCCAGTCGGGCGCGCAGCCGCCGCAGCCGTTCGGGGCTGAGCCGGAAGGTGGCGTGCGCGAACTTGCCGGGGTGCGGGTTGCCCTGCGCCGCCGGGGTCAGGTCGATCCGGCCCGCCAGGAAGTCGCGCCGGAAGTCCGCGCGCACCAGGTCCATCGCCGCCAGGATCGCCCCCAGCGCGCCGGGCGGCTCGTCGCCCTCCGCGTAGACCTGCGGCGACAGCCGCAGGGACCGCTGGGCGGAGCGGTAGCGGCTCTCCACGATCCCGGAGACCAGCCGGGTCTCCGCCACGTACACCAGCCCGGCCTGCTCCAGCTGCTTGACGTGCCGGTACAGCTTGGTCGGCGCCTCCTCCAGCGCCGCGGCGACCTCCTTCACCGAGACCGGCTCCGGGTCGCGCTTCATCAGCACCCCGAGCACGGCCAGCCGCAGCGGGTCGGCCAGCGCCTTGAGCGTCGCGACGTCGGTGACCTCGCGCTCCTTCATCTGTTCAGCCACGTTCACATTCAGCCATAGCGTCAACGCTTGCGCAATCATTCCCTCTGGTGCAACCATTCATGTGCACGTGAATGGTTGCTGCGACATGAACATGGGCGGAAGCATGAACGGGGTACGAGGGATGAGCACCACAGCCGAACCGGAAGCCGTCGTGGTGCCGCTGCGCCGCAACCGCCGCTTCCAGACCCTCTGGGCCGGCTCCGCGTCCGCGATGCTCGGCACCTGCCTCGCCGACACCGCGTACCCGCTGCTGCTGCTCGCGATGACCGGCTCCCCGACCGTGGCCGGGGCGTTCGGCGCCGTCCAGTTCGGGGCGTCCGTGCTGTTCGGCCTGCACGGCGGCACGGTCGCCGACCGGCACGACCGGCGGCGGATCCTGATCGTCGCCGACACCGTCCGGCTGCTCACCGCGCTCAGCGTCGCGCTCGCCCTGGTCGCCGACCTGCTGACCGTCCCGCACGCGCTGTTCGCCGCCGCCGTCATCGGCGCCACCATGGCCTACGGCGGCCCCTCCCGGATGCTCGCGCTGCGCGCCGTCGTCCCGCCCGAGCAGCTCCGCCAGGCCCTCTCGCAGGACGAACTGCGGGTCAACGGCGCCGCGCTGGCCGGACCGCCGCTGGCCGGCTTCCTGCTCGGCCTCGGCAGCGCGGTCCCCTTCCTCACCACCGTCCTGACCTCCGGCCTGGCCCTCGGTGCGAGCGTCGCCGTCCGGTTCGACTCCCGTCCCGGGGCGGACGGGACGACCGGGGGCAGGGAGAGGGGCGCCGCGCTGGCCGGCCTGCGCCACCTGCTCGCCCACCGGACGATGCGCGGTGCCGTGCTGATCGCCGCCGGGCTCAACCTCACCGGCTCGGCGATCCTGCTCGCCGTCATGGTCCTGCTCCGCGAGCACGGCACCTCCGAGGCGGGCATCGGCCTGGTCCTCACCGGCGAGGCCGTCGGCGGCCTGCTCGGGGCGCTACTCGTCCCCCGCCTGCACCGCCTGCTCAGCCCCGGTCGGCTGATGCTCGCCGTCGGCTGGGCCGGCGCGGCCGCCTTCGCCGCCTGCGCGGCGGCCTCCGGCCCGCTCCAGGTCTTCGCCGCCCTCGCCTTCGGCTGCCTCGGCGCCCCGTCCCTGCGGGTCCTGCTGGACGTCCTGGTCTTCCAGCGGGTCCCCGAGGCGATGCGCGGCCGCGCGATGGCCGGCACCATGACCCTCCTGATGGCGGGCCTCCCGCTCGGCACGATGACCGCGGGCCTGCTCCTCGACCGCCTCCCCGCCCCCACCGTCCTCACCCTGCTCGCCACGGCCCTCGCCGTCGCCCTGCTCCCCCTCACCCTCGGCCGCACCCTGCGCGGCACCAGCTGGGCGGACTAGGGCGGTGCCCCGTCGGGGACGTCCGCTCAGCTCTCCAGCCGGATCGACGCCCGGGCCGAGAGCGGTCCGCCGGCCGGGCCGGTGAGGTCGGCCTGGACGAGGTAGTTGCCGGGCTGGGCGGGGGCCGGGTCGGGGGTGGCGCACTGGGGCTTGGAGCGGGTGCGGTCCCAGGTGAAGGTCTCGGTGACGCCGCTGTTGCCGGCGATCTGGGCCCAGGCGTCGACGCGCTCGGCGATGCAGTCCGCGGAGGACCAGACCCGCTCGTTGGCGCTGGAGGTGACCGTCAGGAAGGAGAACTCGTGCGAGAGGTTGATCCGGCAGCCCGACCCGGAGGAGTTGCGGATCGTCAGGGCCAGCTTCGGCTTGTCCTTCGGCGCGTACGAGTTCTGCGCGGAGGCGAGTTCGAGGGTGAGCTGCGAGGTGGTGCAGACCGGCAGCGCCATCACCTCGGTGGTGTTGACGGCGGGCGAGGCCCCGCCGCCCGTCCGGGAACCGCCGCCGCCGGTGCCGCCACCGCCGCCGGTGCCGCCACCCGCGCCGCCGGAGGCCGAGCCCCCGCCGCCGGAGGAGGAGCCGCCCCCGGTGACGCTGATCTCGCCGCCCGCGCCGCCGCTCGCCGCACCGCCGCTCGCCGCGCCGCCACCGCTGCCGCCGGACGAGCCGCCGGGACGGGTGGTGATCGCGGGCCCGGTCGGGGACGCGCCGGGGGTGATGGACTGTGCGGGCGCGGGCAGCGGGCTGTTCCCGCCGGCCTTCTTCTGCTTGTCGCCGTCGCCGCCGGGGCCGAACGCGAGCCAGCCCACCACGAGGAGGACGACGGCGAGGGCGGACAGGACCACGACGCGGCGCCGCCAGTAGATCGAGGCGGGCAGTGGTCCGACGGGCTGGCGCAGAGAGGGCACGCGCAAACTCTACGAGACCTTGTGCACCTGTTGACGCATCAACACCGCACCGGGACCACTTCTTTCACATGATCCGCCATTTGCTCCGGAAGAGGGACCCGACACGGCGGCGCGTCCCCCTATAGTCGCCCTCATGGCCTCCCCGCACGACCACGCTCCCACCGCCACCGGCGCCGGCCTCGACCCGGCGCGGATGATCGCCGAGGCGCGGCGCGCGTTCTTCGTCATGTTCGGTTTCCTGTGCCTGGTGTGGGCCGTGCAGCTGGTGAACTGGCTGCTGGACGGTGAGGTGGCGCTGGAGCACGGCATCCGCTCGCACGACCCGGACAGTCTCGGCTACCTGCTGACCGCGCCCCTGCTGCACCTGAACTGGCAGCACCTGGAGAGCAATTCGGGCCCGCTGTTCGTGTTCGGCTTCCTCGCCGCCTACCGCGGGGTGCGCAAGTTCCTCGGCCTGACGGCGCTGGTGGTGGTGACCAGCGGGACGGCGGTGTGGCTGTTCGAGCGGACGGACGCGGTGACCGTCGGCGCGAGCGGCATGGTCTTCGGGTACTTCGGCTACGTGGTGCTGCGCGGCCTGTTCGACCGGAACCTGATCGACTCGCTGATCGGCGTGGTGATGGGGGCGTCCTTCGCCTACATCCTGACCACGGCGGTGCCCGGCACCCCCGGGGTGTCCTGGCTGGGCCACCTCGGCGGGCTGGTCGGCGGCCTGGCCGGGGCCTGGGTCTTCCGCGACCGGCACCCGCGGCGGGCCGCCGCGCCCGCCGTCCCGGACGGTGGCGCCCTGCCGCTGCCCGCCCCGGGCGGGAAGTCCGGCCAAGCGCCGGCCAGCCCGCGCGCGGACCTGCTCAAGGAGCTCGACGACCTGGGGCTTTAAGCCCGCGGGCCGGGACGTGGCAGGATCGGGAGAACCATGGCTGCCACTGCTTCCCCCCTCGCCCCGGGCGCCGTCCAGGCGCTGCACTCGACCGTCATCGGCTGGTACGAGGCCCACGCCCGCGACCTGCCCTGGCGGGCGCCGGACGCCTCGCCGTGGGCCGTGATGGTCAGCGAGTTCATGCTCCAGCAGACGCCGGTGAAGCGGGTGCTGCCCGCCTACGCGGCCTGGCTGGAGCGCTGGCCCACGCCCGCCGCCCTGGCCGCGGACGCGCCGGGCGAGGCGGTGCGGATGTGGGGCCGGCTCGGCTACCCGCGCCGCGCGCTGCGGCTGCACGGGGCGGCGGTGGCGATCACCGAGCGGCACGGCGGCGAGGTGCCGAGCGACCACGCGGAGCTGCTGGCGCTGCCGGGGGTGGGGGAGTACACGGCGGCCGCGGTCGCCTCGTTCGCGTTCCGGCAGCGGCACCCGGTGCTGGACACCAACGTGCGCCGGGTGTTCGCCCGGGCGGTGACCGGCGTCGAGTACCCGGCCAACGCCACCACCGCCGCCGAGCGCCGCACCGCGCGGGAGCTGCTGCCGGCCGGCGACGAGCGGGCGGCGACCTGGGCGGTCGCGGTGATGGAGCTGGGCGCCCTGGTCTGCACCGCCCGCGGCCCGGAGTGCGGCGCCTGCCCGCTGCGCGCCGACTGCGCCTGGCAGCGGGCCGGCCGCCCGCCGTACCAGGGCCCGGCCCGGCGCGGCCAGACGTACGAGGGCACCGACCGGCAGGTGCGCGGCAAGCTGCTGGCGGTGCTGCGGGAGGCCCACGGGCTGGTCGCCCAGGGTCAGTTGGACGTGGTGTGGCCGGACGCGGTGCAGCGGGCCCGGGCGCTGGACGGGCTGGTCGCCGACGGGCTGGTCGAGCCGGTCGGCCCGGGCACCTACCGGCTGCCGGGGTAGCGCGGGAACGCGGAACGGCCCGCCGCCCCCGGAGCGGGGGAGGCGGGCCGTCCTCGGGCCCGGACGGGCGGACCTCAGACCGCGCCCTCCAGCGCGGCCTCGGCCTTGGCCTCGGCGGCGTCCGCGCCACCGCGGAGCTTGACCTCGCGGATGAACAGCGAGGCGACGACGGCGACCACGCTGATCACGGTGCCCCACAGGAAGACGGTGTGCATGCCGTTGGCGATGCCGTGCTGGAGCACCGAGACCGCCTCGGGCGGCATGCTCTTCAGCGTCTCCGGGCTCATCGAGCCGGTGGACTCGCCGCCGACCGGCATCCCGGCGTCCTTCAGGGTCTCGTTGAGCCGGTTGACGTAGAGGGTCCCGAACAGCGCCACGCCGAAGGAGCCGCCGATGGTGCGGAACAGGGTGGCGGAGGACGAGGCGACGCCCATGTCCTTCATCTCCACGCTGTTCTGCGCGACCAGCATGGTGACCTGCATCAGGAAGCCCATGCCGGCGCCGAGCACCACCATGTAGCAGGAGGAGGTGAAGCTCTTGGTGTCCACGGCGAGGGTGGACAGCAGCAGCGAGCCGCCGGCCATCACCGCGGTGCCGATGATCGGGTAGATCCGGTACTTGCCGGTCTTGGTGATGGCCTGGCCGACCACCAGCGAGATCACCAGCATGCCGAACATCATCGGCATCAGCAGCAGGCCGGAGTTGGTCGCCGAGGCGCCCTGCACGATCTGCTGGTAGGTGGGCAGGAAGGTCACCGCGCCGAACATGGCGAAACCGACGATGAAGCCGATGATCGAGACCATGGTGAAGTTCCGGTTGCGGAACAGCTGGAGCGGGATGATCGGCTCGGCGACCCGCTGCTCGACGTAGCAGAAGCCGATCAGCGAGGCCGCGCCGAGCGCGCCCAGGCCGAGGATCTGCTTCGAGCCCCAGGCGTACTCGTGGCCGCCCCAGGTGGTGACCAGCACGGCCGAGACGATGCCGACGGTGAGCAGGACCGCGCCGAAGTAGTCGATCTTCGCGTCGGAGCGGACCTTGGGCAGCTTCAGCACGACGACGATGAAGGCCAGCGCGATCGCGCCCAGCGGCAGGTTGACGTAGAACGTCCAGCGCCAGTTCAGGTGGTCGGTGATGAAGCCGCCGATCAGCGGGCCGCCGACGGTGGCCAGCGCCATCACGGCGGCGAACATGCCCTGGTACTTGCCGCGGTCGCGGGGCAGCACCAGCGCGCCCATGATCGACATCACGCCGACCATCAGGCCGCCGGCGCCCAGGCCCTGGACGGCGCGGAAGGCGATCAGCTGGGTCATGCTCTGCGACAGGCCGGACAGCGCCGAACCGAGCAGGAAGATCGCGATCGAGACCAGGAACGAGCCCTTGCGGCCGTACAGGTCGCCGACCTTGCCCCAGATCGGGGTGGAGGCGGCGGTGGCCAGGGTGTAGGAGGTCACCACCCAGGACATGTGCTCGGCGCCGTGCAGCTCGCCGACGATGGTGGGCATCGCGGTGCCGACGATCAGGTTGTCGAGCATGGCGAGCAGCATGGTGATGACCAGGCCGATCATCACCAGGCGGATCTCGCGGTGCGGGCGCTGCTCGAACTCGTCGGGCTTCCCGAGTGCGACGACGGGTTCCTCCGGAACCGCCGCTGACTGCTGGGTTGTCATGGTGCGTCTCTCCCGGGGCGCAGGTGCCGCGGGGTGCCGCGGCGGTACTTACTTGACGACCGGCTAGTTAATCGCCGTCCGGCACGGTAGGTTGTTCACTAGCCGGTCGTCAAGCCAGTTTCGATGCAGCCCCGCTGGGCAGGGACAATGCCAGCAGAACCGGATCTTGACACCCCTCCGCACCCGCTCCCCGAGGCAGGCCGCCAGCGATGACCACCACCCAGAGCCCCCGCAGCGACACCAGAGCGCGGATCATCGACGTGGCGCTGGAGCTGTTCGCCGAGAACGGCTACGAGAAGACCTCGCTGCGGGAGATCGCCGACCGGCTCGGCGTCACCAAGGCCGCCCTCTACTACCACTTCAAGACCAAGGACGACATCGTCCGCGGCATCGTCGAGAAGATGGCCGCCCCGCTCGACGACGCCATCGCCTACGGCGAGGACCGGCCCTGGTCGCCCGAGCTGCGCGACGAACTGCTGCGCCGGTTCGCGGCCGGGATGGGCGAGCGGGCCCCGCTGCTGCGCTTCTTCCACGAGAACCAGCCCGCGCTGCGGGAGTCCGCCGCCGGGCTGGCGTTCAAGGAGCGGATGATCCGGATGATCCGCCTGCTGCACGGGCCGGAGCCGACCTTCCGCGACCGGCTGCGCGCCACCGTGGCGCTGACCTCCGTGCACTCGGCGATGTTCCTGCTCAAGACCGACTTCTGCGAGCCCGGCACCCCGGGCGAGCCCGCCCCCACCACGGTCGAGGAGGCCATGGAGGCCGCCCTGGAGGTCGCCCTGGAGGTCGCGGCACGCATCGAGCCGCCCGCGCGGTAGGCGCGGACGGCTCGGGGCGGAGCGGGGGAGCGGCGGATCAGAAGTTGGTCGCGCCGTGCTGCTTCAGGTAGCCGACCGGGTCGATCACCTTCGCGTACTGGTTGGCGGTGCGGATCTCGAAGTGCAGGTGCGGGCCGTGCGAGTTGCCGGTGTTGCCGGACTTGCCGACCTGCTGGCCCGCGTCCACGTGCTGCCCGGCCTTCACGCCCAGCTGCGACAGGTGCGCGTACTGGGCGAAGCGGCCGTCGGCGAGCTTCAGCACGATCTGGTTGCCGTAGGCGCCCGCGTAGCCGGAGGACACCACGGTCGCGTCGCCGACCGCCAGCACCGGGGTGCCGACCGAGACCGCGAAGTCGGTGCCGGTGTGGTAGCCGGCCGCGTACGCCGCGTTGGTCTTGTGGTACGGGTTGCTGATCGTCGCGCCCGGCGCGGGCGAGGACCAGTCCGGCTTCGCCTGCGCGGCGGCGGCGGCAGCGGCGGCGGCGGCCTGCTGCTCGGCGGCCGCCTTCTCGGCAGCGGCCTTCTCGGCGGCGGCCTGCTGGTCGGCGGCGGCCTTCTCGGCGGCGGCCTGCTGCTCGGCGGCGGCCCGCTCGGCGTCCGCCTGCTGCTGCCCGTCGTCCTGCTGCTGCTGCTCGTCGGCCCGCAGCTCGACGCGCTCCTCGCCGCGGGAGGCCTGCTCGTCCTGGTGCTGGTCCTGCTCCGGGGCCTGGGGCTGGGCCTGGCCAACCTGCTCCAGCGAGGCGACCAGCGCCGCCTTGGCGGCCTCGGCCCGCTCGCCCTGGTGCGCGGCCGGGTCCGGCAGGTGGAAGCCGGAGACCTCGGCGGGGGCGCCCTCGGCGGTGGCCGTGACGGCGACCGGGGCGTCCGGGTGGGCGGTCTGCGCGATGGCCTGTCCGGTCGGGATCAGCAGCGCGCCGGCGGCGACCACCGCGGCGCCCGAGGCGAGCGCCTTGGCGGGGGCCAGCCGGGCCGTGGTGTGCGGGCCGGCCGCCAGGACCGAACGGACGTGGCGAGTGCTGATCGCCTGGAGAAGCCGGCGGCCGGTGGCGGGGAGAGAACGCATCGGGAGTCGGTACCTCACGGACGGGGCCAGAGCGGGGCCGGGCCGGTGAGGGCCCGCCGCACTGGTGAACGACTCCGGTGTAAACGACCCGGATGCGAAGGCCCAAGAGTGTGACCTACGACGGCCGATAGTGCGTGGAGCGGGTGCTAGGCCACCCCGAGGCCTCGGGCGGCGAGGCTTTTCGCGTCCCAAACCTCCTATCCCGGGTCGTATGTCGGAAATGCCCTGTGAGCAGCGCCACCGGCGACCGCCCGGTTTGGGCCCGAACCGGTCCGGGTATGACCGCCCTTCGAGCCGGTGCCCGAACCGGCTTTCGAACCAGCTGCGCCATCCGATCCACCTCTACGTCGGAGATGATCAGCTGATGAACGACACCCCTGTTCAGGACCGCCGCTTCCACGCCCGCCGCCGGGCCGACCGGCTGCTCTCGGCCGGCCGCCCGCAGACCGTGCGCGAGTCCCTGGCCGCCCTCACCGCGCTGGCCGACGGCCCGTACCCGCTGGACGAGCCCACCGACCGTTACGGCGACGGCATCGTCCGCACCCTGGAGCTGCGCACCGCCGCCCTGCTCGGCAAGCCGGACGCCGCCTACTTCCCGACCGGGACGATGGCCCAGCAGGCCGCCCTCAAGACCTGGGCCGACACCCACGGCCCGGTGGTCGCCATGCACCCGCTCGCCCACCCCGAGCAGCACGAGCGCCGCGCCCACCAGGTGCTGTCCGGCCTGCGCAGCGTCCCGCTGACCGGCGCCCCGCGCCAGCCCGCCGCCGCCGAGCTGGCCGAGCTCGACGAGCCGTACGACGTGCTGATGCTGGAGCTGCCGCTGCGCGACGCCGGCTTCCTGCTGCCCGAGTGGGGCGAACTGGAGGCGCTGTACGAGCTGGCCGAACGGCAGGGCCGCCCGGTCCACCTGGACGGCGCCCGGCTCTGGGAGTCCGCCCCGCACTTCGGCCGCCCGCTGCCGGAGGTCTGCGCCCGGGCCGGCTCGGTGTACGTCTCCTGCTACAAGTCGCTCGGCGGCCACAGCGGCGCGCTGGTGGCGGGCGAGGCGGAGTACGTCCGCCGGCTCAAGGTCTGGCGGCACCGCTACGGCGGCAGCCTGTGGCAGCAATGGCCCGCGGCGCTCTCCGCGCTGGCCGGCCTGGACCACGAGCTGCCCCGGCTGCCCGACTACGTGGCGCACGCCAAGACGGTCGCCGCCGCGCTCGCCTCGGCCCCCGGCGCCCGGGTGCACCCCGAGCCGCCGCACACCCACCAGTTCCAGTTCTGGCTCCCGTACCCGGCCGCGCGGCTGGAGGAGGCCGGCCTCCGGCAGGCCGAGGAGCAGGGCGTCTCGCTGTTCGGCGGCTGGCGCGAGCCGGCCCCGCAGCCCGGCCTGTCGATGACCGAGGTGACGGTGGCCGCCGACGCCGCCGCCTGGAGCGCCGAACAGGTCACCGAGGCGCTTGACGCCTTCCTCGCCCTCCTCCGGGACCGCTGACCCGGCGTCACGAAAGGCCGAGGGCCCCGGCGGTGGGAAACCGCCGGGGCCCTCGGGTACCGCTACTGACGTGGTGTCACTTGCGGACCGGCGAGACCTTGATCATGGCCTCCAGGTCGTTGTGCGACTGCCACAGCACCTCGATCTGGGTGCGGGTGTCCGGCACCTGGACGCTGCTGTACTTGTTCTCGTCGAACCAGTACTTGGTGGTGTGGTCGTTGAAGACCGTCACGCCGCGCGAGCTCGGGATCTTGGTGAGCGCGTCGGCCTTGTGCAGGGTCAGGCCGTCGGTCCGGTCGGACCCGAAGGTCGCGTCGTAGGACTGGAAGCGCGGACGCATGATCGTGCCGTCGTTCCACTTCAGCGTGGCCGGGTGGGCGTCGACCGGCAGGATCAGGCCCTGGCCGGGGTGGTTCGCCACGTTGTTGTCGGTCTGGGAGGAGTCCCAGAGCCAGATCAGCACGCCGTTCTGGTTGGCGTAGTGCTCCACCCAGTCCGGACGGGCCGCCGAGCCGAAGTTGTACGGGCCGGTCTTCAGCGTGGTGTCGAACGAGATGTACTGGCGGTTCTCGACCAGGTAGTGCTGGTCGTAGTCCTTGGCGAACTGGCCGGTGATCCGGGAGAAGCCCGCCGCGGTCCAGCCGTTGTCACCGTTCTCGGCACCGTCGGTGAACAGGGCCGAGCCGTCCGCGGTCACCGCGATGTTGTCCAGGGCCAGGCCCTTGTAGTGGACGCCGCCGTCGGTGGTGTTGCGGAACCGGACCTTGACGGCCTGGCCGGCGTACTGGTTCAGCGAGAAGGACAGGTCGCCCCACGCGCCGTTCGAGGTGCCGTTGATGGCGTTGTCCGGCAGCGCGGCGCCGTTGAAGGTGCCGGCCAGCGCGGTCCAGTTCTTGCCGCCGTCGGTGGAGACCTCGGCGTACGCGTAGTCGTAGTCCGTCTCCAGCTCGTACCAGGCCTTCGCGGTCAGCGAGGCCGAGGACTTGCCGGTCAGGTCGACGTCGCGGGTCAGCGTGACGTTCAGGTCGTCGGCGCTGCCGCTCCACCACTCGTTGCCACCCTCGAACGGGGTGTTGACCACGGTGGTGACGGTCTTCGGCGGCAGGTTGACGACCAGGCCCTGCTTGCGCTTCGAGTTGTACTCGGCCGGGCCGAGCAGCGACAGCGAGGTCTGGCCCGCCTTGGCGGTGTCGTAGTTCAGCCAGCCCAGCTTGAGCTTCGACCACACGTCGAGGTCGTTCGGCATGTCGCCGATCTCGTTCTTGCCCTGGCCCAGCCACGAACCGGAGGACATCAGCGACCAGAAGCCGACCGAGTTGTCGATGCCCTGGCCGGAGGTGTCGTACAGGTCCGGCAGACCGAGGTCGTGGCCGTACTCGTGCGCGAACACGCCCAGGCCGCCGTTCTCCGGCTGCATGGTGTAGTCGCCGACCCACAGGCCGGTGCCGCCGATCTGGGTGCCGCCGAGCTTGTTGTAGTCCGGGCCGGTCTTGCCGGACTGGTTGGCGTACGCGTAGGAGCGGTGCGCCCACAGCGCGTCGGTGCCCTGGGCACCGCCGCCGGCCGACTGGTCCTCACCGGCGTGGACGATCTGGAAGTGGTCCAGGTAGCCGTCCGGCTCGTTGAAGTTGCCGTTGCCGTTGTAGTCGTAACGGTCCCACTGGTCGTACTGCGCCAGGTCGGCCTTGATCTGGGCGTCGGTGCGCCCCTTGGACTTCTGGTCGGCGACCCAGGCGTTGATGCCGTCGCGGATCAGGTCCTGCGCGTTGGCGCAGACGTGCTGGCCGCAGTAGTCCGAGCCGTAGCGGGCCTCGTTCCACGGCACCCGGACCCAGTCGGTCACCAGGCCGTCGACCGAGTAGCGGCCGGAGGACTGGCGCTCGTAGTAGGTCTTCAGCGAAGGCTTGTTCTTCGCGAAGTACAGGTCCTGGTAGTGCGCCTGGTTGTAGTCCGCCTGCCAGGCCGTCGAGTTGTCCTTCGAACGGTCCGGAGCGGCGATCTGGTTGCGCGCCGGGCCGGGCGTGCCGCCGTACTTGACCTTGCCGTCGGCGGTCGTGGTGGTGTTGTCCACCTGGTCGCCGAAGTCGACGAGGATCGTGAAGATCTTGTCCGTGCGCTCGCGCGACAGCTCCACGTACTTGTCGCGGCCCAGCTTCACCGAGGAACCGCTGCCGTGCTTCTCGACCTTGGCGGTGCCGTTGACCAGCTGCTCGACCGCGGCGGTCTGCTCGGCCTGCTGCTTGTCGGCGAGCGGGCTCTGCAGCTCACGCGGAACGCTGTCGTTCTGGATGGCGTCGGCCGGGTCCTTGACCACCGGGGTCACCGGGGCTGCGGAGGCGGTGCCGGGCAGCAGGCCGGCGCCCAGCGCCGCGGCCACCGCGACTGCGGCGGAGGCCGCGGCAACCCTCTTGGTTATCTTCAACGTGGTGACGTCCTCCCCTTGCCGGTGAGGCCTGTTGGCCGAACCGGTGAACCAATGCAAGACAGGTGGACGACATTTGATCCAAGGTCGGGTAAAAAAGAAAGACCTTGACCGTGGCGTGTTCACGCCGCTATGCTCCCGCGACTCCGAGTGACTGACGGAGCGTCAACCTACTGGTCAGCCAGCCGCGACAAGGGTCGGTCGTGCTCGGAGTGTGGCGTGTCGCACCCATTCGGCGGCGCGCGGACCCCGGATTCACAGCACACGGAAACCTAAACAGTTTTTCAACTGAAAAGCGCGGCACGGAAAAGCCGCCGCCCCCGACCTGAACAGGTCGGGGGCGGCGGCTCGCGGAACGCTTTGCGGCGCTATTACTTGGTCAGGTCCGGACCGGCCGCCGTGACCGCCGCCGGAGTGTCCGCCACCGGGGACTTCTCCTCGCCGCGGAAGGTGAACTTGGCTTCCTTGCCCTCGCCCTCCACGCCGACGACCACGATGTGGCCCGAGCGCAGCTCACCGAACAGGATCTTCTCGGACAGGTGGTCCTCGATCTCCCGCTGGATCGTGCGGCGCAGCGGACGCGCGCCCAGGATCGGGTCGTAGCCGCGCTTCGCCAGCAGGCTCTTGGCCTCCGGGCTGAGCTCGATGCCCATGTCCCGGTCCTTCATCCGCTGGTCGACCTTGGCGATCATCAGGTCGACGATCTCGATGATGTTCGCCTCGGACAGCTGGTGGAAGACCACGATGTCGTCGACGCGGTTCAGGAACTCGGGGCGGAAGTGCTGCTTGAGCTCCTCGCCGACCTTCGCCTTCATCCGCTCGTAGCCGGTCTGGACGTCACCCGTGGCCGCGAAGCCCAGGTTGAAGCCCTTGGAGATGTCCCGGGTGCCGAGGTTGGTGGTCATGATGATGACCGTGTTCTTGAAGTCCACGACCCGGCCCTGGGAGTCGGTCAGCCGACCGTCCTCCAGGATCTGCAGCAGCGAGTTGAAGATGTCCGGGTGGGCCTTCTCGACCTCGTCGAAGAGGACGACCGAGAACGGCTTGCGGCGCACCTTCTCGGTGAGCTGGCCGCCCTCCTCGTAGCCCACGTACCCGGGCGGGGAACCGAACAGCCGGGAGACGGTGTGCTTCTCGGAGAACTCGGACATGTCGAGCGCGATCAGCGCGTCCTCGTCCCCGAACAGGAACTCCGCCAGGGTCTTGGACAGCTCGGTCTTACCGACGCCCGAGGGGCCGGCGAAGATGAACGAGCCGCCGGGGCGCTTCGGGTCCTTGAGGCCCGCCCGGGTGCGGCGGATCGCCTGGGAGAGCGCCTTGATGGCGTCCTCCTGGCCGATGACCCGCTTGTGCAGCTCGTCCTCCATGCGCAGCAGGCGGGAGGACTCCTCCTCGGTCAGCTTGAAGACCGGGATGCCGGTGGCGGTGGCCAGGACCTCGGCGATGAGCTCCTCGTCCACCTCGGCCACGACGTCCATGTCGCCGGCCTTCCACTCCTTCTCCCGCTTGGCCTTCGCCTGGAGCAGCTGCTTCTCGTTGTCGCGCAGCGACGCGGCCTTCTCGAAGTCCTGCGCGTCGATCGCGGACTCCTTCTCCCGGCGCACCTCGGCGATCTTCTCGTCGAACTCGCGCAGGTCCGGCGGCGCGGTCATCCGGCGGATGCGCATCCGGGAGCCGGCCTCGTCGATCAGGTCGATCGCCTTGTCCGGCAGGAAGCGGTCCGAGATGTACCGGTCGGCCAGGGTGGCGGCGGCGACCAGGGCGGCGTCGGTGATCGAGACGCGGTGGTGCGCCTCGTACCGGTCGCGCAGGCCCTTGAGGATCTCGATGGTGTGCGGGAGCGAGGGCTCGGCGACCTGGATCGGCTGGAAGCGGCGCTCCAGCGCGGCGTCCTTCTCCAGGTGCTTGCGGTACTCGTCCAGCGTGGTGGCGCCGATGGTCTGCAGCTCACCGCGGGCCAGCATCGGCTTCAGGATGGAGGCGGCGTCGATCGCGCCCTCGGCGGCGCCCGCGCCGACCAGGGTGTGCAGCTCGTCGATGAACAGGATGATGTCGCCGCGGGTGCGGATCTCCTTGAGGACCTTCTTCAGGCGCTCCTCGAAGTCACCGCGGTAGCGCGAACCGGCGACCAGGGCGCCGAGGTCCAGGGTGTAGAGCTGCTTGTCCTTGAGCGTCTCCGGGACCTCGCCCTTGACGATCGCCTGGGCCAGGCCCTCCACGACGGCGGTCTTGCCGACGCCGGGCTCGCCGATCAGCACCGGGTTGTTCTTGGTGCGGCGGGACAGCACCTGCATGACCCGCTCGATCTCCTTCTCGCGCCCGATCACCGGGTCGAGCTTGGCCTCGCGGGCGGCCTGCGTCAGGTTGCGGCCGAACTGGTCGAGCACCAGGGAGGTGGACGGGGTGCCCTCGGCCGGGCCGCCGGCCGTGGCGGACTCCTTGCCGCTGCCGGTCTGGTAGCCGGACAGCAGCTGGATGACCTGCTGGCGCACCCGGTTCAGGTCGGCGCCGAGCTTCACCAGGACCTGGGCGGCGACGCCCTCGCCCTCGCGGATCAGGCCGAGCAGGATGTGCTCGGTGCCGATGTAGTTGTGGCCGAGCTGAAGCGCCTCGCGGAGCGAGAGCTCCAGGACCTTCTTCGCCCGGGGGGTGAAGGGGATGTGCCCGGACGGGGCCTGCTGGCCCTGGCCGATGATCTCCTCCACCTGCTGGCGGACCGCCTCGAGCGAGATGCCGAGGCTCTCCAGCGCCTTTGCGGCGACACCCTCGCCCTCGTGGATCAGGCCCAGGAGGATGTGCTCGGTGCCGATGTAGTTGTGGTTGAGCATCCGGGCTTCTTCCTGTGCCAGGACGACAACCCGCCGCGCGCGGTCGGTGAACCTCTCGAACATCGTTAATCGCTCCTCAGAGCGGTCGGTCAGTTCGGGGGCCGTCCCCGCCCTGTCCTTCCGCATGCTAGTCCCGCTCAGCAGCGCGGCTACGGAACTCCCACGGAGCGGGAGCAACATGCTGCGCGACCAGCCGACACCTTTCCCAACCTGATGCTGGGAGACGGTGTTCCCAGCGACGGGCCCGATGCACCGGATCCCGCTACGCCAACGGCGAACACGGTTCGGTGGAACCGTCGCTCCGGCCCGGCGGCGTGCTGCGGACGGGCTCCTGCGACCCCGTCCACCAGCATTCATACCCGGTAATCCGGCGGGTTTCGCGTGGTTTCCGCGGGGTGCGTGTTCGCCTGGCGAGAAGTCCGGCGGCCCGCTGCCCGGGGTGACGGGACGTCAGGCCGGCCGGCGGCGGTGTACCGCCGTTCCGGTGGCGGTCGCGTGACCGCCCGGCCCCTCCAGCGTTGCACAGGTCGTGACCCGTCCGCCGCCCGTCGCCGCGGCACCCCCGCCCCCGACCGCCGCCCTCTGGCGCGGATCGGACCGGCTGAGCGCGCCGCTGCGGCCCGCGCGGGCCGCGCTGGACCGGCTGGAGCGCCGGGGCCGGGTCGGCTGGCCGGTGCTGCGGCAGGCCGACCGGGCGGTGTTCCTGCTGGCCCCCGGGACCGCCGAGCCGGTGCCCGACCTGCTCGGCTGGCTCGGCTGGGGCCCGGAGCTCGGCCTGCCGATCGAGGCCCGTGCGGCGCACCCGGGAGACCCCCGGGTGCCCGGACCGCGGACCGCCGACTGGCTGCGGGCCGGGACCGACCGACCCGCCCTGGACCTGCGCTCGTCCGACCTGCTGCTCCTGCTGGACGCCCTCGCGGACGCCTGCGCGCGCGAACGGCTGGGCCTGCCGCCCGCCCGCTGAGGGCCCGCGGGCCCCGGGCTCAGGACGCGTGGGCCCGCTCGTACGCCTCGCGCACGTTGCTCGGGACGCGGCCGCGGTCGTTGACCGGGTGCCCGTTCTCCTTCGCCCAGGTGCGGATCTTGGCGGTGTCGGCCTGGCCGGCCGCGGCGGACCGCCCGGCGCTCCGGCCGCCGCTGCCGCCGCGGCGCGGCGCGGTCAGCCGGCCGCTCTGCTTGCGGCCCTTGTCGACGTACGGGGCGAGCAGGCCGCGGAGCTTCTCGGCGTTGTCGCTCTTCAGGTCGATCTCGTAGGCCACGCCGTCCAGGGCGAACGTCACCGTCTCGTCCGCGGAGCCGCCGTCGAGATCGTCTTCCAGAATGACCTGAACCCTCTGTGCCACGGGCTTCCCTTTCCGCGATAACGATCCATTGCCTAGAGAAAGGAAAGCGTCTTTTCCCGGAAAACACAAACCCCTGTGTCGCAGGTCGTGCCGCCGGGCATGACTCACAGGTGCAGCAGCATCCGCGAGTTGCCCAGGGTGTTCGGCTTCACCCGCTCCAGGTCGAGGAACTCGGCGACGCCTTCGTCGTACGAGCGCAGGAGTTCTTCATAGACTTCCGTGGCCACGGCCGCCGGGTCTGCCGTACGATCGTCGTTTTCGCCGATCTCGACGAAGCCGTGTTTCGAGAAGAACGGAACCTCGAACGTCAGGCAGAAAATCCGACGGACGCCGAGCCAGCGCGCGGTCTCCAGCAGCTTGTCCAGCAGCAGGTGCCCGATGCCGAGCCCCTTGCAGACCGGGTCCACCGCGAGGGTGCGCACCTCGGCGAGGTCCTCCCACATCACGTGCAGCGCGCCGCAGGCCACCACCCGGCCGTCCTGGTCGCGTTCGGCGACCCAGAACTCCTGGACGGATTCGAACAGGGTGACGGTCGGCTTGTCGAGCAGAATGCCGTCGCGGGAGTACGTGTCGATGAGCCGGCGGATGGCGCGCACGTCGGTGGTCCGCGCACGGCGGATGGTGACCTCCATGCCGGGGAACGTTATCGTGCCGCGGGCTGCCCGGTCTCCTCGGTATCGACACCGGCCACCCGCAGTGCGTCGCGCAGCCACTCGCGCTGTTCCGGTGACATCATCCCGAAGAAGTGCACCAGTGCCGCCGCCGGATTGTCGCTGGTCGCCCAGGCGTCGTTCATCAGCGCGGCGGTGTACGCCTCCCGGGAGGAGACCGGTTCATATCGGTATGCGCGCCCGGCGCGCTCCCGGCGCACCCAGCCCTTTCGGTAGAGCTTGTCGAGCACCGTCATCACGGTGGTGTACGCGATTTCGCGTTCCGACCGCAGATCCTGCAGAACCTCCCGAACCGTGACCGGGCGGTTCCACTGCCACACCCGGGTCATGATGTCGTTCTCGAGTTCTCCGAGTTGCCGCACCATAGTGCCGCCAAGGATAGGACCGATGCGGACAAAAGACGGCAAACGGCAAACGCGGCGGCGGGGGGCCGCCCCCCCGGGGGGGGGGGGGGCCGCCCCCGGGGGGGCCCCCCCCGGGGGGGGGGGGGCCGGCGGGGGCGGGCCCCGCG